>NZ_JBEOZK010000018.1:0-170172 GCF_040297565.1 Streptomyces sp. NPDC001728
AGCTTCACCAGGAAGCAGTAGCTGCCGAGCAGCGCGGCCAGCCACCCCACACCAGCCTCACCCGGAAATGGACATCAAGTCGCGAACCGCCCTCTGAGAGCCATTGCCCACGGGCGGGTGCCAACAAGGCGCCCGCCCGTCCGCGTTCCTGTCAGGGGAAGCAACCGGGCGGGCTCCGTGGACCACGCGCGACCGGCCGCCGCAGAGGACCACCCGCACCTGACCGCCTCCGTCCCAAGACGTCCACGAACGTCACCCGTGGCCACTTCGGACCGTTCCTCCTCGGCACGGCCCCCATGACCCACGCGGCCCCAACGTGGCGCCAGGCGAGACCGTTCCAGTGGGCGGGGCCACATCACGCCGTCGAAACATCACCCGCCCCCGACCGCCTCCGCCACCAGCCGGATGCCCGTCTCCACCGCCGCCGGAGCCAGGTGCGCGTACCCGATGACCAGGCGTACCTCGCCGTCCGCGGGCCGTGCCGTGCCGTACTCCTCCAGGGGCCGCAGTGCCACCCCGGCCTCCGCCGCCCGCGCCAGGAACCGTTCCGGAGGGCCGAAACACCCCGGTACGCGCGCGATGACGTGCAGTCCGGCCGCGATGCCGCTCACCCGCGTGCCCGGCAGGTGCTCCGCCAGCGCGGCGAGGAGGGCGTCCCGCCGCTCCCGGTAGGCGCGCTGACAGCGGCGCAGTTGCCGGTCGTACCCGCCGCCCGTCACGAGCTCGGCGAGCACCGCCTGGTCGAGCACCGGGTTGCCGAGGTCCATCGTCCGCTTGCGCTCGACGACCTCACCGAGCAGTGCCTCGGGGACGAGCATCCAGCCGAGCCGCAGACCCGGCGCGAGCGACTTGCTGACCGAGCCCGCGTAGACCACCCGCTCGGGATCGAGGCCCTGGAGCGCGCCGACCGGCGCCCGGTCGTACCGGAAGTCGCCGTCGTAGTCGTCCTCCAGGACGTACCCGTCGACCTCCCGCGCCCAGTCGAGCAGCGCGGCCCGGCGCTCCGCCGACCAGCTGATCCCGGACGGGAACTGGTGCGAGGGCGTCGCTACCACCGCACGTACCCCCGACGCGGAGAGCGCGTCGGGCCGCAGGCCCTCCTCGTCCAGCGGCAGCCACACCGTCTCCAGGCCCGTCGAGGCGAACAGCCGCCCGTGCTCAGGGCTGCCCGGATCCTCCACACCGACCGCGTCGAGTCCTCGCGCGCGCAGCACGAACCCGAGCAGCGTCGACGCCTGCGCCACGCCCGAACAGACCACCAGCCGCTCCGGGTCGGCCACCACGCCCCGCCGCCTGGTCAGCATCCCGGCCAGCGCCTCCCGCAGCTCGGGCAGGCCCCGGGGGTCCGGGTACCCCAGCGACGGATGGGGGAGCCGCGCCAGGACGGCGCGCTGCGCCGCCGCCCAGGCGGCCCTGGGGAAGAGCGACAGGTCGGGCGTTCCCGGCCGGAAGTCGACCCGGACGTCCGGGTCCGCGTGGGCCGTTCCACGGGCTCCACGCGCGCGCGTACCCGGGTCCGGAGCGCCGCCGCCGCGCGTGCGCGTGCTGTCGGCGGTTCCAGGGTCCCGGCCCGCCTCCCCGGTCCGGACGGCGATCCGGCCCCGCGCCGCGTCACCCACCCAGGTGCCCGCGCCCCGGCCGCTGCGGAGGTACCCCTCGGCGGTGAGCTGTTCGTACGCCTCCGTCACGAGCCCGCGCGAGACGCCCAGGTCGGCCGCGAGCGCGCGGGTGGACGGCAGCCGGGTCCCGGCCGCGAGCCGCCCGCAGCGCACCGCCTCGCGCAGCGCCTCCTGGAGGGCCCTGCCGCGCCGCCGTGCCGGGGCCCCCACGGCCGGCAGCAGCAGCTCCCAGGCCACCTGCCCATGGCTCGTCATCTCGCGTGCCCCTCCCGCCCGTACCGCCCCGGGGCCGCTCGTTCCCTCCCGGCCGGGGACCATGATGCCGGGCCCGGGACACAGGGACGGACCGTACGGGCCGCCTCCGCCGACGGCGAGCCCCGCACCGCCCGCCCGCACGCACACACGCGTGGAGGCTCCCGCGGCAGCCCCCACGCGCGGCGACCCCAGCCACACCCGCCCCTACGGGTTCACCTCCACCGAGATGTGGGCCGACAGCGCCCGCAGGAAGTCCCGCGCGTCGAAGATCTCGCCCGCCGACGCGACCCCGGTCGTCCTCGTCCGCCCGGTGAGGATCCGGTCGACCGCCTCCACAGCGAGCGGCGCGGTGACGGCGTAGATGTCCTGCCCGGTGGCGACGGCCCGCCGTTCCGCGTCCCCGGAACGCACCACGACGTCCACGAGGAAGGTCTGCGCGGACCGGCCGCGCCCGTCGACAGCGGCCGGCGCCGACGCGTCCGGTGCCGACAGGTCCTGGGCGGCGTCGACGGCCATGTAGGTGCGGACCTCGGGGACCGCCAGGTGGCTGGGGATGGTCACGACGTCGGCCATGGTGAACTCCCCGATGACCGGCCGCGCGCCCATCGGCGCGGGGAAGGACCACTCCAGGACGGAGAACGCGTCGTCGTGGTACTCGAGCCGCCCGCCGGTGTAGCGGACGTGCCGGCCGTCGCGCCGCTCCCGGGAGACCTTGCCCGCGGCGAGGGTTCCGGCCGTGGGGTGCCAACTGCTCAGCCCGTACGCGACGTGCGCCTCGTCGGCCGATGTCCAGTCGCCCATCGCCGCGGTCGCGAGCAGGTCGCCCAGGCCGCCGTAGAAGGCCATCGCGGGGACGACCACCGTCCCCGCCGCGCGGGCCCGGTCCCCGAACGCCGCGAACGTGTCGGCGTTGGCCTCGATCTCGGCCGCCACGTCCACGTACGGGATCCCGGCGCGCAGCGCGGCCTCGATCACGGGAGCGCCGGTCGCCGCGAAGGGCCCCGCGCAGTTGATCACAGCCGCCGCACCGGCCAGCGCGCGGTCCAGCGAGGCCGGGTCGTCGACCGAGGCCGGCCGCACGTCGAGTCCCGGCCGCAGCGCCGCCAGGGTCCGGAGCCGGTCCGCGTCCCGGCCGGAGAGGACCGGGACGAACCCCCGGTCGAGCAGCTCCGCGACCACGAACCGCCCGGTGTGTCCATAGGCGCCGAACACCGTCACCGTGCGTCCCGATTCCATGACTTCTCCCTGTACTCGCGCTGTTCCCGAACGATCCGTCGTGACCATCCTGGTTCCGGCGGCCGTCCCGTACGAGTGTCCGGAACGACCTGGTGCGTACAATTCCGGACGTGAACACCGTCGCGCTGGCCGTCACCGAGGGAATGCGTCACTTCGAACTGTCCGTGGCGTACGAGGTCTTCGGTACCGCCCCGGCGGGGGCGCCCGACCCCTGGTACGACGTCGCCCTCTGCGGAGCGGACGCCGTGCGCGTCGGACGGTTCCGGCTCGACCCCGACGGCGGCTTCGACCGGCTGGCGCGCGCCGACACCGTCATCGTCCCGGCGCTGGCCGACGCCGAGGAGGACCCGCCCGGCGAACTGGTCGACGCGGTGCGCGCGGCCCACGAGGCGGGCGCGCGGGTGGCGTCCCTCTGCACCGGCGCGTTCGTACTGGCCGCCGCCGGACTCCTGGACGGCCGGCGGGCGACCACGCACTGGGCCCACACCGAGGCGCTGGCGGCCCGTCATCCCCGGGTGGAGGTCGACCCGGACGTGCTCTACGTCGACGACGGCAGCGTCCTCACCTCCGCCGGCAAGGCCGCCGCGATGGACCTGTGCCTGCACCTGGTCCGCCTCGACCACGGTTCCGCGGTCGCCAACACGATCGCCCGCAGCCTGGTCGTACCGCCGCACCGCGCGGGTGGCCAGGCCCAGTTCGTCACCGCCCCGGTACCCGTCCAGGACGACCATCCGCTCGCCGCTCTCCTCCCCTGGGCGATCGAACGGCTGGACCGCCCGCTGACCGTGGAGGACCTGGCCCGCCAGGCGCGGATGAGCTCGCGCCACCTGGGCCGCCACTTCCGGGCGGTCACCGGCACCACCCCGCTGCAGTGGCTCCTGATCCAGCGAATCCGGCACGCGCAGGAGCTGCTGGAGTCCACCGACGACAGCGTGGAGTCCGTCGCCGCCGCCACCGGCATGGGCACCGCCGCGACACTGCGACGCCACTTCAACCGCACCGTGGGCGTACCCCCCGACACGTACCGCCGCACCTTCCGCGCCCGCACCCGCCCGCCCGCCCCTCACCCCGGCACTTCCGGCGGGCCGGGCGCGAAGTGGTCCCCGATGGCGTGACAGAAGTGGACCTTCACCGGGGCCGCCGCGCTTCCTAGCGTCGGAGTCATGAACGCCAACGCCCTGCGCGGGGTCCTCCTCGTGACCCTCGCCTACGCCCTCGTCGGCGCCTCCTTCACCGCGAACGGTTTGCTCGGCGCGTACCCGTACGCGGGCGGCCAGGCGCTGCGCTACGGAGCCGCCTGCCTGCTCCTGCTCCCCCTGCTCGGACGTGGCGGGCTCACCCCGCTGCGGACCCTGACCGCCCGGCACTGGGTGCGGCTCGGGGCCCTCGCGGCGGTCGGCATGGTCGGCTTCAACCTGGCGGTCCTCGCCGCCGAGCGCACCGCCGAACCCGCGGTGCCCGGCGTCCTGGTCGGCTGCGCCCCGGTCGTCGTCGCCGTCCTGGTCCCGCTGGCCGAGGGACGCAGGCCCGCCCCCGCCGTGCTGTACGGCGCCCTCCTCGTCGCCGCGGGAGCCTTCGCCGTACAGGGCTGGGGGCGGACGGACCCGGCGGGCATCGGATGGTCGGTGGCGGCGCTCGCGGGCGAGGTCGGGTTCACGGTCCTCGCGGTCCCGGTGCTCCGGCTGCTCGGGCCCAAGCTGCTCACGGCCGCCGTCTGCGGGGTCGGCGCCGTCGAGGCGGCGCTCGTGGGGCTGGTCGTCGACGGAGCCGGCTTCGTCCGGCTGCCGACGGCGGTGGAGACGGGCGCCCTGGTCTGGCAGGCGGCCCTGGCCACGGTGGTCGGCTTCGTCCTCTTCTACATGGGAGTCCAGCGCGTCGGCATGGAGCGGGCCACCCTCTTCACCGGGGCCATCCCGATCGCCGCCGCCCTGAGCGCCGTCCTGGTCGGGGGCGGGTCCTTCGGCCTCCCGCAGGCGGCCGGCAGCCTGCTCGTGGGGGCCGGCGCCGCCGTCGGCACCGGCCTCTTCGCACGGCGCCGTCCCTCAGCGGGCGCTCCCGTCGAGGATCACCCGCGCGACGAGAGCCGGGTCGTCGTTCATCGGCACATGGCCGCAGCCGGGCAGCCGGACGAGCCGGGCGCCGGGGATGGTGTGCTTGGCGCGGACGCCCTGCCGGGGAAGGAGCAGCCGGTCGCGGTTGCCCCAGGCCACGGTGACCGGCACCGAGGCGACGTCCTCACGGAACCGCACGTTCCCACCGGCGGCCAGGGTCTGCCGGAACCCGGTGGCTCCGCGCAGCACGAGCGTCTCGGCACGGGCGGCCTCGGGTGAACGGCGCCCCGGGCGGGCGTAGATGGTGCTGGTGAGCACCGTGCGCCCGGCGGAGGTACGGGAGAGCCGCTCGATCGCCGGTACGGGCAACGACCGGGCCGCGCCCCGCATCGCGCGCAGCGTCGCGAAGGCGTACCGCCGCTCGCCCTCCGACCAGAAGCCGGCGGGGGAGAGGGCGGTGACCGAGCGCACCAGCTTCTCGCGGCCGAGGTGAAGGGCGAGCAGTCCGCCGAGCGAGTTCCCCGCCACGTGCGGGCGCTCGGCGCCGACGGCCCCGCAGAAGGCGGCGAGCACGCCCCCGACCGTGGACAGGTCGTACGGGCAGCCCGGCGGAAGCTCGTCGGAGGCGCCGAAGCCGGGCAGGTCCACGGCGATCACGTCCCGGTCGGCCGCCAGGATGTCCAGGACGGGTTCCCAGGCCTGCCAGTGGTGCCCGATGCCGTGCGGGAGCAGCAGCGGCTCGCCCGCGCCCCGGCGTTCGTACGTGAGGGACGCCGTGCGGGGGCCCGCCGGGCTCTCGATCGGGAACATGATCCGTTCCGGGCATGCGGGCTCCCTGTCCTGAAGCTCATCAGACGTCCGGTCCACGAGAATTACCGGTGAGTAGACCGGAGTTCAAGCCCCCGCCCGGATGTGGGGGGAACGGCCTGGACACAGCCCCGCCGGTGGGCTGGGATGGGCCGGTGCACACCGAGATCCCGACCGACACCCTGACCGAACTCTTCGAGGAGCACCGCCCGATGCTCCTCGGCGTCGCCTACCGGATGCTCGGCCGCGCCGCCGACGCGGAGGACGTCGTCCAGGAGGCGTGGCTGCGCTGGACCGCCGAGGACCGGGCCGAGGTCCGCGAGCCCCGCGCCTTCCTCGTACGGATCACCACACGGCTCGCCATCGACCGCCTCCGGCAGGCGCAGGTGCGCCGCGAGTCCTATGTCGGCCCGTGGCTGCCCGAGCCGGTCGTGACCGACTTCGGGCCCTCCGTGCCCGACACCGCCGAGCGGGCCCTGCTCGCCGACTCCGTCTCGCTGGCCGTCCTCGTCGTCCTCGAATCGCTCTCTCCGCTGGAGCGGGCCGTGTTCGTGCTGCGCGAGGCCTTCGGCTTCCCGTTCGCGGAGATCGCCACCGCCCTCGACCGCTCCGAGGCGGCCGTGCGCCAGCTCGCCGGGCGGGCCCGGCGCCATGTCGACGAGGGCAGGCCCCGCTACGACGTCGACCCGGCCGAACGCCGTGACCTCACCGAACGCTTCCTCGCCGCCGCGGCGGGCGGGGACCTCGGCGGCCTCCTCGCCCTGCTCGCCCCGGACGTACGCCTGGTCGGCGACGCGGGCGGCAAGGCCAAGACGCCGCTGCGGATCGTGGAGAGCGCCGACAAGGTGGGCCGCTTCCTCGCCGCCACCGCGTTCCAGGCGGACGAGCGCTTCGAGCTGCGCTTCGTCGAGATCAACGGCGCCCCGGCCCTGCTCGCCCTCGACGGCGGCCGGGTCGACACCCTCGTCCAGATCGAGGTGCGCGACGGCCGCATCCAGTGCGTCTACCTGATCCGCAACCCCGACAAGCTCCAGGGCCTGGCCGGTCCCGAGGATCCCGAGGTCGCCGCCGGACTCTGAGGCGCCGCGCACCTCACCCCCTCCGGCCGATCGGATCACGCCGATCGGCCGGAACTCGCCCTGTCTCCCGACCCGGGAGACGGGGCTTCTTGCTGCGCGGGGCACACGGGGGCGCGAACGTCCTGTGAACGATCTAGGCCAGAGGGTCACATTCGGGGGCGTTCGGCGGAGGATTGGTCTTGACCAAGGGGGTGGCTCGCCTTATGGTCGCAGGGTTAGTGCAGGAACCTTTAATAAACAAGGGCGCGGAAAAACGCCGCGGGACACGGCGAATTGCGGAGGATCAGGGTGGGGACCACGCAGCTGGCATCGGTACCGGAGCCGAAGTATCAACACCTCAAGACAGTGATCGGCGAAGCGCTCGACTCGGACTTCGCCGTAGGGGAGATTCTGCCCAACGAGCGCGAGCTGGCGGCCCGCTTCGGCGTCGCCCGCGCGACGCTCAGGCAGGCCCTGGAGCAGCTGGAGCTGGAAGGCCGGCTGCAGCGCCGCCGCGGCGTCGGCACCACGGTCGCCCCGCCGCGCGTCGGCGTCGACGTCTCCACCACCCAGCACGCCTGGCCCGGTGTCGGCGACGAGGCCTGGGAGCCCCTGGACTCCGCGGCCGACGCGGCCCCGGCCGCCGTCGCGCGCGTCCTGGAGAGCGGTGCCGAGGAGCGGGTGCACATCGTCCGCCGCCTCCGCGTCAGCCAGGGCCAGCCCGTCGCCGCCGAGCTGCTGTACGTGCCCGCCGGCTCCGTGCCCGGCCTCAGCGCCATCGACGCGCCCGCCGGACCCGCCCGCGCCCGCGCCGTGATGCGCGAACTCCAGCACCTCGCGCTCGACGGCCAGGACCGCTCCGTGGAACTGGGCTCCGCCCGCGCCGACGACGCCAAGGAACTCGACCGCCTGCCCGGCGCGCCCGTTCTCGTGGTGACGACCCGCTACCTCTCCGGAGGGCGTACCGCCGCCGTCTCCGTGGCGACCTACCGCGCCGACACCTGCCGCCTGACCTTCGGCGACTCGGTCGACCTGGTCATGGCCTCGTAGCACCCCACGAACACCCGCCGACGGCCCGTCGCCAGGGAACCCCTGGCGACGGGCCGTCACCGTGCCGTCGCGCGGGAACTCCTAGCGGCGGGCCTAGCGGCGGGCCGTCACCGTGCCGTCGACGGCGAAGAGCTGCTCCTCGACGTGGTCGAGGGCCAGCCGTAGCGCACCCGTGCCCACCGCGGCCTCGCCGAGCAGGGAGAGCACCACCCGCGGCGGCCGCAGGCAGAACCGGGCCAGCTCCTCCCGGAGCGGCTGGAGCACGCCGTCGAGACCGGCCGCCCAGCCGCCGACGACCACCAGCTCGGGGTCGATCGCCAGGACCAGCGCCGCCACGTCGTGCACCAGGCGCTGGATGAACCGCTCCACCGCCGCCTCGGCCCGCGCGTCGCCCTTCTTGGCCAGCGCGAAGACCTTCGCGACCGCCTGCTCGTCCAGCGGGTGCAGCGGCTCGTCGGTGGTCGAGAGCAGATGCTCGGGGGTGACCCCCCGGCCGAGCAGGTGCAGCGCGCCGATCTCGCCGGCGGCGCCGCCGAAACCGCGGTGCAGCCGGCCGCCGATCAGCGAACCGGCCCCCGGGCTCAGCCCCGCGAGCACGAACACGATGTCGTCGGAGTCGGTCGCGGCACCCTTCCAGTGCTCGGCGACGGCCGCGGCGTTGGCGTCGTTCTCCACGATCACCGGGCACCGGAACGAGCGCCGCAGCCGCTCACCCAGCGCGAGACCCGTCCAGCCCGGCAGCGCCGTACCGAGCCGGACCGTGCCGTCGGCCTCCACGATGCCGGGGGTGCCGACGCCGACGGCCCGCAGATTGGACCGGGCGACCCCGGCCCTGCGCAGCACGTCGGCCACGACCGTACGCACCCGGTCCAGACGCTCTTCCTCGGGCGCCGACTCCGACACCTCGCGCGAACCGGCGCCGATGATCCGCCCGTCCAGACCGGACAGCAGTGCGGCCACGCGGTGCGGGCCGATCTCGATGCCCAGCAGATGACCGGCCTCCGCTCGGAAGCGGAACCTCCGTGCCGGGCGCCCCTGGCGCCGGACCTCACCCTCCTCGGGAGCGGCTTCGACGACGAGACCGCCCTCCATGAGGCCCTCGACGACACCTTCGACCGTGGGCCGCGACAGACCGGTGATCCGGGTCAGGTCCGTGAGCGTGGGCGCGTCGGCGCCCCGCAGCGCATGGAGTACCACCGCGGAGTTGATCCGCCGCAGCAGAGACGGATCCCCGCCGGTCAGCCGCCCCACAGTGTGTCCTCCCAGCTCGTGCACCTCTTCGGCGGATGGTACTCAATGGGCCCGGTCGCGGCGAGTGCCGCCCCCGGCCCGCACCGGACCGGCGACCGCCCGCCGCACCTGACGCGGCGCCAACTGTCAGTGGTGGACGCTTTACTGGGTCCATGACCACGGCAGACCACCTCACGGCGATCGACTCGCTCCGGGCGCGCGGATTCGACGGCGGTCCGGGGTTCCACCTGGCGGAACTCGCGACCAGCGAGGAGTTCTGGGAGGACGACGGCACGGGCCGTGAGATCGCCGAGGACCAGTACCAAGCGGAACGCGACGGCCTCGCCGTCCTCCTCACCGCGCGCTGGGGAGAGCCCCGGGAACTCCTCCTCGGCCCGGTCCTGGAGCGGGGCATGGAGGGGGAGCGGATACCCGAGCCCTGGTCCACGCTCAGCTGCCACACCCCGGACCTGGTCCTGTGGCGGGTCGACGGGGCCTGGATCGGCCTCGGCGTCTCCCAGTGGGACAAGGAACTGCCGTTCCAGCTGCTCGCCGTGGTGACCACCGTCGACCTGCCCTGAGACATCCCGGCGGGGTGGACGGCCCAGCCGGCCGTCCGAGCCCGACGGCCTGGTCGGACGACCCGGTCAGGCAGCCCGGTCAGGCGCTCCGCGCGGCCTCCCGGAGGCGGGCGCACTCCTCGGCCATCGTCGTCGTCCATTGCGCTTGAGACCGCTCGGAGTGGGCAGCGCCCAGACCCGGGTGGTGCCGATCGTCCGCCGCTGCGGCCCGATGACGGCCTTCGGCTCGTCGAAGGCCGTGCGGTACGCGGTGACCACCGGGTCGATCCCGCAGAACAACACGGAAAGGCCGCCCGCGGCCACGTCGGGAACGACGCGGTCGCGGGCGGCCTCCAGCTGCTCCTTCGTGAACCCGGGGGTCCCGGTCAGAGGATCGCGCCGGGGGCGTACGCGGCGGCCTCCGGGTGCTGCTTGAGGATGTCCTCGACGCGCGCGACCACGGACGCGACCTGGTCGGCGGCGGCACCGGTGAAGGACAGCTTGTCCGCCATCAGCTCGTCGAGCTGCGCCCGGTCCAGCGGGATGCGCTCGTCGGCGGCCAGCTTGTCGAGCAGTTCGTTGCGCTCGGCACCCTGCTCGCGCATCGCGAGGGCGGAGGCGACGGCGTTCTCCTTGATCGCCTCGTGGGCGACCTCACGGCCGACGCCCGCGCGCACCGCGCCCATGAGGACCTTGGTGGTCGCCAGGAAGGGCAGGTAGCGGTCGAGCTCGCGGGCGACGACGGCCGGGAAGGCGCCGAACTCGTCGAGCACGGTCAGGAAGGTCTCCAGGAGGCCGTCCAGCGCGAAGAACGCGTCGGGCAGCGCGACCCGGCGGACCACGGAGCAGGACACGTCGCCCTCGTTCCACTGGTCGCCGGCCAGCTCGCCCGTCATCGACGCGTAACCGCGCAGGATGACCATCAGGCCGTTGACGCGCTCGCAGGAGCGGGTGTTCATCTTGTGCGGCATCGCCGAGGAACCGACCTGGCCGGGCTTGAAGCCCTCGGTGACCAGCTCGTGGCCCGCCATCAGGCGGATCGTCTTGGCGATCGACGACGGGGCGGCGGCCAGCTGCACCAGCGAGGTGACCACGTCGTAGTCGAGCGAGCGCGGGTAGACCTGACCGACCGAGGTGAAGGCGTGGGCGAAGCCGAGGTGACCGGCGATCCGCTGCTCCAGGTCGGCGAGCTTGCCGGCGTCGCCGCCGAGCAGGTCCAGCATGTCCTGGGCGGTGCCGACCGGGCCCTTGATGCCGCGCAGCGGGTAACGGCCGAGCAACTCCTCCAGGCGGGCGTACGCCACGAGCAGCTCGTCCGCCGCCGTCGCGAAACGCTTGCCGAGGGTGGTCGCCTGGGCGGCGACATTGTGCGAGCGGCCCGCCATGACCAGCTCCGCGTACTCGGCGGAGAGCTTGCCGAGGCGGCCGAGGACGGCGACCGTACGGTCCCGCATCAGCTCCAGCGAGAGCCGGATCTGCAGCTGCTCGACGTTCTCGGTGAGGTCGCGCGAGGTCATGCCCTTGTGGACGTGCTCGTGGCCGGCGAGGGCGTTGAACTCCTCGATCCGGGCCTTCACATCGTGCCGGGTGACCTTCTCGCGCTCGGCGATGGAACCGAGGTCGACCTGGTCGAGCACACGCTCGTAGTCGGCGAGCGCGGCCTCCGGAACCTCGATCCCGAGGTCCTTCTGCGCACGGAGCACGGCGAGCCAGAGCTGACGCTCCAGCTTCACCTTCTGCTCGGGGGACCAGAGGACGGCGAGCTCCGCGGAGGCGTAGCGGCCGGCCAGAACGTTGGGGATGCGGGGCTTCGCAGTGGCAGCAGTCACGTGGACAGATTCTACTGGCGGTTTCTGCAGGCCAGCGCCACGGTCCGATGTGGAGCTTGCTACGAGACGCAGGTCACGCGCGGGCCCCTGGCAGCCCCTACGGGACGGCCGGAGGCTCGTACGGCAGCAGCTCGGGGCGCTTCGGCGCCCGGCCGTCCCCGGACGAGCGGCCCGTCAGCCGCCGGCCGATCCACGGCCCCAGGTGCTCCCGGGCGAACCGGGCGTCGGCGACCCGGCGGCTCGCCCAGCCCGGCTGCGCCGACGGGGGCAGCGGCGTCCGCCAGTCCTCCTCGGGAGCGAGACCGAGCGCCTGCCATACGGCTTCGGCGACCCGCCGGTGCCCGTCGGCGGTCAGATGGAGCCGGTCCACGTCCCACATCCGCGGGTCCCCGAGCGAAGGGGCGCCGTAGAGGTCCACGACCAGGGCCCCGTGCCGGGCGGCCAGCTCGTCGACATGGATGAAGAGCTCCTCCATCCGGGGGCGGAAACGCTCCATGACGGGCCCGTTCCGGCCGGGGCTGCGCATCAGGACCAGCTGCCCGCAGGCCGGTGTGAGGCGTTCCACTGCCTCGGTGAGGAGGTCCCGCACCCGCACCATGTCGACCTTGGGGCGGAGGGTGTCGTTCAGGCCGCCGACCAGGGTCACCACATCGGCCTTCATGCCTGCGGCCAGGTCGACTTGCTCCTCGACGATCTGCCCGATGAGCTTGCCCCGCACCGCGAGGTTCGCGTACCGGAAGCCGGGGGCGCGGGTGGCGAGACGGCCCGCGAGGACGTCCGCCCAGCCGCGGTAGGAACCGTCGGGCTTCAGGTCCGACATACCCTCGGTGAAACTGTCGCCGACGGCGACGAGACTGTTGTACGTGGCATTGATCTCCATGGCGGAGCGATCATACCGCGCGGTATGCGCGGGGTGCCGTGGAGGACCCGGGAGGGGAGACCCGATGAGCGACGCGCTGACCGGCGCACTGGCCGAGGCGCTGACCGAGGCACTGGCCGAGCTGGTGACGGCGGTGGCGACCTGCGACGACGAGGTCCTCGACCCCGACACCGCGGTGAAGTGGCTGGAAGGCACCGGCCACACGCTCGCCGGACTCCCGGCGGCCGAGCGGCGCGCCCTCGGCGGACTGTTCCGCACGGTGGCGCTGCGACGGCCGGAGGGCCCGGGCCGGGACGAGCTGCTCGGACTCCCGGAGAGCTTCGGCCTCCTGGAGCCGACCGCCCCGGACGGCGCCACCCGCGTCGCTCCCGGGAACGACCCCGGTGCCGCCGCCCCGGGCACGTCCGACCTCGACCCCCTCGACCCCCACACCGCCGCCTGCGACGCCGTGGCCGCCCACGCCCTGCGCTTCGCCGCCGTCGTCCGGGGCGCCGACCCCGCCACCCCCGTGCCCACCTGCCCCGGCTGGACGCTCGCGGACCTCACCCGGCACCTCGGCGCCGGGCACCGCTGGGCCGAGCACCTGGTGTGGACCCGCGCCACCACGCGCGTACGGCCCGAGGACGTGCCGCTCGACCTGCCGGCGGAGCCCACCGCGTACCCCGACTGGCTGGTCGCCGGGGCCGGGTCCTTCGCCGCGACCCTGCGCGCCGCCGACCCGGACGGGCCGGTCTGGTCCCCCGGCGCCGACCCGCGCGTGCGCTCCTACCCCCGGCGGCTGCTCCGCGAGTCGCTCGTGCACCTCGCCGACGCCGAGATCGCGCTCGGCGGGGAGCCGGGCCCGGTCGACCCCCGTACCGCCGCCGACGCCGTCGACCATCTCCTCGCCGACCTGCCGTACATCCCGTGGACCGCCGAGCCCCTCGCCCAGCTCGACCGCGACGGCGCGGTCATCCGCCTCGCGGCCCGCGACGCGGACACCGCCTGGACGCTCACCCTCGGCGGGGGCGGCTTCACCTGGACGCGCGGGCGGCGGACCGACCCGGGCGTGCCCGCCGTACACGTCGAAGGCGAGACGGGGGACCTGCTGCTCCTCCTGCACCGCAGATACGCCGCCGAGGCGCCCCGCTTCGACCGCTCGGGGGACCTGGAGCTGCTCGACGCCTGGCTGGCCGCCACCGCGCTCTGAACGCACGGCCGAGGGGCCCCGGAAGACATTCCGGGGCCCCTCGTGTGTGCGTGACGCGGTGCGGTTACGGCGCCGCCGGGCGGCCCACCAGTTCCCGCAGCACGTCCTCCATCGTGACGAGCCCGGCAGGCTTGCCGTCCTCGTCGAGGACGGCCGCCAGATGGGTCCGGCTGCGGCGCATCGCCGTCAGGACGTCGTCGAGCGGGGTGACCGCCCGGACCCGGGCGATCGGCCGCAGCGCGGACACCGGGAACGGCAGATCGCGCGGCGAGACGTCCAGGGCGTCCTTGACGTGCAGATAGCCCAGGATGCGGTGGTCGGCGTCGACGACGGGGAAGCGCGAGAAGCCCGTCCGCGCCGCCAGCACCTCCAGCTCCTCGGGAGTCGTGCCGACCTCCGCGTACACCACCTTCTCCGCCGGCATCACGACGTCCTGGACCGGGCGCCGGCCCAGTTCCAGGGCGTCGTGCAGCCGCTCGGCGGCCCGGTCGTCGAGGAGTCCGGCGTCACCGGCGTCGGTGACCATCCGGGCCAGCTCGTCGTCCGAGAAGGTCGCCGCGACCTCGTCCTTGACCTCCACCCGCAACAGCCTGAGCAGCGCGTTCGCGAAGGCGTTGATCGCGAAGATCACCGGCCGCAGCGCCCGCGCGAGCGTCACCAGCGGCGGCCCGAGGAGCAGCGCGGTGCGCGAGGGCTCGGCCAGCGCGATGTTCTTCGGGACCATCTCGCCGAGCAGCATGTGCAGGTACGTGGCCACGCTCAGCGCGATCACGAACGAGATCGGGTGGACCAGGCCCTCCGGCACGCCGAACGCGTCGAAGACCGGTTCGAGCAGGTGCGCGATGGCCGGCTCGGCGACGATGCCGAGCACCAGGGTGCAGAGCGTGATGCCGAGCTGGGCCGCCGCGAGCAGCGCGGAGACGTGCTCCAGGCCCCAGATGACGCTGCGCGCCCGCCGGTTCCCGGCCTCGGCCAGTGGTTCGATCTGGCTGCGGCGGACCGAGATCAGGGCGAACTCGGCGCCGACGAAGAAGGCGTTGACCACCAGGGTGAGGAAGCCGATCAACAGCTGGACGACGATCATCGGCCGGCCTCCCCGGTCTCGTTCTCGTTCCCGGTGTCGTGCGCGGGGGCGTGCAGCAGCACGCGCGCCGCGCGCCGGCCCGAGGAGTCGACGACGTCGAGCCGCCAGCCGGCGAGCTCCACGCTGTCGCCGACGGCCGGGATACGGCCCAGCTCATGGGCGAGGACACCGGCGAGCGTCTCGTACGGGCCGTCCGGGAGGCGCAGCCCGATCGCGCCCACCTGGTCGGTGCGGGCGGCGCCGTCGGCGGACCACAGCTCATGGCCGTCCGCGTCCTCGCCCGCCCGCGCCAGGTCCGGCGTCTCGTGCGGGTCGTGCTCGTCGCGGACCTCGCCCACGACCTCCTCGACGATGTCCTCCAGGGTCGCGACCCCGGCCGTGCCGCCGTACTCGTCGATGACCACGGCCATCGTCTGCTTCCCGGACAGCCGGTCCAGGAGGCGGTCCACGGTGAGGGTCTCGGGGACGAGCAGCGGCTCGCGCAGCAGCTCCCCGATCCGGCGGTGCGGGCGCTCCGAGGCCGGTATGGCGAGCACGTCCTTGATGTGCGCGATGCCGACGACCGAGTCGAGGCTGCCGCGGTAGACGGGGAAGCGGGACAGACCGGTCGCCCGGGTCGCGTTGGCGACGTCCTCGGCGGTGGCCTGCACCTCGAGGGCGGTGACCTGGACGCGGGGCGTCATCACGTTCTCGGCGGTCAGCGCGGCCAGGTTGAGGGTGCGGACGAACAGCTCGGCCGTGTCCGCCTCGAGGGCGCCCTCCTTGGCGGAGTGCCGGGCGAGCGCCACCAGCTCCTGCGGGGAGCGGGCGGAGGCCAGCTCCTCGGTCGGCTCCATGCCGAGGCGGCGCAGGATCCGGTTGGCGGTGTTGTTGAGATGGCTGATCAGCGGCTTGAAAGCGGCGGTGAACACCCGCTGCGGGGTGGCGACGACCTTCGCGACCGCGAGGGGCGAGGAGATCGCCCAGTTCTTCGGGACCAGCTCGCCGACGACCATCAGGACGACGGTCGACAGGGCGGTGCCCAGGACCAGCGCCACCGAGGAGGCCACGGATTCGGAGAACCCGAGGTCTTCGAGCGGGCCGCGGATCAGCTTGGAGATCGACGGCTCGGAGAGCATGCCGACCACCAGGTTGGTGACGGTGATGCCCAACTGGGCGCCGGAGAGCTGGAAGGTGAGCGATCTGACGGCCTTGAGGGCCCCGGCCGCGCCGCGCTCGCCGCGCTCGGCGGCGGCTTCGAGCTCGCCGCGCTCGACCGTGGTCAGCGAGAACTCGGCCGCGACGAAGGCGCCGCACGCCACGGAGAGCAGGAGCGCCAGGAGGAGCAGAAGCACTTCGGTCATCGGTTCACCTCCGTCCCATGATCAGTCAGGGGGAGGAGGAACGCGCGGTGTCGGCTGTCGGAGCCGGTGCTTCCGGATCCGGTACGGGGATCCGTACTACTGGGAGGCTCGCCCATGGGCGGACGCTCACACCTTTCGGTCGTCGGGACGTGTGGAGAGACCATGGTAAAGGATCGGCAAAAGGGGGGGCGTGATCACCCCCTGTGGTGGTTACGCCCCCGGGCCGGCGGCCCCGCGGTGGTGATCACCCACGGGCCAGCAGGCGTCGAGGCTCAGCCGGTGAGCGGCTTCACCCAGCGGCGCCAGCGGTCCTCGCGGCCGTAGCCGGCGGCCGTCCACACGCGGTGCCCGGTCTCGTTGGCCTCCAGGACCATGGCGTCGGCCCGTCGTCCGCCGAGGGCGAGGAACCGTTCCTCCGCCGCCTTCAGGAGCGCGGTCGAGATGCCGCGCCGACGGTGCGAGGGCAGCACGGCCAGCCGGTAGAGGGAGGCGCGCCAGCCGTCCCAGCCCGCGATGACGGAGCCCACGATCAGGCCGTCGTCCACCGCGAGCAGGAGCGCCTCGGGGTCGCGCTCGATGAGCCGGGTCACCCCGTGCACGTCGTCCGAGATCGACGTCCCCTTCGCGGACTCCCGCCAGAAGGCGAGGACGGCCTCGGCGTCGTCAGGGGTGGCAGTACGTATCCGCAGATCGATCATGGCCGGATCCCATCAGGCTGGGAGCGGCCCGCGCCACGGAGTTTCGAGGGGAGAGACACCCCGCCGAGGGGCAGGAGCGCGAACCGGAGCACCCCACTACCGGCGCGCGACGCCCAGCACGCACGGGGACGACGGCAGCCGGGGCCCCTTCTCGGGGATGTCGAAGGAGCGGTGCGGGCCCAACATGAACCCGGCCGCCTCGATCGCCGCCAGCGGGGCGCGGGCGGTGTGGCAGCCGCCGAAGAGCAGCGGCCAGACCGTCCGGTCCAGACCCCGCTGCACGCGCGCGAGGCCGGGCGTGTCGGCCATCCCGTGCTCGAAGAAGCGCAGTTCCCCGCCGGGGCGCAGCACCCGGTGCAGCTCCCCGAGGGCCCGCGGGAGGTCCCGTACCGTGCACAGGACGAGGGAGGCCACCGCCGCTTCGAAGGAGGCGTCCTCCAGGGGCAGGGCCTCCGCCGTGTCCGGTAGTACGGTCACCCGGACCGGGGCCGTGCGCGCGGCCTCCTGGGCGAGCCGGCGCAGCCGGGCCTCCGGCTCGACGGCCACCACCTCGGTGACGCCTTCGGGGTAGTGCGCGAAGTTGAGCCCGTTCCCGGCGCCGATCTCCAGCACCCGGCCCGAGAGCCCCGCGAGCAGTTCCGCCCGGAGCTCGCCCAGACCGCCCTTCGTGTCGGCGGACACGCTGACCCGGGCATAGAAACGGGCGAACAGCGGATGGTGCACATGGGGCGCGGCGGACGACGGGGGCGGCGGCGCGGAGCGCGACGGTGTCATGGGAGCCTCCTCAGCCCGTCACGAAGCAGAACTCGTTCCCCTCCGGGTCCCGCATGACCTGGAACGTGCCCTGCTCGTCGGTCACCGGGTTCCCGACCCGGACGGCACCCGACCGCAGCGCCTCATCGGCCGCCGCGTCCGGGTCCTCCACCTCCAGGTCGAGGTGGACGCGGTTCTTCACCGCCTTGTCTTCCGGCACCCGCTGGAAGGCGAGACGGACGAACCCCGGCGGGTCCACGTACGACCAGTCCTCGCTCCGGTCCACCGGGGAACCCCCGAGGAGCCCGGCCCAGAAGCGGACGAGCGCCGGGGGACCCGCACAGTCGAAGACGATCTCCTGAACGTGAGCGCGCATGGCCCTAGCCTACGGAGTCATCCTCCGGCCGGGGCTGATTCGGCGGCGCGGCGCATCAGTCGCCCGGGTCACTCGGCGGCGAACCGCTCCCGGAAGGCCTCCGCGTCCCAGTCGCCCCCGAGCGCGGGCGCCAGCCAGCCGCCCGCCCCCGCCCGGAACCCGGCCGGGTCGAGCGCCCCCGACCCCTCCGGTACGGCCCCGAGCAGCGGGGCGCCCGCCGCCTCCGGCAGGTCCGCCAGATTGCAGCGCGCGGCCAGGTCCGGCGCGTCCGGCCAGCTGCCGACGACCACGCCCAGCAGCTCGATCCCGCGCGCCCTCAGCGCCTCGGCCGTCAGGGCCGTCGAGTTGAGCGTCCCCAGGCCGGCCGGGACGACCACCAGGACCGGTGCGCCGAGCAGCGCCGCCGCGTCCGCGAGTGTGCCGCCCTCCTCGTCGAAGCGGACGAGCAGCCCGCCCGCCCCCTCCACGAGCACCAGGTCGTGTGCGGCGGCCAGCTTCCGGGCCGCCTCGGCGACCTCCCGGGGGCCCACCGGAGCGAGCCCGGCCCGCCGGGCCGCCGTACCGGGGGCCAGCGGCTCCGGGAAGCGGCCCAGCTCGGCGTGGCCCACGGCGCCCGAGAGCCGGACGACCTCGGCCGCGTCACCGGCCTCATCCCGCCCGACCCCGGTCTGCGCGGGCTTGAGGACGGCGACCGACCGACCCGCGGCGGTGGCCACGGCGGCCACCGCCGCCGTCACCACCGTCTTGCCGATCTCCGTGCCCGTACCGCTGACGACGACGATTCCCACTGCTGTCCCAGTCCTTCCGCTCAGCCCGCCGAGGCGGCCGCGCGCACGGCGGCGCAGATCCGGGCCAGGTCCTCGTCGCCCGTCACAAACGGCGGCATCGTGTAGATCAGGTCGCGGAACGGGCGCAGCCACACGCCCTCCCGGACCGCCGCGCGCGTCGCCGCGGCCATGTCGACCTCGTGGTCCAGCTGGACGACGCCGATCGCGCCGAGCACCCGTACCTCCCGGACCCCGGGGAGGCCGGCGGCCGGGGCGAGACCCTCCCGCAGCCCCGTCTCGATCCGCTTGACCTCGGCCTCCCAGTCCTGGGAGAGCAGCAGGTCGATCGAGGCGCAGGCCACGGCGGACGCCAGCGGGTTCCCCATGAACGTCGGGCCGTGCGCGAGCACCGGGACCTCGCCCCGAGAGATCCCCTCGGCGACCCGGCTCGTGCAGAGCGTCGCCGCCATCGAGAGATAACCGCCGGTCAGCGCCTTGCCCAGACACATCACATCGGGGGAGATCCCCACCTGGTCGGCGGCGAACAGCGTGCCCGTACGGCCGAACCCGGTGGCGATCTCGTCGAGGACGAGCAGCACGTCGTGGGCGTCGCAGGCCTCGCGCAGCACCCGCAGGTACTCCGGGTCGTGGAAACGCATCCCGCCCGCGCCCTGCACCACCGGCTCCACGATCACCGCGGCCAGTTCGTGCGCGTGCTTCCCGATCTCGGTCCGCAGCAGCTCCGCGTACGACTCCTCGTACGCGGCCGGCGGGGCGTCCACGAACACCTGCCGCTGGAGCACCCCCGACCACAGCTCGTGCATCCCGCCCTCCGGGTCGCACACGGACATCGGCTGCCAGGTGTCGCCGTGGTAGCCGCCGCGCCAGGTGAGCAGCCGCTGCTTCTCGGGGCGCCCGAGCGAACGCCAGTACTGGAGGCACATCTTGACTGCGACCTCGACCGAGACGGAGCCCGAGTCGCTGAGGAAGACGTGCCGCAGCGGCTCGGGGGTGATCTCGACGAGCCGGGCGGCGAGCCGGACGGCGGGTTCGTGGGTGAGCCCGCCGAACATGACATGGCTCATCCGGTCCAGCTGGCCGCGCACCGCGTCGTTGAGCACCGGGTGGTTGTAGCCGTGGACCGCCGACCACCAGGAGGACATGCCGTCGATCAACTCGGCCTGTCCCTCGGCGGGTTCGGTGAGCCGGAGGCGTACGCCGGACGCGGACGCGACGACCAGCGGGTCCGTGCGGCCGGGCATGGGGCCGTACGGATGCCAGACGTGCGCCCGGTCCAGGGTGAGGAGTTCTTCGTTGCGCACGGCGTTACGCGTTCGGGGCGAGGTCCGTACCGGCGCCGCGGCGGCGCACGGCGACCAGGTCCGGCCGGGGCTCGTTGGCCGCGGGAGCCGCCGGAGCCGCAGACACCGCCGGGGCCTCGGACGCCTCGGGGGCATCGGCCGCCTCCGGCGCCGCGTGCCCGCCGCAGGGGCCGCAGCCGCCGCCCGCCTCCGCGTGGGAGCCGCAGCCCGCGCCGTCCGCGGAGGCCTCCGAACCGCAGCCCGCCGAGGCCTTCGAGTCGCAGCCGCCCGTCGCACCCGCCGCCGCGAGCGCGTCCGCACGGTGCTGGGGCAGCGTGGTGGTACCCGCTCCCTCCACTTCGAAGCCCGCGTCCGCGATCATGTCCAGGTCGGCCTGGCCGGCCTGGCCCTCGCTGGTCAGGTAGTCGCCGAGGAAGATCGAGTTGGCGATGTGCAGGGCCAGCGGCTGCATCGAGCGCAGATGGACCTCACGGCCGCCGGCGATCCGGACCTCGACGTCGGGGCAGACGAACCGCACCATCGCGAGGATCCGCAGACAGCGCTGCGGGGTGAGGTTCCACTCCTTGGCGAGCGGCGTCCCCTCGAAGGGGATGAGGAAGTTGACCGGCACCGAGTCCGAGTCGAGCGCGCGCAGCGCGTACACGACGTCGACGAGGTCCTCGTCGGACTCGCCCATGCCCGCGATCAGACCCGAGCAGGCCGACAGACCGGCGGCGTGCGCCTTCCGCACGGTGTCCACCCGGTCCGCGTACGTGTGGGTCTTGGTGATCCCCTCGTACGTCGCCTCGGAGGTGTTCAGGTTGTGGTTGTACGCGTCGGCGCCGGCGTCCCGCAGCCGCTCCGCCTGGCCGTCCGAGAGCAGCCCGAGGCAGGCGCAGACCTCGACGCCCTCGTTCTGCTCCTTGATGGCCTCGATGGTCCTGCCGACCCGCTCGACGTCCCGGTCCGTCGGACCCCGGCCGCTCGCCACCAGGCAGACCCGCTTGGCGCCGCCCGCGACACCGGCCGCCGCCGCCTGGGACGCCTCGTCCGGCTTGAGCCAGGTGTACTTGAGGATCTCGGCCTTCGAGCCGAGCCGCTGCGAGCAGTACGAGCAGTCCTCGGGGCACAGCCCCGACTTCAGGTTCACCAGGTAGTTGAGCTTCACCCGCCGCCCGAACCACTGGCGGCGCACCTTGCCGGCCGCCGCCACCACATCGAGCAGTTCGTCGTCGGAGGTCGCCAGGACGGCGAGCGCTTCTTCACGGGTCGGCAGCTCGCGCCGCAGCCCCTTCTCCACCAGCGTGTTCAGCAGGTCCATAACCGCTGATCCTGGCCTACCGCCCGCCCCTCGGCCAAGGAGGATCCGAACAAACGACTCCGATCGGGGTGTGTGGATGACCACATCCCGACCTCGGCAGGCTCCGGCTAGGGTCTGTGCGCTGCCTACAAAAGGATCGCCGTATGTCTCAGGCCGAGGAGGCACGGGCCGCGGGCCCGCGCCGTACCGCGTTCGACTGGACCGACGCCGAGGCGCGACGCCGGGCCGACGCCGGTCTGGTCCGTACGCTGCGGCCCCGGAGCGCCGAGTCGGAGCTGCTCGACCTGGCGAGCAACGACTACCTCGGGCTGACCCGCCGCCCGGAGGTCACCGGGGCCGCGGCCGAGGCGGCCGTGCGCTGGGGCGCGGGCTCGACGGGCTCCCGGCTCGTCACCGGCACCACCCGGCTGCACACCCGGCTCGAACGCGAACTCGCCGAGTTCTGCGGCTTCGAGGCCGCCCTCGTCCTCTCCTCCGGCTACACCGCCAACCTGGCCGCGCTGACCGCGCTCGGCGGCCGGGACTCCCTGATCGTGTCCGACGCGTCCAACCACGCCTCGATCGTCGACGGCTGCCGCCTCGCGCGCGCCGAGACGGCCGTCGTCCCGCACACCGACCCCGAGGCCGTCGCCAAGACGCTCGACGCGCACTCGGGCCGACGGGCTCTGGTCGTCAGCGACTCCGTCTTCTCCGTCGACGGCGACAAGGCCCCGCTGCCGAGGCTGGCCGAGGCCTGCCGCGCGCACGGCGCGGGACTCGTCGTGGACGACGCCCACGGCCTCGGCGTCCTCGGCGAAGGGGGCCGGGGCGCCCTCCACGAGGCGGGGCTCGCGGGCGACGAGGACGTGGTGGCCACGCTGACCCTCTCCAAGTCCCTCGGCAGTCAGGGCGGCGCCGTCCTCGGGCCGGCCCGGGTGATCGAGCACCTGGTGAACGCGGCCCGCACCTTCATCTTCGACACCGGGCTGGCCCCCGCCGCCGCGGGCGGCGCGCTCGCGAGCCTGCGGCTGCTGGTCGCCGAACCGGACCTCGCCGAGCGGGCCCGTACCGTCGCCACCACCCTGCACGGGCTGCTCACCGAGGCGGGCCTCACGGCGGCCCGGCCCGACGCCGCCGTCGTCTCGGTGCGGGCGCCCTCCCCGGAGGCGGCGCTGCGGTGGGCTGCGGACTGCCGCGCACAGGGGCTGGCGGTCGGCTGCTTCCGGCCGCCGTCGGTGCCCGACGGCATCTCGCGGTTGCGGCTCACCGCGCGGGCCGATCTGACGGACGCGCAGATCGAGCGCGCGGTGGCGACGATCCTCCGGACGGCGCCGGCCGCCAGGCAGGGGTGAAGGGCGGCCCAAGAGGGCTCCCGGGCCGCAGAGTTCACCGCATCGGGCGACAGATGGGGACATATCTTGGTGGAACGCCGCCCGGCGCGGTCCGATCGGTGCCACTCTGACGCCCCAAGCGCAATCCGGGGCAGCGACCCCGGCGGGAAAGGGACAGCGTCGCCATGGCAGATCAGCAGGAAGCATCCGTCACTCTGCCGAGCGAGCCCGCCTCGGTCCCCACGGCCCGGCGGTTCGTCGCGGAGGTGCTCGGCGGATGGGGCCTCGACGACGCCGCCGAGACGGCGGACGCGATCCGGATCATCGTCTCCGAACTGGCCACCAACGCCGTGCTGCACACCCTCGGCCAGTCGCCCACGTTCACGGTGGACGTCCGCCTGGAGCGCGAGGAACGGCTCCTCATCGGTGTGACGGACAGCCATCCGAGACTGCCGCGCCGCCTTCCGGCCGCGGTCCAGCAGGACAACGGCCGGGGCATGGTCATCATCCGCTCCCTGGCGGCGGAGGCGGGCGGCCGTCTCTCGTTCACCCCGACCGCGGAGGGCGGGAAGACGGTGTGGATCACCCTCCCCTGGACACCGGCCCCACTGGCGAGCCGCTAGGGCCCGGCTGGGCCGATCCCTGACCGTACGGGCCGGAGCCCTGACCGTGCGGGGGTGCGGTGGCGCCGCCGTACCCCTCGGGGTCGCACCGCTACCGTCGCCGGATCAGCGGACGCGGCCGTAGTAGACCTTGGACGACCAGATCCTGTCGAGCTTCACCCAGGAGCCTGTCTTGGGCGAGTGCCAGATCTTGCCGCTGCCCGCGTAGATGCCCACGTGGTACACCCTTCCGCCGGAGTGGAAGAAGACCAGGTCCCCCTTCTGTCTGCTGCCGGCGGAGATGTGCCGGGTCCTGTTGTACTGCTGCTGCGCGGTGCGTGGCAGCGACTTGCCCGCCTTCTTGTACGCGTAGAGCGTCAGACCGGAGCAGTCGAACCTCGTGGGCCCGGTGCTCCCGTACCGGTACGGGGCTCCCTTCTTGGACGCGGCGACGCTCAGTGCCTTGTTCGCGTAGTTCGTCGCTGCCTGGGCCTCCGCTGCCGCACCTGGTGCGAACAGCGTGCCGCCGACGGCGGCGAGGGTGAGAGCCGAGACGGCTCCGGCCCGGGACAGCAGGGACGGGACGTGCATCTGCGCGGTCATGCGCAACCCTTCGTCAGCCGCCTGCGAAGGATGACCTGTCGGGTTCGGGCTGGCGAAGATGCCCGGCCGCGGCTGCGGCTTCACCCCAAGGGACGGCCTCGCTGCCGAAACAGCGCGTACGTCCCGTCTAAATCGGGTCCTCCACTCCTGCCGATCCACTCCTGTCGACCAGACATCCGGGACAGCGGCAGGACTCGGCGTCCGCCCGGACCGCCCCGCCGCGGCGGCGGGGGCTTGTCGTCGACAGGGATCTTGACTCACGAACAGGGCGAAATCCGAGCTGAAACGGCGATATGTGAGGCTCCTCACGACTGATCCATTCGGGTGGACAGGATGCTTTCGTGATCGTCGGAGGTTTGGCCGACGAGCCCCGCACCAGCGACGGAACGCCCGATTCAGCCAGATGTGTACGCCTGCTGCGCAACTCACTCGGCATATATATCGACTTGCCGACTACGCCGAACGGGGGATCGATTCTGCGGTTCGTGTCGGCCGTCCGGACCTGGACACGGCACGCCGGAATGTCAACTCGCGCGTGCTTCCGGGACGGTGACGCGGCCAGTCCTGCGCTCCCCGTCCAGCACCCGCAGGGCGCGCGCCAAGGTGTCCGCGTGCACCTCGCTCTCGCCCCGCGCGTGCATCAGGGTCACGGCCTCGCGCAGCGCCTCGGCCCGCTTCACCAGGGCCTGGGCCGCGCGCAGCGCCCCGTAGGTGTGCGTGCCCCTGGAGGGGTTGATCCTCCCCAGGAGGTCGACGACTTCGAGGTAGGCGTCGACGAACTCGCCCTCGGCCCGCGTCAGGGCGGGCAGCGGCGGCAGCTCGGGGACCACGGCCGGCTCACCGCTCCGTGGGGCCGACGGCGTCCCGCCGGCTCGTGATCACATGGTCCACCAGGCCGTACGCCACGGCCGCCGGCGCGTCCAAGATGGTGAGGCGGTCGAGGTCGGCGTCGATCCGCTCCCGCGTCCGTCCCGTGTGCTCGGTGAGCATCCCGGCCATCAGGGCGCGCAGCCGGAGCAGTTCGCCGGCGTGCAGGTCGAGGTCGCTGAGCTGCCCCTGGAGCGGCTCGTCCACGGCGGGCTGTCGGAGGGTGATCCGTGCGCCGGGCAGCATCGCGCGCTTGCCCGGCGTGCCCGCGGCCAGCAGGACCGCGGCGGTGGACTCCGCCTGGCCGAGGCAGGTGGTCTCCACGTCGCAGTGGAGCGAGCGGAGGGTGTCGTAGACCGCGGTCATGGCGGTGACGGAGCCGCCGGGGGAGTTGATGTAGAGCGAGAGGTCCTGGCCCGGCGCCGCGTGGTCGAGGTGGAGGAGCTGGGCGATCACGTCGTTGGCGGAGGCCTCGTCGATCGGCGTGCCGAGGAAGACGATCCGGGATTCGAGGAGCTTGGAGTAGGGGTCGAGGGTCCGGGTTCCGTAGCTGGTCCGCTCCGTGAACTCGGGCAGGACATGGCGAGCATCCATGGCTGGCACCTCCATCTGTAAAAAATGTACAGGACGTACAGCTCGTAAGATGGGGAGCATGACCTACGAGATCCCGGTGACGCAAGCGCGGGCTGAGCTCGCCGACCTCATCAACCGCGTCGTGTACGGCGGTGAGCGCGTCGTCGTCACCCGGCACGGCAAGCCCCTAGTCGCCCTGGTCTCCGCCGCTGACCTGGCGGAACTGGAGGCGGCCGAGAAGCCCGCCGACGAGCAGGTGGTCAGTACGGTCTCCCGCCTGCGCACGCTCGACTCCGCTCCGGGCGAACAGGGCCGCTTCGGCATCGCCGCCCGCCACCGCGAGCCCGGCTCCTCTTGAGCGCGCGACCGGTCCGACGATCATGAGATCGCAAAGACGAAGTTAACGAGCCGGAAAAACTTCCGCCCTAACGTGCAATGTCTGCTCGCGTACCGCATCTCCGCAGTTCAACAAGGTGTTGACGATCGGTAGGGTCCGCAGCTGTCCGGGGTTCCTCCCGGCAGACGACTGTGAGGTGGAAGAGTGCAGTTGAGTCCGCACGAACAGGAACGCCTAATGATCCATGTGGCGGCGGACGTGGCGGAGAAGCGCAGGGCCCGCGGGGTGCTCCTCAACCACCCCGAGGCCGTCGCCCTGCTCACCGCCCATGTCCTCGAAGGCGCCAGGGAGGGCCGCACGGTCGCCGAGCTGATGGCCTCCGGACGCGAGGTGCTCACCCGCGAAGAAGTCATGGACGGCATCCCCGAGATGATCCACGACGTCCAGGTCGAGGCCACCTTCCCGGACGGCACCAAGCTCGTCACCGTCCACGACCCCATCATCTGAACGGGGCGCCGCGATGATCCCCGGAGAGATCCTTTACGCGGACGGCCCCGTCACCCTCAACGAGGGACGCCCCGTCACCCGCCTGACCGTGCTCAACGCCGCCGACCGGCCCGTCCAGGTCGGCTCCCACTACCACTTCGCCGAGATCAACCCCGGTCTGGAGTTCGACCGCGGCGTCGCGCGCGGGCGGCGGCTGCACATCGCCGCCGGCACCGCCGTCCGCTTCGAGCCCGGCATCCCCGTCGAGGTCGAGCTCGTCCCCCTCGCCGGCCGCCGGATCGTGCCCGGCCTGCGCGGCGAGACCGCCGGCCCCCTCGACCCCACCGCCCAGGACAAGGACGGCGACCGTGCCTGACCTCCACCGCGCCGTCTACGCCGACCTGTTCGGCCCCACCACCGGCGACCGCGTCCGGCTCGCCGACACCGACCTTCTCGTGGAGATCGAGGAGGACCGCAGCGGAGGCCCCGGCCGCGCCGGCGACGAAGCCGTCTTCGGCGGCGGCAAGGTCATCCGCGAGTCCATGGGCCAGGCCCGCACCACCCGTGCCGAGGGCGCCCCCGACACGGTGATCACCGGCGTCGTCGTCATCGACCACTGGGGGATCGTCAAGGCCGACATCGGCATCAGGGACGGCCGGATCACCGCCCTCGGCAAGGCCGGCAACCCCGACACCATGGACGGCGTCCACCCCGACCTGGTGATCGGCCCCGAGACCGAGATCATCGTCGGCAACGGCCGGATCGTCACCGCCGGAGCCGTCGACACCCACGTCCACTTCATCTCGCCGACCGTCGTCGAACAGGCCCTCGCCACCGGCGTCACCACCCTCGTCGGCGGCGGCACGGGACCCGCCGAGGGCACCAAGGCCACCACCGTCACCCCGGGCCCCTGGCACACGGCCCGGATGTTCGAGGCCCTGGACACCTTCCCCGTCAACATCGGTCTGCTCGGCAAGGGCAACACGATGTCCCGCGAAGCCATGCACTCCCAACTGCGCGGCGGAGCCCTCGGATTCAAGATCCACGAGGACTGGGGTGCCACCCCCGCCGTCATCGACACCTGTCTGGACGTGTGCGAGGAGACGGGCGCCCAGCTCGCCATCCACACCGACACCCTGAACGAGGCGGGCTTCGTCGGCGACACCCTCGCCGCCATCGCAGGCCGCACCGTCCACGCGTACCACACCGAGGGCGCCGGCGGCGGGCACGCCCCCGACATCATCACCGTGGTCTCCGAGCCGTACATCCTGCCCAGCTCCACCAACCCGACCCGGCCGCACACCCTCAACACCATCGAGGAACACCTCGACATGCTGATGGTCTGCCACCACCTCAACCCGGCCGTCCCCGAGGACCTCGCCTTCGCGGAGTCCCGCATCCGGCCCTCCACGATCGCCGCCGAGGACGTCCTCCACGACCTCGGCGCCATCTCGATCATCTCCTCCGACGCCCAGGCCATGGGCCGGATCGGCGAGGTGATCATGCGTACCTGGCAGACCGCCCACGTCATGAAGAAGCGACGCGGCGCCCTGCCCGGCGACGGCCGCGCCGACAACCACCGGGCGCGCCGATACGTCGCCAAGTACACGATCAACCCGGCCGTCGCCCAGGGCATGGGCCACCTCATCGGCTCCGTCGAGCCCGGCAAGCTCGCCGACCTGGTCCTGTGGGAGCCCGCCTTCTTCGGGGTCAAGCCGCTCGTCGTCCTCAAGGGCGGACAGATCGCCTACGCGCAGATGGGCGACGCCAACGCCTCCATCCCCACCCCCCAGCCGGTGCTGCCCCGCCCCATGTTCGGCGCGCTCGGCAAGGCCGCGGCGGCCGGCTCGGTCAACTTCGTCGCCCAGGCGGCGATCGAGGACGACATCGCCCAACGGCTCGGCGTGAACAAGGAGTTCACGGCGATCGGCAACACCCGGCGGGTGTCCAAGGCAGACATGCGGGAGAACGACGCGCTGCCCCGCGTCGAGGTCGACGCCGACACCTTCACGGTGACCATCGACGGTGAGGCGGTCGAACCGGCGCCCGCCGCCGAACTGCCCATGGCCCAGCGCTACTTCCTCTTCTGATGACGAGTCGCGCCGCCCTTCTCGTGCTCGCCGACGGGCGTTTCCCCGCCGGCGGGCACGCCCACTCCGGCGGGGCCGAGGCCGCCGTCAAGGCGGGCCGGATCACGGACGCCGCGAGCCTCGCCGCCTTCTGCCGCGGCAGGCTGCACACCAGCGGTCTCACCGCGGCGGCCCTCGCCGCCGCCGCGGCGCTCGGCCACGACCCGCACGCGCTCGACGCCGCCGCCGACGCCCGCACCCCCTCACTCGCCCTGCGCGCCGCCGCCCGCAGGCTGGGCCGGCAGATGATGCGGGCGGCCCGCGCCACCTGGCCGGGACCCGAACTCGACGCGCTCGCCGCCGCGTTCCCGCGCGGCGCCCACCAGCCCGTCGTCCTCGGGCTCGCCGCCCGCTCCGCCGGGCTCGGCCCCGAGGACGCCGCGCACTGCGTCGCGTACGAGACCGTCAGTGGCCCCGCCACCGCCACGGTCCGACTGTTGGGCCTGGACCCCTTCCAGGCCACCGCCGTCCTCGCCCGGCTCGCCCCCGCCATGGACCTGGTCGCCGAGGAAGCCGCCGCTGCCGCCCGGCAGGGCGTCGACGCCCTGCCCGCCGCCTCGGCGCCCCTCCTCGACATCACCGCCGAGCAGCACGCGGCTTGGCCCGTCCGCCTCTTCGCGTCCTGAGCACCACCCGTGAGCATGACCCGTGAGCACCGCTCCCGAGCACCCGCTCCTGAGTACGACTTCTGAGCACCACTCCTGAGAACCGCTGGAGCCGCCCCGTGCACCTCGACCACTCCCACGACCACCACGGCGCCGTCTCGGCCGACGCCCACCGCCCCGACGGCACCCGCCGCGCCCTGCGCATCGGGCTCGGCGGTCCGGTCGGCTCGGGCAAGACCGCCACCGTCGCCGCCCTCTGCCGGGTCCTGCGCGACACCCTCTCGCTCGCCGTCGTCACCAACGACATCTACACCCGGGAGGACGCCGAGTTCCTGCTCCGCAACGCCGTCCTGCCGCCCGAGCGTATCCAGGCCGTCGAGACCGGCGCCTGCCCCCACACCGCCATCCGTGACGACATCTCCGCCAACCTCGAAGCCGTCGAGGAACTGGAGGAGGCGGTCGGGCCGCTCGACCTCATCCTCGTCGAGTCCGGCGGCGACAACCTCACCGCCACCTTCTCCAAGGGACTCGTCGACGCCCAGATCTTCGTCATCGACGTGGCCGGCGGCGACGACATCCCGCGCAAGGGCGGCCCGGGCGTCACCACCGCCGACCTCCTCGTCGTCAACAAGACCGACCTCGCCCCCCATGTGGGCTCCGACCTGGAGCGGATGGCGCGCGACGCCGAGGCGCAGCGCGGCGAACTGCCCGTCGCCTTCACCTCGCTGCGCGCCGAGAACGGCGTCGCGCCCGTCGCCGACTGGGTCCGCGCCCAGCTCGTGGCCTGGACCGCGTGAGCCTGCGCGCCACGGCCCGGATCGCCGCCGACGCGGACGGAGGGCTGCCGCTCCTGGTCAGCGACGGCCCGCTCGCCCTGCGCCGCACCCGGGCGGCCGGCCCGTACACGGGCGCCGCCGGGTCGTACGCGGAGGCCTCCGGTCCGTACACCCGGGTCACCGTCGTCGGGGCGATGAGCGCCCCGCTCGGCGGTGACCGGCTCGCGATCGAGACCGAGGTACGGGACGGGGCCCGGCTCCTGGTCGACTCCGCCGCCGCCACCCTCGCCCTGCCGGGCCGGAGCGCCGAGCCCGCCGCGTACGACCTGCGGATCACCGTCGGCGACGGGGCCGTGCTCCGCTGGCTGCCGGAACAGCTGGTCTCGGTCCGGGGGTCGGACCTGCGGATGCGGACCGTCGTGGAGCTCGCGCCCACCGCGCGGCTGGTCCTCCGTGAGGAGCAGATCCTCGGCCGCCACGGCGAACCGCCCGGCACCCTGTTCACCCGGCTCACCGTGCGCAGGGCCGGACGGCCCCTGCTCGACCAGGAACTGGCCTGCGGCCCCGGCGCTCCCGGCGGCTGGGACGGCGGCGCGGTGCTCGGAGGCCACCGGGCCACCGGTCAACTCCTGGTCGTCGACCCGGCTTTCGCCGGGAAGCCGGTACGGGCCGCGCTGTTCGGGGAGAACGCCGCCGTCACCCCGCTGGCCGGGCCCGCCGCCCTCGCCACCGCGGTCGCGCCGGACGCGCTCACGCTGCGACGCCTGCTCGACAGGATTCTGTCCGAACTCGCCCCGTTCTGACCGTTCCTGAGAGGTCTTTGCGAGGTCACCGCTCAGCGGTACACCGTTCACCGGTTATTGGTTCGGCAAAGAAACAGGTGTTCGCCCTTTCATCTGGAGCCCCCGGGACGAAAGGATCCCCCGACAACCAACACGCGGCGCTGCCACGGGGGCGGCGCCCACTGGGGGAGGACATGTGAGACGCACAGCGGTGCTCGGCTCGGCCGGCACTCTGATAGCGGGCACGCTCGTCGTGGGCGCACTCGCCGCCCCGGCGGCGAACGCCGACAGCAACCGCCATCTGCGCGACGCGGAGTCGATCGGCGTCGCCGTCGCCGCCGCCCGCGCCGCCCAGACGGGCATCGACTGGCAGGACTGCCCGGCCGACTGGGGCCTGGAGAAGCCGATCAAGTGCGGCTGGGTCAGCGTTCCCGTCGACTACGCGAAGCCCAACGGCAAGAAGATCAAGATCGCCGTCGACCGCATCAAGGCCACCGGCACCCCCGCCGAGCGCCAGGGCGCGCTGCTCTACAACCCGGGCGGTCCCGGCGGCTCCGGCCTCCGCTTCCCCCGCCGGGTCACCACCAAGAACGCGATCTGGGCGAACGCCGCCAAGGCCTACGACTTCGTGGGCTTCGACCCGCGCGGCGTCGGCAAGTCGGCCCCCATCTCCTGCGTCGACCCGACCGACTTCGTCAAGGGCCCCAAGCCCGACCCGGTCCCCGACAGCGAGGCCGACAAGCTCGCGCAGCGCAAGCTCGCCGCCGACTACGCCAAGGGCTGTGCCGAGAAGAGCGGCGACCTGCTGCCCTTCATGAACACCCCCAACACCGCCCGCGACCTCGACGTCGTCCGCGCCGCCCTCGGCGAGCAGAAGCTCAACTTCGTCGGCGTCTCCTACGGCACCTACCTCGGCGCGGTCTACGGCACGCTCTTCCCGAGCCACGTCCGCCGCATGGTCCTCGACAGCGTCGTCAACCCGTCGACGCGGAAGATCTGGTACGAGGTCAACCTCGACCAGGACATCGCCTTCGAGGGCCGGCTCAAGGACTGGATGACCTGGGTCGCCCAGAACGACGCCACCTACCACCTCGGGGACACCCTGGCGGAGGTCCAGCAGCAGTGGGTGACCCTGCGCGCCGCCGCCAAGAAGGCCCCCCTCGGCGGGAAGGTCGGCCCGGCGGAGCTCATCGGCTTCTTCCAGAACGCCCCGTACTACGACTCCACCTGGGCCCTGGTGGCCGAGGCCTGGAGCGCGTACGCCGCCGGTGACCCGCAGCCGCTGATCGACAACGCCGCGGCCGACCTCACCGACACGGCCGGCAACATCGCCTCGGAGAACGGCAACGCCGTCTACACCGCGGTCGAGTGCAACGACGCCGCCTGGCCGACCAGCTGGAAGAAGTGGGACCGGGACAACACCCGCCTCCACGAGCAGTACCCCTTCATGACCTGGGCCAACGCGTGGATGAACCTCCCCTGCGCCACCTGGTCCGCCCCGCGCCAGCGCCCGACGGAGGTGAAGACCGGCAAGGGCCTGCCGCCGGTGCTCATCGCCCAGTCCGAGCGTGACGCCGCCACCCCGTACGCCGGCGCCGTCGAGCTGCACAAGCGTTTCAAGGGCTCGCGACTGATCACGGAGAAGGACGCCGGCTCGCACGGCATCACCAACCTGGTCAACCCCTGCCTCAACGCCAAGGTCGAGACCTACCTGCTGACCGGCAAGGTCGACGCCACGGACCAGACGTGCGCCCCGCACGCCACTCCGCAGCCGTAACACCGTCCGGAACCGGATGAGGAGGGGGGCGGGGCCGTGCGACGGCCCCGCCCCTCTCCACCGTCTCACCGCGAGGCCAGCCAGGCGTCCTCGGCCGCGTAGTCGAAGAAGTCCACCCCGTACTTCGCCAGCCCCGGGAAGACCTCCCGCCAGTCTCGTCCCGCCACCCGCTCGCTCAGCCACGCGACCGTCTCCGGCAGCGACGCGGTGTACGACACCACCGGCCGGTAGCCCAACTCCCGCTGCGCCGCCGTCATGTCGTAGACGATCGGATGCTCCGAGGTCCACGGGGTGAGCCCCACGAGCCCGTCCGGCGCTCCCTCGATCAGCACCGTCTCACTCGTGACGCCCACGACCGCGTCGATCGCCCCCCCGATCTCGGCCACCGTCGGCGCCTCCGGGTCCGCGCCGTTCAGCACCCGGCTGCCCGGCTTCGCCGCCGCCAGCCGGATCAGCTCCGCCAGGTTGTCGACATGGGCCGGATGGAACCGCGAGGTCCCGCCGTACGCGAGGAGACGCACCGGCCGGCCGTCCAACGCCCGCTTCACGAACCACAGCTCGCGCGGACCCGGGCAGTGCGGCCCGTGGATCGCGCCCGCCCGCACCAGCGTCGTCGGCAGTGTCTCGCCCGCCGCGAGCAGATGCCGTTCCAGGGCGATCTTGCGCGTGCCGTACGTGCCGTGACCGGGGGCGACCGTCCGCCAGTCCTCCGGGATCGGCACCGGATAGGCCGGGAAGCCGTCCGGCCGGTCCTGCGTGTCGAAGCTGCGCCCCTTCTCGTCCTCGTACACCGCCCCGCTGGAGATCACCACCGCCGAACCGATCCGGTCCGCCAGCCCGGTCAACTGTGCGGCGTGCCCGGCGTCGTACGCCACCATGTCCACCAGGACGTCGGTGCCCCCGCCGAGCGCCGACGCCAAGGCGCCCTCCTCGTTCCGGTCGAGCCGGACCGACCGGACCTCGTCCGGCCAGCCGCCGTCCCTGCCGCCGCCCCGCGAGGCGGCCGTCACCTCCCAGCCGTCCGCGACGAGCGCCCGCACGGCCGCCCGCCCCACCTGTCCCGATCCGCCCAGCACGAACGCGTTTCCCTTGGTCATGAACGCGACGCTAAGGGCGGCGGGGACGGCGGCCCAGGGCATTGCGCCACGCGCGGATCCGCCCTCAGCGTTCTCCCCGGGGGAACTTTCGCGCCGGGCCCTCGTTCTCCTCCGCCGCGGCCTTCACCACCGCCGCGTACTCGTCCACGTACTCCTGCCCGGACAACCGCAGGATCTCGTACATGATCTCGTCCGTCACCGCGCGGACCACCGCCTTCTCACCGGCCGAACCCCTGAACCGGGAGAAGTCCAGCGGCTCCCCGAACCGGATGGTGACCCGGCGGACCCTCGGCACGACCTTCCCCGGCGGCTGGATCTCGAAGGTCCCCACCATCGCGCAGGGCACCACCGGCACCCCCGCCGTCAGCGCCATCACCGCCACCCCCACCTTGCCCTTGTACAGCCGCCCGTCGTGCGAACGCGTCCCCTCCGGGTAGATGCCGAGCAGCTCCCCCCGGTCCAGCACCCCGAGCCCCTCACGGATCGCCGCCCGCCCGGCCTCCTTCCCCGACCGGTCCACCGGGATCTGGCCGGCGGCCCGGAAGAACGCGGCCGTCAGCCGCCCCTTGATCCCCGGCCCCGTGAAGTACTCCTGCTTCGCCAGAAAGGTGATCCGCCGGTCGAGCACCACCGGCATCAGGAAATGGTCCGAGAAGGAGAGGTGGTTGCCCGCGACGATCGCCGCACCCTCCTCCGGGATGTGTTCGAGCCCCTCGATCCGGGGCCGGAAGAGCAGTCTCAGGAGCGGTCCGAGCAGTACGTACTTCATCAGGTGGTAGAACACCCGCGACCCCCGTTCGTCGTCCTTCCACCCGTTGTATCGGCGCGGGGGCCCGTGGTCCACTGGTGGGGGAGCGTCACCATGACGGACGACCAGCGTGGTACCAGACGCCCCGGCCGTGTCCTCACCGCGCTGCTGTGCGCGCTGACGGCGGCCGGGCTGTACGGCTGCTCCCACCCGGGCACACCGGAACCGTCCCCCACACCCACCCCCGTGCCCGCCACCACGAGCCCCGCAGCCACCGGGCGCTCGCCCTTCACCGGGCTCCCGGCGAAACCCGCCCCCGTCCTCGCCGTCAAGATCGACAACGTGGCCGAGGCCCGCCCCCACACCGGCCTCGGCTCGGCCGACCTCGTCTACGTCGAACAGGTCGAGGGAGGGGTGACCAGGCTCCTCGCCGTCTACTCCTCCCGCCTCCCCGACCGGACCGGCCCCGTCCGCAGCGCCCGCGAGTCCGACATCGAACTCCTCGCCCAGTTCGGTACCCCGGCGCTCGCCTACTCCGGCTCCCAGACCGCCCTGAAACCCCTGCTCAAGGCCGCCCCGCTGTACCCGCTGCCACAGGAGGACGCCCCCCGGGCGTTCGTCCGCAGCGCCGCCCGTCCGGCCCCCCACAACCTGTACCTGCTGCCCGGCCGCGCCCTGGCCGCGGCCCCGGACGCCGGCCTCTCCCAGGACATCGGCTTCCGCTTCGGGCCCGCCCCCGAGGGCGGCACCCCGGTCCGCGAGCGCACCGTGCGCTACCCCGCCGCCCGCTACACCTTCACCTGGAACGCGGCGGAGAAGGACTGGCGGGTCGCGATGGACGGGCGTGCGGCCCGCACCACCGATACGGGACCGCTCAAGCCGACGACCGTCGTCGTCCAGCACGTGAACATCCGCCCCTCGCGCTTCCACGACTTCCTCGGCAACATCTCCCCGTACACCGAGAGCGTCGGCAGCGGTACGGCGCAGGTGCTGCGGGACGGGCGGTCGTACGAGGCCCACTGGGCCCGGCCCAAGGCGACGTCCGGCACCACGTTCACCACCCCGGCCGGCAAGCCGCTCGCCTTCGCACCGGGACAGATCTGGGTGGTACTCGCCCCCAAGGGCTAGCCCCTTCCGGAAGGCCCGGGGGAGGTGCCACGGCGGGACCGCCCGTCACGAGGCGACCACGGCCGACCCGTCAGGAGGCGACCACGGCCGACCCGTCAGGAGGCGACCACGGCCGACGGGAACCGCGCGGTGGCCAGCACCGAGCCGTCGGGAGCGAGCAGCTGGGCGCCGGACACCGCCGAGGGATCCACGTTCGCCGGCGCGCCCCAGTAGCCGTACCCGCCCTTGAGGGCGAAGGAGCCGAGGGGAACCGCGCTGCCGTCGGTACGTTCGAGGCGGCAGCGGACCGGTCCGTCCCGTCCGTTCAGCTCGACGGACATGTAGACCCAGCCCGGCGTGCCGGGGTGGGCGTAGATCCGGCCGACCTCGCGACCGTCGGCGACCAGAGCCGCCTCCAGCAGACCGCTGTGCGCCGGATGCGCGGGGGCGGAGGCCACCAGCGGCTCGTTCACGGCGGTGCTGATCGCCCAGCCACCGAAGCCACAGGCGACCGCGAGGGCGGCGCCGGCCGCCGCGAGCCGGGGACGCAGGAGGCGGCGCCGCGCCGACGTCCGGGACCGCTCGGGCCGGTCGGACTTCTGGATGGGCTCGGGCGGCCCGGAGTTCTCCACGCGCTCGGGCCGCTCGCCGAACCGCTCGGTGAACAGCTCCCCGAACCGTGCGGTGACGCGGGTCTCGAAGCCCACCGGCGGCTCCGAGCCGGGCAGCAGCCCCAGCAGGCCGTCACCGAGGGGGGTCAGCCGCGCGATGTGCTCCCGGCACCCGGGGCAGTGGTCCAGATGCGCGACCGCGAGGGCACGCTCCCGCGCCGGGAGCACACCCAGCGCCAGTTCGGCGTCGAGCTCCCTCAGTCCCTCACAGGTCAGGTCGTCGCTCATCGCCGGTTCACCTCGGCTCCCCATGCCGCCCGCAGCCTGCGCAGCGCCGTCCTGATCCGCGTCTTCGCCGTACCCAGCGGAATGTCCTCGAAGTCGGCGACCTCCCGCGCGGTCATCCCGTAGATCGCGGCCATCGCCAGCGCGCGGGCCTGTTCCCTCGGCAGGCGGGCCAGGGCCGCCCCGATCCCGGCCGTCGTCTCGGCGTCGAGGGCCCGGTCCTCGGGGGTGTCGGTCATGACGCCGAGGAGGGCGTCCAGATCCTCCGGGGCCACAGGGTCGGCCCGGCGCGCCCGCACCGCGTCGACCGCGAGGTTGTGGGCGATGGTCGTCAGCCAGGTCTTCACCGAACCACGCCGCGCGTCGTAGACCGAGGCGTGCCGCCAGGCCCGCTCGAAGGTCTGCTGGGCGATGTCCTCGGCGAGCTGGGTGTCGCCGACGACGGCGACCGCGACACCGAACACCGTGCGCTGGAAACGGCGCACGAACGCGACGGCGATCTCGGGATCTCCGGTGGTCAGGCCGGACAGCAGCGCCTCGTCCGGCGCGTGCCCGAGCGACATACCCATGCTCCGCATACCCCTGGATACGTTTCGCCGCCCCCAGGGGATTGCGCCGGATCCGGATCCGTGCGGGAACACCCCCTCATTCTCCTCCTCCGGCCCCGCGCAATCCCTCCGCGCCGCTCGTCCGTATCCCCTGCGGAACGGAAATCCCGAAGAGCGAATCCCCCCGGAGAACGCATCCCCGAGGACGAGAACGGGCGGAGGGCGGAGTGATGACAGGGACACGCACGCGGAGCCGCGTGGCGCTCGGGGTGGCGGCCGGAGCGCTCACCGGGCTGCTGGCAGCCTGCGGGAGCGGCGGCGGGTCGGCGAGCACCTCACCACCGGCACAGACCACCTCACCACCGGCACAGAGCAGCACGGCGGGCAGCACCCAGGTGACCGCCGACCTCTCCGACTTCCACATCGCGTTGTCGCAGCAGACGTACAAGGCCGGCGGCTACACCTTCGTCGTCAACAACATCGGCCACCACGTCCACGCCCTGGAGGTCGAGGGCCCCGGCGGACAGGCCCGCTCGCAGAACCTGGATCCCGGCAAGAGCACCAAGCTGACCGTGACGCTGAAGTCCGGCAAGTACGAGATCTACTGCCCCGTCGACGGACACAAGGACCTGGGCATGAAGACGGAGATCACCGTGAGTGGTGCCGGGGGAGCGGTGAACCAGAGCCCGACGGGCAATGGCAATGGCAATGGCAATGGCAATGGTTACTGAGCGGGCCTGGAGCGTCGTCGCGCTGCGCCTGGCCGGTGCCGCTCTGACGGCGGCGATGGCGGCGATCCACCTCCGCCTCTGGGACACCGGCTACCGGGACCTGGCGACGATCGGCGTGCTCTTCCTGCTGAACGGCATCGGCGGCGCGCTGCTGACCCTCGCGCTGCTGGCCGCGCCGACCCGGTTCCTCGCCGTCCCGGCCGCCCTGGGCGCGCTCTTCACGGCCGGCACGCTGGCCGGTCTGGTCGTCAGCCTCACCACCGGACTCTTCGGCTTCCAGGAGTCCATCGACGCGGAACTGGTCGTACCCACGATCGTCGTCGAGTCGGCGGGAATCATCGTGCTCGCGGTCCTGGCCGCCGTCACCGCGCGCGGCTTCCCCCGCCGCACGACCGGAGGAGAGGCGGGTGGGTAGCCCGGCGGCCGGTCGACCACCGGGACGATCAGGGATGCGCGGGCCCGGCCCCCGCCGGTGGGCGGGGGCGCGGCGCGGGCGGGGACGCGCTGTCCGACGCGGCCATCCCGATCGTCGCCACACCGAGCACCACCCAGCCGAACCAGAGCCAGCCGCTGCTGCCGAGCGCCACCGTGTACGCCGTGGTCAGCACCAGCGCGGCGCAGGTGAGCACCGCCATCGTCTTCGTGGGACCGGACATTGCGTCCTCCTCCCGACCGAGGTCGCGGAAGCCGTCCAGCCCATCGTCACCCCGGGAGAGGGGCGCGCGCTACTCCCCGGACGCTCCGGCGTGCGCCGGAGTCAGCGGCCTCGGGTCTGGAGCGAGGCGAGGTAGGCGTTGTACGCCTCCAGCTCCTTGTCGCCGTTCCGGTCGGCGGCCCGGTCCTGGCGGACCGCCTGCCGCTGCTCGGAGTGGTACCACTGGTAGACCAGCGCGATCAGCACCAGCACCGACGGGATCTCGCTGAACGCCCAGGCGATGCCGCCCGCCGCGTTCTGGTCGGTGAGCACGTCGATCCCCAGCGAGGCCGGCGGGTTCTCGTACGCCTTGACCATCGGCTCGGTGGCCATCATCAGCGCGATGCCGAAGAAGGCGTGGAACGGCATGCCCGCGAACAGCTCCAGCATCCGCATCACGAACCCCGGCCGGTGCGGACCCGGGTCGACGCCCATGATCGGCCAGAAGAAGACCACGCCCACCATCAGGAAGTGCACCATCATCCCGATGTGCCCCGCCTTCGAGCCCATCAGGAAGTCGAAGAGCGGAGTGAAGTACAGCGCGTACAGGCTCGCGATGAACATCGGGATCGTGAAGCCGGGGTGCGTGATCACCTTCATGTACCGGCTGTGCAGCAGCTTCAGCAGCAGTTCGCGCGGACCCGTGGAGCCGCGGCCCGCCACCGGGAGCGCCCGCAGCGCCAGCGTGATGGGCGCGCCGAGCAGCAGCAGGATCGGCGACAGCATGGAGATCACCATGTGCTGCACCATGTGCACGCTGAACATGACCATGCCGTAGTCGTTGAGCCTGGTGCACATCACGAGCGCGATCGTCAGCACGCCGACCGTGAAGAACACCGTCCGGCTCACCGGCCAGGCGTCCCCGCGCCGCCGTAGCCTCACCACGCCCCACCCGTACAGCCCGAGCCCCGCGAGGCAGCCGATCAGGAAGAAGAGGTCGGGCGAGAACTCCAGGCCCCGACCCAGCGTGAACGGCGGCAGATCCGTGGTCATGCCGTGCCCGCTGTGATCCATCGTGTGCACTCCTGGAGCCCGATTCGCGCTTGTTGTCCGCACCAGACTAGAACCGCCCCCGGTCGCGATCGCGACCGGGGGCGGATGTCACGCGAAGACGACCCTCAGAGCACGCACTCGGCCTCGGCGTAGCGGTCGGCCGGGACCGTCTTGAGGGTCTCCACGGCCTGGGCCAGCGGAACCATCGTGATCTCGGTGCCGCGCAGCGCGGTCAGCATGCCGAACTCGCCCCGGTGCGCCGCCTCGACCGCGTGCCAGCCGAAGCGGGTGGCGAGGACGCGGTCGTACGCGGTGGGGGTGCCGCCGCGCTGGACGTGGCCCAGGATCACCGGGCGGGCCTCCTTGCCGAGCCGCCGCTCCAGCTCGGCGGAGAGCTGGTTGGCGATCCCGGTGAAGCGCTCGTGACCGTAGATGTCGGTGCCTGCGGTCTTGAAGTCCATCGAGCCCTCGGCCGGCTTCGCGCCCTCGGCCACGACGACGATCGCGAACCGCTTGCCGGCCTCGAAGCGCTCGCCGACCCGGGCGGTCAGCTCGTCGATGTCGAAGGGCCGCTCGGGGACGACGACGGCGTGGGCGCCGGCGGCCATGCCGGAGTGCAGCGCTATCCAGCCGGTGTGACGGCCCATGACCTCGACGACCAGGACGCGCTGGTGGGACTCGGCGGTGGTCTTCAGCCGGTCCAGGGCCTCGGTGGCGACGGTCACGGCGGTGTCGAAGCCGAAGGTGACGTCGGTGGAGGCGATGTCGTTGTCGATGGTCTTCGGGACGCCGACGATCGGGAGGCCCGCCTCGGAGAGGAGGTTCGCCGCCTTGAGGGTGCCCTCGCCGCCGATCGGGATGATGGCGTCGAGACCGAGGTCGGCGACGTGGCCGCGGGCGCGCTCGACGCCGCCGACCAGATGCGCGGGCTGGACCCGCGAGGAGCCGAGGATGGTGCCGCCCCGGGCGAGGATGCCGCCCACCGCGTCCAGATCGAGCTTGCGGTAGTCGCATTCCAGGAGGCCACGCCACCCGTCGTGGAAGCCGATGACCTCGTCGCCGTGGTCGACGACCGCGCGGTGCACGACGGATCGGATGACAGCGTTCAGACCGGGGCAGTCTCCGCCGGAGGTGAGCACGCCAATGCGCATAGCCCAAAAACCTTTGCAACGTGGGCCGACTCCCGGACCACGTCGTCCGGCTGGATCCCCGCCACCCTATCGCCGCAGGGTGGCGGGGCCGAACCGGATGTCCGCACAGTGGACAACGTACGTTCGTACGAGGGACCGGCGGTGGTGCGGGGCCGACTCAGGCGGGCTGCGAGGCGGCCGCGATGCGCTCGGCGCGCAGCGCCTCGTACCAGCGGTCGTCGGTCGGCGGCAGCGCGTTCACGTCGAGGGCCAGCTTCAGGAGCAGGTCCGCGATCTGCGGGTTGCGGGCCATGACCGGGCCGTGCATGTACGTACCGAAGACGGTGTCGTTGTACGCGCCCTCGGTGCCGTCGCCGGTGCCGTTGCCGTTGCCGTAGACGGTCCGGGCGAACGGCCGGGCCGTGGGGCCGAGATGGGTGATGCCCTGGTGGTTCTCGAAGCCCGTCAGCTGGGGGAGGCCCAGCTGCGGGTCGATGTCCGCGAGGACGTCGCCGACGCAGCGCTCGCCCTCGCCGCGGGTGGAGATCACGTCGATCAGGCCGAGGCCGGCCTCGCGCTCGCCGAGGTCGTTGATGAACTCGTGGCCCAGGATCTGGTAGCCGGCGCAGACCGAGAAGATGATCGCGCCGTTGGAGGCGGCCCGGCTGAGGCCGCCGTCCCGCCGCAGCCGCTCGGCCGCGAGCCGCTGCGGGCGGTCCTCGCCGCCGCCGATCAGATAGATGTCGCCGGAGGTCGGGATCGGCTGGTCGCTGCGGACGTCGACGCGCTCGACGCTGAGGCGGCGCTGCTCGGCGCGGCGCTGCACGACCAGGACGTTGCCCTGGTCGCCGTAGGTGCTGAGCAGGTCCGGGTAGACCCAGACCAGGCGCAGGCTGCTGTCACTCATGCTGCATGTCCTCTACGGGTCAGTTGCCGACGCGGCGGCGGACGTCCTGGAAGGCGGTGTAGTTGGCGATCAGCTCGATCTGGCCGGGCGGGGCCATCGAGACGGCCTCGTCCAGCGTCTCGCAGACGCGGAAGTCCACACCCGCGACCTCCAGGCGGACCGCGAGGTCGAGCCGGCGGTCGCCGATCACCATGATCGGGTGCCCGGCGAGCCGGGCGTAGTCCACGTCCCACAGCCAGGAGGTGTCCGTGCCGTCGGCGCCGCGCGCGTTCACGGAGAGGATCACCGGGGCGGGCGGCCCGTCGATGAGGGAGAACGTCTCGAGCCAGCCGGCCGGGTTCTTCGCCAGCAGCAGGCGCAGCTCGCGGCTCTGGAAGGAGACCACGTCGTAGCGGCCCGCGACGGCCTGCACCTGGTACATGCGCTCCAGGGCCACCTGCGGCGGCACCCCGAAGACGGCGGCGACGGCGGCCGAGGTGGCGGCGTTCGCCTTGTTGGCGCGGCCGGGCAGCTGGAGCCGGATCGGCCAGGCCGAACCGTGCGGGTCGAGCACGTGGTCGCCGCTGAGCGCCCAGCTCGGGGCGGGGCGGCGGAAGCCGCACTCGCCGCAGAACCAGTCGTCGCCCGGACGCTGCATCACACCGCCGCAGGCGGGGCAGGACCACGCGTCGTCCTTCCACTCCTGGCCGGCGGCGACCCACACCACGTTGGGGGAGGAGGAGGCGGCCCACACGATGAGCGGGTCGTCGGCGTTGGCCACGACCACGGCCTTGGTGCCGTTGAGGCCCTCGCGCCACTTCTCGGCGAGCATCCGGGTCTCCGCGGCGCGGTCGAGCTGGTCGCGGGAGAGGTTGAGCAGCGCGATGACCTTGGGCGTGGTGTCACGGGCGACGCCGGCGAGGTACTTCTCGTCGACCTCGATGACGCCGTACTTGGAGTCCGTGCCGCCGGCCAGCGCCGAGGTGATCCCGGCGGGCATGTTGGCGCCGAGCGCGTTCGAGACGACGGGGCCGGCGGCGCGCAGGGCCTCCGCGATCAGCCGGGTCGTCGTCGTCTTGCCGTTGGTCGCCGACACCAGGACGACGTCCAGATGCTGTGCGAGCCGGCCGAGGAGGTCGGGGTCGAGCTTCAGCGCCACCTTGCCGCCGATCACGGATCCGCTGCCGCGTCCCGCCGCACGCGACACCGCGGCCGCGGCCTTGCCAGCCGTCACGGCCAGCTTGGCGCGCGGCGACAGCGGCTCTGGATTACCGGGGTGTCCTGACATCTCTCTTGTTCCTCCTTGCGTCGGTCCGGGCTCAGCCTATCGAGATCCGGCCAGCAGCCCGAACAGCGGCACCGCCGAGCGGTCGCGGGAAACAGCCAGGTCACGGCGGACCGTACCCTTACGGCCATGCGAAACCGCCCCATCCCCGGCAGTTCCGGCCTCGTCCGAGCGATGTCCCTGCTCGGCGACCCCGTGCTGCACAGCCCCTGCGAGCCCGTCACCGACTTCGGTCCCGAACTGTTCCGGCTCGTCGAGGACATGTTCGCCACGATGTACGCGGCGAACGGCGTGGGCCTGGCGGCGAACCAGGTCGGCGTCGGCCTGCGGGTCTTCGTGTACGACTGCCCGGACGACGAGGAGACCCGCCACCTGGGCCATGTGGTGAACCCGCGCCTGGTGGCGGCGGACGGCGACGTGCTCCGCGGCCCCGAGGGCTGTCTGTCGCTGCCGGGCCTGGAGGCCCCGACGCCCCGTCACGACCGTGCGGTGGTGGAGGGCGTCCGCGTGGACGGCACGCCGATACGGGTCGAGGGCACCGGGTTCTTCGCCCGCTGCCTCCAGCACGAGACCGACCACCTGGACGGCGGGGTCTACGCGGACCATGTCACGGGGTGGCGGAAGTCACGTCTGCTCCGGGCGATTCGCAAGGAGCCGTGGGGCGGGAAGGCCTCGGTGCTGGAGCGCTGAGGTTCCGCTAGAAGCCCGGTCCGCCGGGGAGGTCGTCGGCCGCGGCCAGTCGGCCCCAGAGGACGTCCGCCAGGCTCCGGACGAGTTCCGCGCGGGAGCAGGGGCGCTCGCCGAGCCACCAGTCGCCGGCCGCGTGCATCATGCCGACGATCCCGTGCCCCCAGATCCGGGCCTGGACCTCGGCACCGGGTCCCAGGTCGACGCGCTCGGCGATGACCTGGCCGAGCTCCTCGCCCATGCGGCGGAGCAGCGGGGCGGAGTGGCGGCCGACGTCGAAGCCCTGCTCGGTCTGGTGCGGCTCCTCCGCCGGGTGCATGAGGAAGCGGTAGACCTGGGGCATCGCCTCGATCGAGCCGAGGTAGGTGTCGAGGGTGGACTCGACGCGGTGGCGGCGGTCGGGGGCGGGCGCGTCCAGGGCGGACCGCAGCGCCGCGAGGAGCGCGTCCGTGTGCCGGATGGCGAGGGCGCGGTACAGGCCGCCCTTGTCGCCGAAGTGGCGGTAGAGGATCGGCTTGGTGATGCCCGCCTCGGCCGCGATCGCGTTCATGGAAGCCTGGGGGCCGTCCCGGAGCACCACCCGGTCCGCCGCCTCCAGCAGTTCGCGCCGCCGCTGCTCGGCGGGCGTCTGCCGGTCGGTGGTCCGGTGTGCGATGTCCATCAGCGTGTCTCCCCGCCCGTGCGTTTCCCTGAGGCTTCGCAACGTAACACCCGGCCGCCTTCCGTTGCCGGTCGGGCCGAACCGCCCCACCGCAGGTTGACAGCCTCTACCCACCGGTAACAGACTGCTGTTACCGGAAGTAACGTACTGCTGGGAGGGAAATATGGGCGAGTTCACGCTCGAACTCAACGAGGACCAGAAGCAGGTCCGCGACTGGCTGCACGGCTTCGCCGCCGATGTCATGCGGCCCGCGGCCGCCGAATGGGACGAGCGTGAGGAGACCCCCTGGCCGATCATCCAGGAAGCGGCCAAGCTCGGCATCTATTCCCTCGACTTCTACGCCCAGCAGTTCTTCGACCCGACCGGCCTCGGCATCCCGATGGCGATGGAGGAGCTGTTCTGGGGCGACGCGGGCATCGCGCTCTCCATCGTCGGTACCGGCCTCGCCGCCGTCGGCGTCCTCGCCAACGGCACCGAGGAGCAGATAGGCACCTGGATCCCGCAGATGTACGGCGACCCCGACGACGTCAAGGTCGCCGCCTTCTGCTCGTCCGAGCCCGACGCCGGCTCCGACGTCGCCTCCATGCGCACCCGCGCCGTGTACGACGAGGCCAAGGACGAGTGGGTGCTCAACGGCACCAAGACCTGGGCGACCAACGGCGGCATCGCCAACGTCCACGTCGTCGTCGCCGTCGTCGACCCCGCACTCGGCTCCAAGGGACACGCCTCCTTCATCGTCCCGCCGGGCACCCCGGGCCTCTCCCAGGGCCAGAAGTTCCAGAAGCACGGCATCCGCGCCTCCCACACCGCCGAGGTCGTCCTCAAGGACGCCCGCGTCCCCGGCGGCTGCCTCCTCGGCGGCAAGGAGAAGCTCGACGAGCGCCTCGCCCGCGCCCGGGAGAAGGCGAAGTCCGGCGGTGGCGAGCGCGTGAAGAACGCCGCCATGGCCACCTTCGAGGCCTCCCGCCCCGCGGTCGGCGCGATGGCCGTGGGCACCGCCCGCGCCGCGTACGAGGTCGCCCTCGACTACGCCAGGACCCGGGTCCAGTTCGGCCGCCCGATCATCGAGAACCAGGGCGTCGCCTTCCAGCTCGCCGACATGGCCACCCAGATCGACGCGGCCAGGCTCCTCGTCTGGCGCGCCTCCTGGATGGCGACGGCGGGCAAGCCCTTCACGTCGGCCGAGGGCTCCATGTCCAAGCTGTACGCGAGCGAGGTGGCCAAGAAGGTCACGGCCCAGGCCATCCAGATCCTCGGCGGCAACGGCTACACCCGTGAGTACCCGGTGGAGCGGATGCACCGCGACGCGGCCATCTACACCATCTTCGAGGGCACCAGCGAGATCCAGCGGATGGTCATCAGCCGCGCCCTCGCCAAGTGACCCGAGGCGTGTGACGTCGCCGGATCGCCCGCGCGGTCCGGCGCACGGAGCGCACACCGGCCCCGAGCCCCCGCCCGTCCCGGCGTGGTGACCCGGGTCACATCCGGACCCTGTCAGGAATCCGGGGGCCGTCTCGTTCAAGACGCACGCGAACGAGACAGGAGCAACGCCATGAAGCACCGCATCGTCGTCCTCGGCGCCGGCTACGCCGGGGCCTTCGCCGCCGGGAACCTCTCCCGCCGGCTCTCGCCCGCCGACGCCGAGGTCACCGTCGTCAACGCCGTGCCCGAGTTCGTCGAGCGGATGCGGCTCCACCAGCTCGCGATCGGCCAGGACCTCGCGGTGCGCGGGCTCGACGAGGTCTTCGCCGGCACCGGGGTGCGGCTGCGCCTCGGGCGCGTCACGGGCATCGACCCCGAGCGCCGGACCGTCGCCGTGGCGGGCGGGGAGGGCGCCGGCGAGCTGCCCTACGACACCCTGCTCTACGCGCTCGGCAGCTCCGTCGCCCACCACGGCGTCCCCGGCGCGGCCGAGCACTCCTTCGACGTGACCGGCCGGGACTCGGCGCTGCGGCTGCGCGAGCGCCTGGCGGGTCTGGCCGCGGGCGGCACCGTGCTCGTCGTCGGCGAGGGGCTGACCGGCATCGAGACCGCCACCGAGTTCGCCGAGTCCCGGCCCGACCTCACGGTGGCGCTCGCCGCCCGCGGCGAACTGGGCGCCTGGCTCTCCCCGAAGGCCCGCCGCCATCTCCGCGGGGCCTTCGACCGGCTCGGCGTCACCGTCCACGAGCACACCGACATCACCGCCGTCGAGCCGACGCGGGCGGTCGCCGCCGACGGCACCTCCCTGCCGGCCGATGTGACCGTGTGGTCGGCCGGCTTCGCCGTGCACTCCCTCGCCGCAGCCGCGGGCCTGGAGGTCGCGGGGACCGGGCAGATCCTCGTCGACGGCACCATGCGCTCGGTCTCGCACCCGGACGTCTACGCCGCCGGTGACTGCGCCTACGCGATCGACGGCAACGGCCGGCCGCTGCCGATGTCCTGCGCCTCGGCCGGACTCACCAACATGCGGGCCACCGCAGCGATCATCGCCCGCCTGACGGGCGGTGAGGTCCCCACGGGCGCACTCACGTACCACGGCAACCACATCAGCCTCGGACGGCGGGACGCGATCTTCCAGACGGTCGACGGGGAAGCCCGCTCCACGTCCTGGTACCTGGGCGGCAAGCCCGCCGCTCGGCTCAAGTCGGCGGTGCTCAAAGGGGCCTGGTGGGGCATCGCCCACCCGACCTTCGGCCTGCCGAAGCGCAGGCGCGCCCTGACCACCGCGGCGGACCGTTCCGCCGCGCGGGTCGCCGCCTAACCTGAGCACCATGGACAGCGACGCCATCGAACGCTTCGAGGCCGGCCGGGGACGGCTGGCCTCGCTCGCGTACCGGCTGCTCGGCTCGGCCGCCGACGCCGAGGACGCCGTGCAGGACACCTTCCTGCGCTGGCAGGCGGCGGACCGCGCGCGGATCGAGGTGCCGGAGGCCTGGCTGACCAAGGTCCTCACCCGTCTCTGCGTCGACCGGCTCCGCTCCGCGCACGCCCGCCACGAGCGCGCGGCCGGCGCCTGGTTGCCCGAGCCGCTGCTCGACGGCGACCCGATGCTCGGCCCCGCCGCCACCTTCGAGCAGCGGGAATCGGTCTCCCTGGCCGTACTCACCCTCATGGAGCGCCTCTCACCGGTCGAACGGGCCGCCTATGTGCTGCGCGAGGCCTTCTCGTACCCGCACGCCGAGATCGCCGGGATCCTCGACATCACCGAGTCCGCCAGCCAGCAGCACGTCCACCGGGCCCGGACCCGGATCGCCGCCGAGCGCGGCCGAGGCGAGGAGGTCGACCCCGCGACCGCGCGCCGGGTCGTCGAGGAGTTCCTCGCCGCCGCCGCGTCGGGGCGCACCGAACGACTGGTGGCGCTGCTCACCTCCGACGTGACGGCGGTATCCGACGGGGCCGGGCTCGCCCGCCGGCTGCTGCGGTACACGACGCCCGAGCGCGTCGCCTCCTCTGTGCGGGCCGGTTTCCGGCCCACACCGGCGAAGCGGCGGCTGGCCGGGGGCTCGCCCGCGTTCCACCTCGCGCGGGTCAACGGCTCCCCGGCCGTCCTCGCCGTGGTCGACGACCGGGTCGTGGGCGCCGTGGCGTTCGAGGTCGCCGACGGCAAGGTCGCGTCCCTGTGCGGGATCGCCGCCGCCGACCGGCTCGCGCGCCTCGGCGAGGCCTGGCGGCGGTACGGACCCGACGCGCCGGCCGTCCACACCTGGTGACCGGAGCCACCGGCCGGGGCCGGGGCGGGTGCGCGCCCCGCCCGCGCTCTCAGACGAGGCAGAACTCGTTGCCCTCCGGGTCCTGGAGGACCACCGCGTAGTAGTCCATGCCGTTCGGCTCGTCCATCGCGTACAGGATCGTGGCGCCCAGGGCCGTCAGACGGGCCACCTCGCCGTCCACCCGCTCCCGGCGCAGAGCCAGCGGGACAGCGCGCCCGCCGCCGACCTTGAGGTCCAGATGGACACGGTTCTTGACGGTCTTCGGCTCGGGGACCTGCTGGAACCAGACGCGCGGGCCCAGGCCTTTCGGGTCCACGATGGATTCCGGCAGCTCTCCGGCGTCGTCGCCCAGCTCGTCCTCGGGGACGCCGATCGCCTCCCAGTACGCCCGCCAGGTGGCGTGGCCCTCGGGCGGCGGATCGGGGACGTAGCGCAGGGCCTCGATCCAGAAGGGCACCAGCCGCTGCGGGTCGGCGCAGTCGATGGTCAGTTGCAGGGTCATCTCGGGTCGCCCGGATGCTTCCGGCGATACGGCTCGTTCCATGGTGCGAGCCTCTCAGACGGCACTGACAACCGCGCCGTTCGAGTCAACCGGCCAGATTCGGACCGCTGTTCGGCCAATCCTACCCGTGAGTCACCTACTGGGGGAGAATCGCTGCGCATCCGCCGACCGAGGGGAACCGTCCATGGCCAGCACCACCGGTACCGAAGCGCCCGAACTCGCGGGACTGCCCCTGCTCGGTTCCCTGTTCGACCTCAGGAACGACTCCCTGGGCACCTTCCTGCGGGCCCGGCGCGAGCACGGCGACGTCGTCCGCATCTGCGCGGGACCGCCCGGCATCCGCACCACCGTGTACGGCGTCTTCTCCGCCGAGGGCGCACAGCAGGTCCTCGCCGGCGAATCGGCCAACTTCCGCAAGGACAACACCTTCTACCAGGAGATACGCGAGTCCTTCGGCAACGGGCTGCTCACCAGCCAGGACGAGGACTACCTCCGTCAGCGCCGGCTCGTCCAGCCCCTCTTCACCCGCCGCCGCGTCGACGGCTACGCCTCGGCCGTCGCCACCGAGGTCGCCCTCCTCACCGGGGAGTGGCGGGACAGCGGCGCCGAATCCGTCGACGTCCTCCAGGAGATGGCCCGCCTCGCCCTGCGCGCCGTCGCCCGCATCCTCTTCGGCACGGACGTCGACGAAGCCGTCGAGATCGTCGAGAACAGCTTCCCCGAACTCGGCGCCTATGTGCTGCGCCGCGGCTACTCCCCGCTCAACGTCCCCCGCGACTGGCCCACCCCCGGCAACCGCCGCGCGGCCCGCGTCCACCGGGCCCTGAACGAGGTCTGCGACCGGATCATCGCCGAACGCCGGGGCGCGGGCCGGGCCCCCGGTGACGGCGACGACCTCCTCACGCTGCTCGTCGGGGCGGAGAGCGCCGAGGACGGCAGCTTCGACGCGACCGAACTGCGCGAGCAGGTCCTCGTCTTCCTGCTCGCCGGTCACGAGACCACCGCCACCTCCCTCGGCTTCGCCCTGCACCTCCTCGCCCTCCACCCGGAGGAGCGGAAGCGGGCCCACGAGGAGGTCGACCGGGTGCTCGGAGACCGGGACCCCGGCGCCGCCGACCTCGACGCGCTGCCGTACGTCACCCGGGTGCTCAAGGAGGCCATGCGGCTCTTCCCGGCCGCCCCGGCCATCGGGCGCCGCGCCGTCGCCGCCACCGTGGTCGGCGGCGTGACCGTCCCGGCCGGCGCGGACGTGATCGTCGCCCCCTGGGTCACCCACCGCCACCCGGACTACTGGGAGGACCCGGACCGCTTCGACCCGGACCGCTTCACCCCCGAGGCGGAGGCGGCCCGCCCCCGGTACGCCTGGTTCCCCTTCGGTGGCGGCCCGCGCGCCTGCATCGGCCAGCACTTCTCGATGCTGGAGTCGGTGATCGCCCTCGCGATGATCCTCCGGCGGTACGACTTCGAGGCGGTCGACACCGAGGTGCCGGTCGCCCCCGCGATCACCCTCCAGGCGGCCGGCCCGGCCCGCTGCCGCCTGCGGCCCAGGCAGGCGTAGGGTCCCCTGGCGGCGGCGGCGGCCGGTCCGGGCGGGGCTCAGTCCGTCCGTTTCCCGTTCTGCAGGTGCAGGGAGCGGAGGGCCGCTTCGAGGGCGAAGCGGTGGTTGGGATCGAGGAGCCGGTCGCCGAAGTGGTTGTCCAGGTTCCGCAGCCGGTAGCGGACCGTCTGGGCGTGCACGCCCAGCATCTCGCCGACCTGTTCGGCGGGGGCCCGGGTGGAGATGTGGACGCGTAGGGTCTCGATCAGCCGCTCGCGCCGGGTGCCGGACAGGCTGTCGAGCGGGGCCAGTTCGCGCCGGGTGAGATGGGCGACGAGTGCCGGGTCGGAGAGCAGCCACAACGTTGTCAGGTGGTCCTCGCAGTGCACGACGGGGGCGTCGGGAACGATGCCGTCGTCGATGAGCTGGAGGACCCGCCGGGCCCAGCGGATGGAGTGCGCGGCCTGCGCGGCCGGCATGGTCGGGCCGATGGCGGCGGGGGTGCCGGCCAGGGCGGAGCCGAGCATCGCGAGGCGCTCGGCGGTGAGCGGGCCGGGGATGAGCAGATGCGGCTCGGGGAGCGTGAGGTCGGCCAGGACGTCACGGTCGAGGCCGGCCTGGACGAGTTCGGCGACCGGGGGCCGGACCGCCACCAGGGTGCATTCGGCGGGGAGCTGCCAGGAGGCCTCCTGGCACAGTTCGGCGATGGTCGCCCGGGGCAGCGGGGGACCGGCGACGACGAGGTGGAGCAGCTGTCTTCGCAGCGCCGCCACATCGGTCACCGCTCTCGCCTGGACCATCAGATAGCCCTCGCGGGAGAGGGCCTCCAGCTCGTCTACGTACGCGAAGAGCGCGTCCGCGAAGGCGAGGATGAGGGTGGGGGAGAGGTTGTACGTGCGGCCGATGCTCTTGGCCCGCCGTAACGCGATGCGTGCGCCCAGGCGGTACGCGCCCTGCAGGGTGTCGAGGTCCCGGCCCTCGTAGGCCTCCACCCGGCCGAACTTGCGCAGCAGCTCGTCCCGGAGCGCCGAGTTCCGCCCGGGGTCCGCGACCCGTTCCACGAACGCCGCGAGCGCCTGCTCCACGCCCAGCCGGATCGCGTCCGAGTGGGGCCCCTTGAAGAGGTGGGCGTACACGGGGTAGGCCCGCTGGACCTCCACGCCGATCTCCTTGATCAGGCCGGGTATCTCCGGTCTCATCAGGGCGGCGAACTCCCGGGGGAGCGGATCCAGCGGCTCACCGATGTGCGGTGACTGTGCGGTTGCGGGCATGAACCGATCCCTTGCTCTGCTACGTGACCGGTGGGGGAGCGGCGGGCGGCGCCCGACCTGGTGCGGAGGGCGCCGCCGTGGCCGTCGGTTACGTACCGACGTTGACTGCTGAAGCTAAGACAACTGCTGTGTGCTGTACACAACTTGAGCAGGAGTTGATCCGCCCGAAGGGGCCCGGGGAGTCGACTCGGCCGGTTATCGCCCTTGGGTGGCCGTTACTTGACGGCCGCGTGCCAGTTCTGCGCGAACAGCTTTCCGGCGTCGGGCGCGGCGACACCGGGGGCGTAGAGGCCGGTCAGGTAGGTCTGGGTGTTGTTGAGCGTGATGCTGTTCTTCCCGGCGGCGGACGGCAGTCCGGTCTTGAGGTTCACCGCGCCGTTGACGAGGCCGAGGCCCAGGCCGCAGCCGCTGGCGCCCGGGACGGCGAAGGTCGTGTCGGTCTGGGTGGAGCCGAGCATGTTCAGGCGGCTCATGTCGCCCTCCTCGTTCGGGGAGCCGTCGCCGTTGAAGCGCTCGACGGAGAAGTCGGGGGAGGTGAGGTTGCTCGGGTACAGCATGATCGGGTTGGTCTTCGTGCCGATGTAGCAGTTGCTGCCGAGGAACGGGTTCTGGAGGTGGATGCGGACCGGGATCCGCACGATCGGCATGTCGGTGAGGACACCCGCGATCTGGTTGAAGTCCGAGGGAGTGCCGACCGATTCCACGGTGGCGGTGATCTTGTTCAGGCTGGCGTCCGACAGCTGCCGGCAGATGTCGGTGATGAACGGGATGTCGCTCGGACACATCAGCCCGAGCAGACCGCCGGGGACGGTGGCGGAGTCGGCGATGAGCGAGCCGGCGGGCGGTCCGACGACCGTGTTGGTGCCGTCGGCGTTCTGGATCACGCCCATCTGGAGGTTCGTCTTCCCGGTGACGACGGTCGTGTTGCCGAGCTTGATGGTGCCGCTGGGGGAGGAGGACGAGACGCACTGCGGCGCCTGGTCGAGGCCGTCTGCGGCGAGCATCGCGGGGGCGTCGACCGGGCAGCGGTCGAACGGGGCCCAGGAGCCGTTCAGCACGGGGGAGGACGCGGTCGCCGTGCCGACGGAGACGAAGGCGCCGAGCGCGGTGAGGGCGGAGAGGGTGGCGAGACGGGTGCGGGAGGAGACGAGGGGCATGGCGGTTTGCCTTCCGTTGGAGGGAGCGGAGAAGAAGGAGGGGCGGGTGCGCGGGCTCAGCGCTCGGGCTTGGGGACCACGTACGGCTGACGGTCCGTGGTGCACTGGCCTTCGGTGGGCACCTCGACGCCCACGGCGCAGGTCTGGCCCTGGATCTGCTTGATGTAGTTGCCGGGCCCGGAGATGGAGGCGGTGAGGAGCCGGTCGAGGTTTTCGCCGCCCGCGCCGCAGCCCTTGAAGGCGGGGACGCTCACCTCGCCGGTGAGCGGGCCACCGGTGGTGAGGACGTATCCGGTGGCGTCGGTGCCGTTGATGAGCTGCCCCTTGCCCAGGAGCACCAGGTGGTCTCCGGGGTACTTGGCGGGCTGGGGTTCGGGAGAGCTGATCGGCTTCTCCGTACGGCAGGAGGGGCCGACGTCCAGCCGGGTGCCGTTGACCCTGACGTCGAGGACGCGCAGGACCAGGGGGACCCGGATGTAGCTCTCCGCGATGTTGTCGGGGAAGACGAGGAGGATGTCCGACTCGACGGTCATGGGGCCCGCCTGCTCCAGGACCAGCGTCGCCGTGACCGGGGCGAAGCCGAAGGTCAGGAAGGTGGACTCGAAGGGCGGGGACTGCTTGCGCCCCTGGTAGGAGAGGCCGCCGACCGACTTCTGGACCAGGTGCAGGGTGCCGTCCGGGCGGAACTCGATCTCCGGTATGCCCTGCTCGATCTGGACGCAGGAGAGCGGGATGAGCGAAGCGCCGTTCAGCTTCCGCACGTTGGAGTAGCCGGTGATGTACGCCGACAGCGACGTGGGGGTCGGCTTCTCGGTCACACAGGGCGGTGCGGCCCGCCGGTCCGGGGCGGCGCCCGGCGTGTTCGCGTCGGCCGCCTTCGCGCCGTCGCCCGCCCGGGGCCCGGTCAGCGGCCCCTTCGCGACCGGGCCGTTCGCCTCCTCGCCCGTACCGGCCTGGCCCTTCCCTCCCGCGGTGGGCGGCGCCTTCGGGGCGTCCGGCCGGGGGAAGGGGGACGAGGTGGAGGGCGGGAGCGGGCCGGACGGCGAGGCGGGCGGCGTGCTCGGCTCCCCGCCGGGGGTGCCGGCGCCGACCGGGACCGTGGCGAGCAGCGTGCGCTCCCGCGCGTCCTCACCGGGTACGCAGCCGACGGAGAGCGCGGCGGGAGTGGTGGCCGCGCCGTCGGCGGTGCTCGGGGCGAGGTCGACGGCCAGACCCCCGGCGGTGAGGGTCAGATCGCCCGCCGCGTCCGTGGTCAGGATCGGGACGTCGCCGGTCGTGGTGAGCGTCAGGGGGCCGTCGGCGGGTACGGCCAGGGGTTCGGCCGTTCCGCGCCAGACGGCGTCCGTGCCCCGTCCGTTCTGCGCCGCGCCGACCGTGAGCTGTGTCTCCGCGCGTACGGTGGCGGCCTTCAGCGCGAGGAGGTCCGCCACGGCCGCGGCCGGGAGTTCCAGTGTCGTGGTCACGTCGGTGGGCCGGATCTCCTCGCCGACGGCGGCCCGTTCGGGGAGGGTGCCCTTGATCCGTACCGTCGCGGGCTGCGGGCCGGAGGGCAGGGTGCACAGATAGGGGATCTCGGCGTCGACCTCGTGCGTGCCCAGGGCCACGGCCGCGGCGGGGAGAAGGGGGGCGAGTGCCACGAGTGCGGCGATGGCCGCGCCGCGCGCGGGGGCGCGGGAAGTGCGCTGGGCGGCTCGCTGGCCTCTCATCTGGTGCTCCGCTCGGATCGTGCGCTCGCGGGCGCGAGGGGGTGAGGGCGGTCGGGTGCGGACAGCCCGCGTCCGCCCGGCCGGGGTCGCCGGCCGGGCGGACGCGGGTTCCTGCGTCGTTACGGGTTGGAGCCGACGATCGTCGGGATGGTGCTGGTGCCCGACACCTTGGCGAGGTAGGCGCCGGTGAAGAGCGGCTTGGCGCCGACCGGTACGGCGGAGCCGCAGTTGGTCGACGAGACGACGTTCAGCTCGCCGGAGGTGCTGGCGACGGCGAGCTTGCCCGTCGAGTTGGTGTACGTGCTGGAGGCCTTGCCCGTCACGCGGAAGACACAGGCGCCGACGGTCACCGTGGCGTCGACGTTGCCGACGTAGCCCTTGGTGACACCGGTCGCGGCGGTGTAGTCCTGCGCCACGATCGTCCAGGGGGTGGTCGGCACGGTGGTCACGTTGCCCAGGACGCTGGTGCAGGGCGCGCCGCTGGCGCCGAAGGCGATGGAGCTGATGGATCCGACCGTCGCCGGGTTGCCGGTGGCGCTCTGCATCGTGCCCGAGGCGTTCGACTTCGTACACGTCATGGCGATGCCGTTGACGCTCAGGACGATGTTTCCGCTGTTCGCCGCGGTGAAGCTGGCCGGCGTGGGGTTGACCGTCCAGACCGTGGAGGCCACCGCGGAGGCGGGGCTGACGGCGAGGACGAACGCGGCGGAGGCGGCTCCGGCGACGACGGCGAGGTTTCTGATCGGCTTCTTCATGGCTCTGGGACGCTCCTTGGGGATTGACCGGCAGAGATGGCCGCGGTGGGGGTGGAGAACGGCCGGCGGCCCAGCGATTCTCGGCCGCGAAACCTGACGTTACTTGCGGGAAACTTAGCTGAACAATGGCGGAGTCCAAGATTCTTTGAACAGGTTGCATTGCCTGTCAAGTGGGTGAGCGATGGCGAGAATCCACTTGGTTCCGCGGTGCGCAATGTCGACAATTATGATCGATCAACCAGGGTGGTGGATGGCCATTCGGTGCCCTCCCGCGAAAAGTCGGAATCCGGTATTGCCGAGGGAGGTTACTCGGCCGTAGCGTTCCCCGGGCCGACGCTGAGTCGCAGGTCGGCGCAGCAATCTATCTCGCCGGAGACAAGAGTTGATTCCGACTTTGTCTGCGCGGTGACAAACGCCGGAGCGGATCAAGGATTTTGCGCCACATCTATTGTCCGGGTGATCAGTTCCGGCTTACCGTGCGCCCGCGGCGCACACCCGACACACGCTTGCTGGAGGTGGTATGGGAATCGAAGTAGTCGTTGAGGGTCTGACCATGTCCTTTGGCAAGCAGAACATCTGGCAGGACGTGACGCTGACTTTGCCGGCCGGAGAGGTGAGCGTCATGCTCGGCCCTTCCGGAACCGGTAAGACCGTCTTCCTGAAATCGCTCATCGGGCTGCTGAAGCCCCAGCAGGGCCGTGTCCTCATCAACGGGGTCGACATGGTCAGCAGCCCCGAACGGGACATCTACGAGACCCGGAAGCTCTTCGGCCTCATGTTCCAGGACGGAGCCCTCTTCGGCTCCATGACCCTGTTCGACAACATCGCCTTCCCGCTGCGCGAGCACACCCGCAAGCGGGAGTCGGAGATCCGCCGCATCGTCATGGAGCGCATCGAGCTCGTCGGCCTCCTCGGCGCGGAGGGCAAGCTGCCCGGCGAGATCAGCGGAGGCATGCGCAAGCGCGCCGGACTGGCCCGCGCGCTCGTCCTCGACCCGCAGATCGTCCTGTGCGACGAGCCGGACTCCGGGCTCGACCCGGTCCGCACCGCGTACCTCTCCCAGCTGCTGATCGACCTGAACGCGCGGATCGACGCGACGATGCTGATCGTCACCCACAACCTCGACATCGCCGCCACCGTCCCCGACAACATGGGGATGTTCTTCCGGCGCAACCTGGTCAGCTTCGGACCGCGCGAAGTCCTCCTCACCAGCGACGAGCCGGTGGTCACCCAGTTCCTCGCCGGCCGCCGCGAAGGACCGATCGGCATGTCCGAGGAGAAGGACGCCGCCCAGCTCGCCGCCGAGCTGGACAACCCCGCCGGCCACCCGGTCGCGCCCCGCGTCATCGTCCCGCAGCTGCAACCCTCGCCCGGCCTCCCGCCACGCGCGGCGGTCGGCCGCCGCCGGGAGCGCGTCCTCGGCATGCTCGACCGGCTGCCGCCCGCCGCCCAGGCCGCCATCCGCGACACCTACGCGAAGGACGACGCGGCGTACACCCTGCCCCAGCGGGCGCGGACCACGGGGAGCGCCTCGTGATCACCGGCGCGCTGCGGCAGACCGGCCGCCTCTTCGCCCTGGCCGCCGAGGTGAGCCGGGCCGTTTTCCGACGGCCTTTCCAGTTCCGGGAGTTCGTCGAGCAGTTCTGGTTCGTCGCGAGCGTCACGATCCTCCCGGCCGCGCTCGTCTCCATCCCCTTCGGCGCGGTGATCGCGCTCCAGGTCGGCTCGCTCACCCAGCAGCTCGGCGCCCAGTCGTTCACCGGCGGAGCCAGCGTCCTCGCCGTCATCCAGCAGGCCAGCCCGCTCATCGTCGCCCTGCTCATCGCCGGGGCCGGCGGCTCCGCCATCTGCGCCGACCTCGGCTCCCGCAAGATCAGGGAGGAGCTGGACGCGATGGAGGTCATGGGCGTCTCGCCCGTGCAGCGACTGGTCGTCCCGCGCGTCCTCGCCACCATGGCGGTCGCCGTCCTCCTCAACGGCATGGTCTCCGTCGTCGGCACGCTGGGCGGCTACTTCTTCAACATCATCCTGCAGGGCGGCACCCCGGGCGCGTACCTCTCCAGCTTCTCCGCCCTCGCCCAGCTGCCCGACCTCTACATCAGCGAACTCAAGGCCCTGATCTTCGGGTTCATCGCGGGCATCGTCGCCGCCTACCGCGGGCTCAACCCCCGCGGCGGCCCCAAGGGGGTCGGCGACGCCGTCAACCAGTCCGTCGTCATCACCTTCATGCTGCTGTTCTTCGTGAACATGGTGCTGACGGGCATCTACCTGCAGATCGTCCCGCCGAAGGGAGGCTGAGCGCGATGGCCTCCCCGTTCGTCTGGCTCGACCGGTCCGGTGACCAGCTCCTCTTCTACGTCCGCGCCCTGCTGTGGATCCCGCGCACCCTGCGCCGCTACCTCAAGGAGGTCCAACGGCTCCTCGCCGAGGTCGCCTTCGGCTCCGGCGGCCTCGGAGTCATCGGCGGCACCATCGGCGTGATGATCGCGATGACCCTGTTCACCGGAACCGTCGTCGGCCTCCAGGGCCACGCCGCCCTCGAACAGATCGGCACCGCCGCCTTCACCGGCTTCGTGTCCGCCTACTTCAACACCCGCGAGATCGCCCCGCTCGTCGCCGGGCTCGCCCTGTCCGCGACCGTCGGCGCCGGATTCACCGCCCAGCTCGGCGCCATGCGGATCAACGAGGAGGTCGACGCCCTCGAAGGTATGGGCATCCGCTCCATGCCGTACCTGGTCACCACCCGCATCATCGCGGGCGTCGTCGCCATCGTCCCGCTGTACGCGATCGGCCTCCTCTCCTCCTACCTGGCCTCCCGCTATGTGACGGTGCTGTTCAACGGCCAGTCCCAGGGCACGTACGACCACTACTTCAACCTCTTCCTCTCCCCGACGGACGTCCTCCTCTCGGTGCTCAAAGTGCTGATCTTCAGCGTGATGGTGATCATCGCCCACTGCTACTACGGCTTCCGAGCCTCCGGCGGCCCCGCCGGCGTCGGCATCGCCGTCGGCCGCTCCGTGCGCAACGCCATCGTGCTGATCAGCGTCACCGACTTCTTCCTGTCGCTGGCCCTCTGGGGCGCGACCACGACCGTGAAGGTGGCGGGGTGACATGAGCGACTCCCGTGCCGAGACCCTGCGCCGCAGGTTCGCCGGCGTCGTCTTCCTGCTGGTGCCCGCCCTGCTCGCCTGGCTGGCGGTGGCCGTCTACGACAAGAGCTTCACCGCGTCGGACCCGATCGTCGTCGAGACCGGCAGCATCGGAAACGAGATGCACCTCGGCGCCGAGGTGAAACTGCGCGGCGTCGTCATCGGCGAGGTCCGCGCGATCGACGCCGTCGACGGCGGGGCCCGCCTCACCCTCGCCATGCGCCCCGGGACCCTGGACCACGTCCCCTCCGACGTCCGCGCCCAGATGCTGCCCACCACGCTCTTCGGCGAACGCTTCGTGGCCCTCGTACCGCCCGAAAGCCCCTCGGCCGCACGGCTGGGCCCCGGCGCGGTCATCCCCGAGGACCGCTCCAGCAACGCCATCGAACTCCAGCAGGTCCTGGACAACGTCCTGCCGCTGCTCTCCGCCGTCCAGCCGCAGAAACTGTCGGCGACGCTGTCGGCCGTCTCGCGGGCCCTGGAGGGACGCGGCGACCAGCTCGGCACGACCCTCGCTCAACTCGACGCGCACCTCCGCGAGTTCAACCCCCATCTGCCCGCCCTCACCCGCGATCTGAAAGAACTCGTGAAGGTCAGCCACCTCTACGCCGACGCCGCCCCGGACATCGTCACGGCGCTCACCGACTTCACCACCACCAGCGGCACCCTCGCCGCCCAGGAGGAGCAGCTCGCCGGCACCCTCGGCGCCACCACCCGCACGGCCCAGGACCTCACCGCCTTCCTGCGGCAGAACAAGGACAACATCATCCGGCTCAGCGCCACGAGCAGGCCCACCCTGCAACTGCTCGCCGAGTACTCCCCGTCCTTCCCCTGCACCCTGCGGACCCTCGCCCAGTTCGTGCCCGCCATGGACAAGGCGCTCGGCAAGGGCACCGACCGCCCCGGACTCCACGTCGACGTCACCACCGTGCCCTCGCGCGGCGCCTACGTGCCCGGCCGCGACACCCCCTCCTACGGATCGGGCGGCGGCCCCCGCTGCTACCCCGTGCCCTACCTCGGCGTCCCCGCCGCACCCGCCGCACGGGCCTCCGCCGCGGCCGACCAGCAGCTCGGCCCCGCCAACTCCCCGCAGGAGAACGACCTCGTCAACGAACTCCTCGCCCCCGCGGCGAAGAAGCGGCCCGGCGACCTGCCGGACTGGAGCAGCCTGCTCGCCGGACCCGCGTTCCGCGGTGCGGAGGTGACCCTGCGATGACGACACGGCCCACCCACACCCGACGGCGCGGCCTGACCGGGACCGTGCTGAAGTCCCTCGCGTTCGTCCTGGTCACGGCGCTCGCCACCACCGTGCTCGGCTTCAGCATCGCCAACACCGGCGTCGGCTCCGACACCCGCTCCTACAAGGCGCTGTTCACCGATGTCACCGGGCTCGTCAAGGGCGACTCCGTGCGCATCGCGGGCGTCAAGGTCGGCGAGGTGACCGACGTCCGCGTCGTCGAACGGCGCACCGCCCAGGTCACCTTCTCGGTCCGCGAGGACCGGGAGCTGCCCAGGTCGGCCACCGCCGCCGTCAAGTACCTCAACATGGTCGGGCAGCGCTACGTCTCCCTCGGCCGGGGCAGCGGCGAGGTCACCGGCGCCCTCCGCAGCGGGGACACCATCCCGCTGGACCGCACCACCCCGGCACTCGACCTGACCCTTCTCTTCAACGGCTTCAAGCCGCTGTTCGAGGGGCTCTCGCCGGCCGACGTGAACGACCTCGCGGGCTCGCTCGTACAGGTCCTCCAGGGCGAGAGCGGAACCGTCGACAGCCTCCTGAAGCACATCGGCTCCCTCACCAAGACGGTCGCCGCGAAGGACAAGGTGGTCGGCGAGGTCGTCACCCACCTCAACACCGTCCTCACCACCCTCAACACCCGCGAGGCCGGCTTCAAGGACCTCGTCGTCACCCTCCAGAAGCTCGTCACCGGCTTCAACACCGACCGCAAACCCCTCGGCGAGGCGGTCAAGGCCGTCGGTGACCTCACCACGACGACCGCCGGGCTGTTCCAGGAGGGACGCGCCCCGCTCAAGAAGGACATCCGCGAACTCGGCCGGCTCTCCGGCACCCTCGGCGACCACACCCCCCGCATCGAGGCGTTCCTCGCCAACACCCCCGGCAAGATGACCGCCCTGGCCCGGCTGTCCTCGTACGGCTCGTGGTTCAACCTCTACCTCTGCGAGGCGCGCGTGAGCGGCGTGGGTACCTCCGACGGCTCGAAGCCGCCGACCGGGATCGCCGTGACCGAAGCGAGGTGCCGCGGATGAGCCCCCGCCTGTTCAAGCCGGTCAAGGAACGCAATCCCGTCGGCGTCGCCGTCGTCGGACTGCTCCTCATCGCCCTCGTGGCCACCCTCGCGTACAACGTGGAACGGCTCCCCCTCGTCGGCGGCGACACCGCCTACAGCGCCGACTTCACCGAGGCCGCCGGACTCGACACCGGCGACGAGGTGCGCATCGCCGGCGTCAAGGTCGGCAAGGTCACCGGCGTCGCCCTCGACGGGCCCAAGGTCAAGGTGACCTTCGAGGTCGGCGACGCCTGGATCGGCGACCGGTCCACCGCCGCCATCGCCATCAAGACCCTGCTCGGCGAGAAGTACCTGGCGCTCGACCCGCTGGGCTCGGCGCCGCAGGACCCAGGGACCCGCATCCCGCAGACCCGCACGACCTCTCCGTACGACGTCACCCAGGCCTTCCAGGACCTCAGCGGCACCGTCGACGCCATCGACACCGCGAAGCTCGCGGAGAGCTTCGAGACCATCTCCGACACCTTCAAGAACTCCCCGCCGCACGTGCGCAACGCCGCCACCGGCCTGTCCGAACTGTCGAAGACCGTCTCCAAGCGCGACACCGAACTCGCCCGGCTCCTGGAGAACAGCAAGAAGTTCACCAAGACCCTGGAGGACAAGAAGTCCAGCTTCGAGATCCTCCTGGAGGACGGCGGCTCGCTGCTCGGGGAGCTGAGGAAGCGCCGCGACGCCATCCGCGCCCTGCTCAAGGGCAGCCGGGACCTGGGCACCGAACTCAGCGGCCTCGTCGGCGACAACGACCGGCAGCTCGGCCCCACCCTGAAGGCCCTCAGCCGCGTCACCGGCGTCCTGGAGAAGAACAGCGGCCAGCTCGACAAGACGCTCGCGCTCATCGGCCCCTACTACCGGCTCGTCGGCAACACCCTCGGCAACGGCCGCTGGTTCGACAGCTACCTCTGCGGCGTCGTGCCCCGCACCTACGTGCCCGAAGCCTCGCAGCCCAAGACCGGATGCATGCCGCCGCGGACCAAGGCGACGGCCAAGGGGAGCGGTGAACGATGAACAGAGCCAGAAAGCCCCTCGTCGCCGGCCTCGCCCTCGTGGTGCTCGCCGCCTGCGGTCTCGTCGCCGTACGCGTCCTCGGCGACGACGGCACCCGCGTCACCGCCTGGTTCGACCGGGCCGTGGGCATCTACGCCGGATCCGACCTGCGCGTCCTCGGCGTACGGGTCGGGGAGGTCGAGTCCGTGGAGCCGCAGGGCACCCGGGTGCGCGTCCGGCTCCGCCTCGACGAAGGCGTACGCGTCCCCGCCGACGCGCGGGCCCTCGTCGTCGCCCCCAGCATCGTCGCCGACCGCTACGTCCAGCTCACCCCCGCCTACAGCACGGGACCCGCCCTCGCGGACGGCGCCGAGCTGCCCGCCTCCCGCAACCGCACCCCCGTCGAGATCGACCAGCTGTACGCCTCCATCACCGAACTCGGCGAGGCGCTCGGCCCCGATGGTGCCAACTCCACGGGAGCCCTCTCCGAACTCCTCGACACCGGCGCGAAGAACCTCAAGGGAAACGGCACCGCCATCGGCACCTCCATCGAGGAGTTCGGCAAGGCCGCCAAGACCCTCGACGGCAGCAGCGAGAAGCTGTTCACCACCCTCAGCCAGCTCCAGACCTTCACCACCATGCTCAAGAACAAGGACGGCGACGTCCGCACCGCGCAGGAACGCCTGGACGAGGTCGTCGGCTACTTCGCCGAGAACAAGGACGACCTCGCCGGCGCCCTCAAGGAACTCGGCAAGGCCCTCGCCCAGGTCAAGACCTTCATCAAGGACAACCGCGGCGAACTGAAGAAGAACATCGACCGGCTCGTCCCCCTCACACAGACCCTCGTCGACCAGCGCGCCTCCCTCGCCGAAGCGCTCGACGTGGCCCCGCTCGCCGCCGGGAACGTCGTCAACGTCTACAACCCGGACACCCGCACCCTCGACGGCCGCGCCAACCTCAACGAGATCAGCGCGGGCGGACCCCTGCTCCCGCTGCCGATGAGCGGCGCCGCCTCGACCAGTACCGGAAAGGGGGAGCGGTGAGACGCGCCACCCTGCCCTCCGGGAAGGCCGCCGGGGCCGGCGCCGTCGGAGTGATCGCGCTCGGCCTCGGCCTCGCCGTCGTCCTCGGCGCGCTCCCCGCCAACCCCTTCCGCTTCGACGGCATCGAGGACCTGCCGCTCCCCGGCGGCGCCGACCTCGGCTCCCACCCCTACACGGTGACCGCCGAACTCGACGACGTACTGAGCCTCGTGCCCCAGTCCGCGGTCAAGATCAACGACGTCGCCGTCGGCCGCGTCACCGCCATCGAACTGGGCGACGGCACCTGGTCCGCCCGCGTCACCCTGAAGATCAACGGCGACGTACGGCTGCCCGCCGACGCCGGCGCCCGCCTGGAGCAGTCCAGCCTCCTCGGCGAGAAGTACATCCAGCTCGTCGCCCCCCGGAAGGGCGACGGCGCGCGCCTCGCCGACGGCGGCGTCATCCCGCTGGCCCGCACCAGCCGCAACACCGAGGTCGAGGAGGTGTTCGGCGCGCTGTCCCTGCTGCTCAACGGCGGCGGCGTCAACCAGCTCAAGACCATCACCCGGGAACTCAACGCGGCCCTCGGCGGCCGGGAACCCGAGGTCCGCTCCATGCTCGACCGGGTCAACACCCTGGTGACGACCCTGGACGCGCACCGCGGCGACATCACCCGCGCCCTCGACGGCGTCAACCGGCTCTCCGCCACCCTCGCCGGCCGCAAGAAGGACGTCGACACCGTCCTCACCGGCCTCTCACCCGGCCTCAAGACCCTGGAGAACCAGCGGGGCTCCCTGCTCACCATGCTCCGCGCCCTGGACACCCTGTCCGGGGTCGCCGTCACCACCATCGACGCCAGCAAGAAGGACATGGTCGCCGACCTCAAGGCCCTCGCGCCGACCCTGACCGCCCTCGCGGACGCTGGCGCCGACCTGCCCGACTCCCTCCAGGTGCTGCTCACCTACCCCTTCACCGACGAGGTGATGAAGGGCATCAAGGGCGACTACCTCAACACCTATCTGCACCTCGCCGCCACGCCGGGGACCGAGGTCATCCCGCCCCTGGTCCCCAAGGCCGACCCCACGCCCGCCCCGACGACGCCCGCCCCCGAGGGCCGGCAGCGGCCCGCGACGGGCGGAGCCGCCCGGAGCCCGGAATCGGCCCTGCCGCTGCCCGCCGTCCCGTCGGGCAGCCCCTCCGGATCCGGTACGACCGGCCGGGCCACCCCCTCGAAGGACGGAGGCGAGAGCCGGTGATCACCCGTACCGTACGGCTGAAGAACCTCGCGTTCCTCGTCATCGCCGTGCTCGTCCTCGGCTTCGTCGGCGTCCGCTACGCCGACCTCGGCCGCTACGCCGGCGTCGCCGACCACTACACCGTCCGGGTCCATCTCGCCCGTACCGGAGGCCTGTTCACCCACTCCGACGTCACCTACCGGGGCGTCTCCGTGGGACGCGTCGGCGCCATCGACCTCACCGCCGACGGCGTCGTCGCCGAACTGCGCATCAAGAACTCGGCCCCCCTGATCCCCGCCGACGCGCGGGCCGTGGTCGCCGGACTCTCCGCCGTCGGCGAGCAGTACATCGACCTGCGCCCCGAGAGCGACGGCGCCCCCTACCTCGCCGACGGCGCCCGCATCGAGCTGGCCGACACCGAGGTGCCGGCACCCGTCACCGACGTCCTCGCCAGCATGAACGGCCTCGCCACCTCCGTACCGCTGGAATCCCTGCGCACGGTCGTCGACGAGTTCGGCAAGGCCTTCGAAGGACACGGCGACGACCTGCAGGTCCTCCTCGACAGCGGCAGCCGCTTCGTCGAGGCCGCCGACACCTCCCTGCCCGCCACCACCCGGCTCATCGACGACGGGGAGGTCGTCCTGCGCACCCAGGCCGACGAGAGCCGCGCCATCCGGGACTTCGCCACCGGCGCGCGCGACCTCGCCGCCACCCTCAAGGGCTCCGACGCCGACCTGCGCCGCCTCCTCGCCGTCGCACCCGACGCGACGGGTCAGGTCAGCGGCCTCCTGCGCGATCTCGACCCGAGCCTGAGCGTCGTCCTCGCCAACCTCCTCACCACCTCGGAGCTCGCCGTCACCCGGCAGCGCGGCATGGAGGAACTGCTCGTGAAGTACCCGGCCGCGGTCTCCGCCGGAGCCACCGCCGTCGACGGAGGACGGGTGAACTTCGGCATGGCCGTCACCTTCTTCAAGCCCCTGCCCTGCACCTCCGGATACGGAGGTACGCGCTACCGCAACGGACTCGACCTCGGGACCGCGCCCGCCCTCAACACCCGTGCCTCCTGCACGGGTTCGGCCGCCGCCGGAGTGAACGTACGCGGCTCGGCGCACGCGCCGGAGAGCGGCCCGGTACCCGAACCGGCCCGCCCCGGCTCCCTTCCCTCGGGCGGCGCCCGCACCACGGCCGGCGACCGGGCCACGCTGCCCGGCGCCCTCGCCCTGCCGGGCCAGAACGGCGGGCCGACGGACATGGCCGGGCTCCTCGGCCTGAACACCGGGAGCACTCGATGAAGCGGGCCCGGATCCTCGCCGCCGCCGCCCTCGCCGTCTCCCTGGGCTTCTGCGGGACCGGCGCGTGGACCTACGCGCAGGCCCGCACCGACCGGGAACTCGCCTTCGGCCACGAGCGGGACACCGCGCTCGCCGAGGGACGGAACCGCGTCACCGTCCTGAACACGCTCGACGCCTCGACCCGCGAGCGCGCGGAAGCGGGCATCCGGGCCTGGCGCGAGGCCTCCACCGGCCCGCTGCGCACCGAACTCGGCCGCACCGAGCCCGCGGTGGGCGCCTCCGCGCGCGCCACGGTCACCGAGGCCGCGCTCACGGCGCTCGACACCAGAGCCGGTACGGCGAAGCTCATCGCGACCGTACGCGTCGACGTCACCCCGCGCGGAGCCGCCGCCGCGACCACCGACCGCAAGCGCCTGGAGGCCGTCCTGACGCGCACCGGCGAGAACACGTGGAGGGTGGCGGCGCTGACGGCGGTCCCCGTCGCCGGGGCCCAGGAGAGCGAGGACGAGTGACGCGACTGCCGCGCGGGACGACCGACCGGACCCTTGAGACGGACGAGGAGCCGACGCCCGCCACGACCGACGAGGCCTCCGGCACCCCGGACCAGGCTTCCGAGACACCTCACCAGGCCTCCGGCACCGCCGACGACCCGACCGGAGCCACGGACGACGCCCCCGCGCGCGGCAACGGCCGATTCGCCCTCACCGGCAAGTGGCGCCGCGCCGCCCTCGCCACCGGCGTCGTCGCCCTGCTCATCGGCGGGAGCGCCTTCTTCTACGGCGCCCACCAGCTCCGGTCCACCCCCTCGGCACGCAACCAGGCGCTCACCGACGCGGCGGCCACCGCCCGTGTCGGCGGCGACGTCGGAGAGGGCCTCGCCCGGATCTTCTCCTACACCCCCGCGCGAACCGACGCCGCGGAACGCTCCGCGAGCAACGTGCTGGCGGGACGCGCCGCCCGGCAGTACGAGGAGCTGTTCGCCCGGATCCGCGCGAGTCTGGTCGAGCAGAAGCTCACCCTCAGCACCCAGGCCGTCCGCACCGGAGTGATCGAACTCGACGGGAACACCGCGCGCCTGCTCGTGTTCCTCGACCAGACCTCGCGGCGGGACAAGGCCGCCGCCACCTCCGCCGCGGCCCAGCTCACCGTCACCGCGGAGTTCCGGGGCGACCGGTGGCTGATCGTCGACATCAAGGCCCGCTGAGCATGAGCGGGAGACGGGAGCACCCCATGACACGCGCGGTCCGCACCCCGGCGGGCATCCGCCCGGCCCTGGCCGTGGCCCTCGTGCTCACCCTCGTCGCGGGCGGGTTCGCGGCCTGGGCCGGCCGGGACTGGTACGCCGCGGCGCACGACGACTCCGCCGCGTACGCCCTGCAACGCGACCGGGCGCTCGAAGCGGGGGAGCAGGCCGTACAGAACCTCAACACGCTCGACCACCGGCGCGTGGACCAGGGGATCGACCTCTGGGAGTCCTCCACGACCGGCGAGCTGCACAAGCAACTGGTCGAAGGACGGACCGAGTTCACCAACCAGGTCAGGACGGCGAAGACGGTGACCACGGCGCGGGTGCTGTCCGGGGCCGTCACGGAGCTCGACGACCGCGCGGGACGGGCCCGGCTGCTCGTCGCCCTGCGGATCACGGTCACCACGCCCGACAGCAAGAGCACGGAGAAGGACAGCCGGATGCTGGGCGAACTCACCCGCGCCGACGGCCAGTGGAAGCTCAGTGGTCTGGGGCAGGCCCCCGTGGGCGGCACGTCGACCGGTTGATTCCGGCCGCACCGCGAGAGCCGCCCGCCCCCGAAAGGACACCGCACGATGCCGACACCCCGCCACCACCTCAACCGCCAGCGCCGCCGCCAGGCCCTCGCAGACCAGTCGGCCGCCGCACCCGCCGCCACCCAAGCCGTGTCCGAGGACGCCGCTTCCCGGCCGTCGGCCGGTGGCAGGTCCCGTACGGTGCTCCTCGCCGAGCCCGCCCCCCGGACCCGCACCCGCCCGTCGGTCGCCCCCGCACAGGCCACGGCCGACGAGCCGAAGCGGGACACCGCCACGGGCACGCGCCCCCGTCCCCTCGTCCCGCTCGTCGTCCTGTGCGTCCTGACGCTCCTCCTCGGCGGCTTCGCCGGACTGGCGTACAGCAGGGCGGAGGCGCTCCGCGACGACCCGGTGCGCGGCAACACGGCCCTCACCGACCTGGCCCGTACCAGCGAGATCAAGGGGCAGACCGCCGCGGCCGTGGCCGCGCTCTTCTCCTACGACCACGCCGACCCGGCCCCCTTCGAACGGGCCGGGAAGACCCTCCTCACCGGGAAGGCCGTCGCCCAGCACCGGACGCTGCTCGGCGGGGTCCTCGCCAAGGCCGCCCAGCGGAAGCCGGTGATCACCACCGTGGTCACGGACAGCGCGGTCGAGCGGATCGACGGCGACCGCGCCCGGGTCCTGGTCTACGCCGACCAGAGCAGCGTCAGTACGGCCGGGACCGGCAAGGCCGCCGGAGGGAAGCAGCCGAAGGCGCAGGACCAGGGGGTCTACGCGGGAGCCATGTTCGCCGTGGACGTCGTGCTCCGCGACGGGCGCTGGCTCATCGAGAACATCGACACCTTCGGCCGCTGATCCGCCGGGAGAGCCGAGAGGGCGGGGAGAGCGGGGAGGGGGCCGGGACGGGACCGAGGTGTCCCGTCACCCCCGCCAGGTCGCGACGAGCACCGTCGCGTACTTCTCCTCGCAGCCGACGATCCGGGCCTCCAGGCCGTACGCGGAGACCGCCTCAAGCGCCGGACCGGTCTGCCGCTCGCTCGTCTCGACCAGCAGGTGTCCGCCCGGCGCCAGCCAACGCGGCGCCTCGGCGGCCACCCGGCGCAGCACGTCCAGTCCGTCCGGGCCGCCGTCCAGGGCGACCAGCGGCTCGTGCTCGCGCGCCTCGGGCGGCAGCAGACCGACCTCCTCGGTCGGCACGTACGGCACATTGGCGACGAGGACCTCGACCCGGCCCCGCAGACCCCCGGGCAGCGCGGCGAAGAGGTCGCCCCCGTACACCCGGCCGCCGCGCGGCTCGACGTTCCGCCGGGCGCAGCGCACCGCCGCCGGCTCGATGTCCGAGGCGTGCACCTCCGCGCCCTCGATCCGGTCGAGGAACACCGCGCCCGCCGCGCCGGAGCCGCAGCACAGGTCGAGGCAGACGGCGCCCGGCCGGGCCAGACCCACCGCGTGCTCGACGAGGAACTCCGTACGCCGCCGGGGGACGAACACCCCGGCGTCGACCTCGATCCGCAGCCCGGCGAACTCCGCCCAGCCCACGACGTGCTCCAGCGGCAGGCCCGAGGCCCGCCTCTCGACCATCAGGTCGAGTTCGTCGGCGTCGGCCGACGCCGCCAGCAGCATCTCCGCCTCTTCCTCGGCGAAGACACAGCCCGCGGCGCGCAGCCGCTCGACGACGCCTATGTCAGACAAGCTGGGCCTCGATCGCGGACACGACCTCGGGGGCGTCGGGCTCGGTGCGCGGCCGGAAGCGGGTGACCAGGCCGTCGCGGCCGATCAGGAACTTCTCGAAGTTCCACTGCACGTCACCGGCTTCGCCGTCGGCGTCGGCGACCTTCACCAGCTCCGCGTAGAGCGGGTGGCGGGCCTCGCCGTTGACGTCCGTCTTCTCCAGGAGAGGGAAGGACACGCCGTACGTCGTCGAGCAGAACGTCCGGATCTCCTCGGCGCTGCCGGGCTCCTGGCCCGCGAACTGGTTGCAGGGCACTCCGAGCACGGTGAAGCCGCGCTCGCCGTACTCCTTCTGCAGCCGCTCCAGACCCACGTACTGCGGGGTGAGGCCGCACTTGGAGGCGACGTTCACGACGAGGACCGCGCGGTCCCGGTAGTCGGCGAGGGAGACCGGCTCTCCGGTCAGGGTCTTCAGGGGGATGTCGTACAGGCTCATGGACAGCTCCTCGGGGGAATAGGGTTTGATCTCAGCATGGGAGACGAACCACTGGCAATCCCGATCGATTCCGCGCCCGGTGCGGCAGCCCGCCCGGTGCGCTGCCGGCTCTGCGGGCGGCCCCTCACGGGGGCCGGCTCCCGTCGCACCGGCCTCGGCCCGACCTGCGACGCCAAACTGCACCCGCCGGCCCCGGACATCCGGACCCGCCGCCACGAGGTCGAACAGGACACCCTCCCGGGCATCGACCAGACCTCGTAGCGGACATAATTCGCGGGCGCGCGGCAGGGACGGCGACCTAGTCTGCCGTCATGATCGACTGGAAGAGCGTCGAGGCCGCCGACTGTGCCGTGCCCGCCGACCCGCCCATGGACGACCTCGTCCGTGAACTGTCCCGCGCCCTGGCGGACCCCGATCCCCGGATCCGGGACGGCGAGCCCTACGGCGTGCTCGACACCTGGATCGCGCGCGGGACGATCCCGGCGCCCCGGCGGCTGGAGCTGGGCGACGAGATGGCCGCCCGGTTCACCGACCCGCGGGTCGAGGCCCGCACCTTCGCGCCCCTCGTGCTCGACATGCTGGTGTCGGCGGGGGACTTCAGGGCCGGCTGGGTGGACGCGTTCGAGCGCTGGTACCCGGCGGAGCGGGATCTGCGCGGCCACGACGGGACGCTCGGCTGGCTGCACGCGGTGGCGCACGGCGCGGATCTGCTCGGCACCTTCGGCCGCCACTCCGAGGTGGCGCCGGTGCGGATGCTGGACCTCGCCGCCGCGCGGCTGACGGCGCCCACCGACCACGTCTACGACCAGCTGGAGGACGACCGCCTGGCACGGGCGGTCGCCCGGGTCCTCACCCGCGCCGACCTCAGCGAGCGCGACTCCGTCGACTGGCTCGACCCGATCGCCGACCGCTTCGGCGCCGACCGGGTCAGCACCCCCGTGCCCGCGCACCTCAGCAACGCCCTGCGCACCCTGCGCCTGCTGTACGTCCTCGCCGACCGGGGCGTGCGCCCCACCAGCGAGCTGCCCCCGGAACCCCTCCACCACCGCGAGGCGGTCAAGTCCGGCGTCGCCGCCGTCCTCGACCGGATCGTCAAGCGCTGACCGAAGCGGGACCGTGACCGTCCGTCCCCGCCCCGGCGCCGCTCACAGCTTGCGGAACAGGCCCTCCTGGACCACCGACACCAGCAGCCGGCCCTCGCGGTCGTAGATCCGGCCCCGCGCGAGTCCCCGGCCGCCCGTGGCGATCGGGGACTCCTGGTCGTACAGGAACCACTCGTCGGCGCGGAACGGCCGGTGGAACCACATCGCGTGGTCCAGCGAGGCCATGTCGAAGCCGCGCGGCCCCCACAGCGGCTCGACGGGGATCCGTACCGCGTCGAGCAGCGTCATGTCAGAGGCGTACGTCAGGGCGCAGGTGTGGACCAGCGGGTCGTCGCCCAGCGGCCCCACGGCCCGCATCCACACCGCGGAGCGCGGGTCCGCGCCCTTGACCTCGTCCTTGGTCCAGCGCAGCCGCTCCACGTACCGGATGTCGAAGGGCTGGCGGCGGGCCATCCGCTCCAGCGCCTCCGGCAGCGCCCCGAGGTGGTCGCGGATCTCGTCCGCGAGCCTCGGCAGGCTCTCCGGGTCCGTCATGTGCCTCGGCGGCAGCTGGTGCTCGAAGGCACCCTCCTCCGGCAGGTGGAAGGAGGCCGTCAGGTTGAAGATCGTCCGGCCCTCCTGCACCGCCGTGACCCGCCGGGTCGTGAACGTGCGCCCGTCCCGAATCCGCTCGACCTGGTAGACGATCGGCACCCCCGGTCGGCCCGGCCGCAGGAAGTAGGCGTGCAGCGAGTGCACCGGCCGGTCGCCGTCCGTGGTGCGGCCGGCCGCCACCAGGGCCTGCCCGGCGACCTGCCCGCCGAACACCCGCTGCAATGACTCCTGCGGGCTCCGCCCACGGAAGATGTCGACCTCGATCCGCTCCAGGTCGAGCAGGTCGACCAGGCTCTCGGCGGGATTGGTCACGGCGCGTACTCCTCTACAGCTGTCCGACGGCCGTCACACGGAGCACCGCGCGGCCCTCCTCGTCGGAGGCCGAGAGATCCACCTCCGCGCTGATGCCCCAGTCATGGTCGCCGTTCGGGTCGGCGAAGGTCTGCCGGACGCGCCACAGCCCGTGCGCCGCGTCCTCCTCGATGCTGAGCAGCTTCGGGCCGCGCGCGTCCGGACCGGTACCGAGGTCGTCGTACTCGTCCCAGTACGCGTCCATCGCCTCGCCCCACGCGTCGGCGTCCCAGCCGGCCTCGCCGTCCAGCTCGCCCAGCGCGGACAGGTTGTCGAGCGCGGCCAGCTCCACCCGGCGGAACATCGCGTTGCGCACGAGGACCCGGAAGGCGCGGGCGTTGGCCGTGACCGGCTTGACCTGGTCGGCCTTCTCCTGGGCCTCCTCGGCGGTCTGCACCTCCGGGTTGGCCAGCTGCTCCCACTCGTCGAGCAGCGAGGAGTCCACCTGGCGCACCATCTCGCCCAGCCAGGCGATCAGGTCCTCCAGGTCCTCGGTCTTGAGGTCGTCGGGGATGGTGTGGTCGAGCGCCTTGTACGCGCTCGCGAGATAGCGCAGCACGATGCCCTCGGTCCGCGCCAGCTCGTACCAGGAGGTGAACTCGGTGAAGGTCAGCGCCCGTTCGTACATGTCACGGATGACCGACTTCGGCGACACCGGGTGGTCACCGACCCACGGGTGCGACTTCCGGTAGACGTCGTAGGCGTGCCAGAGCAGCTCACCCAGCGGCTTCGGGTACGAGATCTCCTGGAGCCGCTCCATCCGCTCCTCGTACTCGACGCCGTCCGCCTTCATCTGCCCGACGGCCTCGCCACGCGCCTTGTTCTGCATGGCGGCGAGGATCTGGCGCGGGTCGTCGAGCGTCGACTCGACGACGGACACCATGTCCAGGGCGTACGAGGGGGACTCCGGGTCGAGCAGGTCGAAGGCGGCGAGCGCGAACGTCGACAGCGGCTGGTTCAGAGCGAAGTCCTGCTGGAGGTCGACCGTCAGCCGGATCGTGCGGCCCTCGGCGTCCGGGGTGTCCAGCTGCTCCACCACACCGCCGTCGAGCAGCGAGCGGTAGATCGCGATGGCCCGGCGGATGTGCCGCAGCTGGGCCTTGCGCGGCTCGTGGTTGTCCTCCAGGAGCTTGCGCATCGCGTCGAAGGCGTTGCCCGGCCGTGCGATCACCGAGAGCAGCATGATGTTGGTGACCTTGAAGCGGGAGGTCAGCGGCTCGGGCTCGGCGGAGATCAGCCGCTCGAAGGTGGTGTCGCTCCAGGCGACGAAGCCCTCGGGGGCCTTCTTGCGGACCACCTTGCGGCGCTTCTTCGGGTCGTCGCCGGCCTTGGCGAGCGCCTTCTCGTTCTCGATGACGTGCTCGGGGGCCTGCGCCACCACATAGCCGGCGGTGTCGAAGCCCGCCCGGCCCGCCCGGCCCGCGATCTGGTGGAACTCACGGGCCCGCAGGGTGCGCACCCGGTTGCCGTCGTACTTGGTCAGGGCGGTGAAGAGCACCGTACGGATCGGCACGTTCACGCCGACGCCGAGCGTGTCCGTCCCGCAGATCACCTTCAGCAGACCGGCCTGCGCCAGCTTCTCGACGAGCCGCCGGTACTTCGGCAGCATGCCCGCGTGGTGCACGCCGATGCCGTGGCGGACGTAACGCGAGAGGTTCTGGCCGAACTTGGTGGTGAAGCGGAAGTTGCCGATCAGCTCGGCGATCTTGTCCTTCTCCTCGCGCGTGCACATGTTGATGCTCATCAGCGACTGCGCCCGCTCGACCGCCTGCGCCTGCGTGAAGTGCACGATGTAGACCGGTGCCTGCTTGGTCTCCAGGAGCTCGGTCAGCGTCTCCGTGATGGGGGTCAGCACGTACTCGTACGAGAGCGGCACCGGCCGGGTCGCCGAGCGGACCACCGAGGTCGGCTTGCCCGTGCGCCGGGTCAGGTCCTTCTCGAACATCGACATGTCGCCGAGCGTCGCCGACATGAGAACGAACTGCGCCTGGGGGAGTTCCAGGATCGGGATCTGCCACGCCCAGCCGCGGTCCTGCTCGGCGTAGAAGTGGAACTCGTCCATGACGACCTGGCCGATGTCGGCGTACTTGCCGTCCCGCAGCGCGATGGAGGCCAGCACCTCCGCCGTGCAGCAGATCACCGGGGCGTCCGCGTTCACGGAGGCGTCGCCGGTCAGCATGCCGACGTTCTCGGTGCCGAAGAGCTTGCACAGGTCGAAGAACTTCTCCGACACCAGCGCCTTGATCGGCGCGGTGTAGAAGGTCACCTGGTCGTTCGCGAGCGCGGTGAAGTGCGCCCCCGCCGCGACCAGCGACTTTCCCGATCCGGTGGGCGTGGAAAGGATCACGTTGGCCCCGGAGACGACCTCGATCAGCGCCTCTTCCTGGGCCGGGTAGAGCGTGATGCCCCGGTCCTCGGCCCAGGAGGAGAAGGCCTCGAAGAGGGCGTCGGGGTCGGCGGTCGGCGGCAGCTGATCGATAAGGGTCACGCCCCCATCTTGCCCGCATTCCGCTCGGATGAGGGAACCGGCCACCGGATCGAAGATCACGAACGATAGGCTCGTCCGTCGACCGGTCGTCAACTGAGCGCCGGCACGGGAGAAACGGGGCGGGCCAACCATGATGGGACCGGCGCATTCGCTGTCCGGAGCGGCGGCCTGGCTGGGTGTCGGAGCGGCGGCGGCTGCCTTCGACCACCCGATGCCCTGGCCGGTTCTCGTCGTCGGCGCGCTCATCTGCGCGGGCGCCGCCCTCGCCCCGGACCTGGACCACAAGTCGGCGACCATCTCGCGCGCCTTCGGCCCGGTCTCCAAGGGCCTGTGCGAGATCGTCGACAAGCTGTCGTACGCCGTCTACAAGGCGACCCGCTCCTCGGCCGACCCCCGCAGGTCCGGCGGCCACCGGACCCTCACCCACACCTGGCTCTGGGCGGTCCTGATCGGCGGCGGTGCCTCCGTCGCGGCCGTCACCGGCGGTCGCTGGGCGGTCCTGGCGATCCTCTTCGTCCATCTGGTGCTGGCCGTGGAAGGCCTGCTGTGGCGGGCCGCCCGGATGTCCAGCGACGTGCTCGTGTGGCTGCTCGGCGCCACCAGCGCCTGGATCCTCGCGGGCGTCCTCGACAAGCCCGGCAACGGCTCCGACTGGTTCTTCACCGGCCCCGGCCAGGAGTACCTGTGGCTGGGCCTGCCGATCGTGCTCGGCGCGCTCGTCCACGACATCGGCGACGCCCTGACCGTCTCGGGCTGCCCGATCCTCTGGCCCATCCCGGTCGGCCGCAGGCGCTGGTACCCGATCGGCCCGCCGAAGGGCATGCGCTTCCGGGCGGGCAGCTGGGTCGAGCTGAAGGTCCTGATGCCCGTGTTCATGCTCCTGGGCGGGGTGGGCGGGGCCTCCGCGCTCGGGGTCTTCTAGAGATGCGGCACAGGAAGGGGGCCCGCACCGGACATCCGGTGCGGGCCCCCTTCCTCGTACGCCCTCTTGGGCCCTCGTACGTCAGCCGTGCCAGGACCGCCACAGCGCCGCGTACGCCCCGTCCGCGGCGACCAGCTCCTCGTGGCTGCCCAGCTCGCTGATCCTGCCCTCCTCGACCACCGCGATCAGATCGGCGTCGTGCGCGGTGTGCAGCCGGTGCGCGATGGCCACGACCGTCCGCCCGTCCAGGACCCGGGCCAGCGAGCGTTCCAGGTGCCGGGCCGCGCGCGGGTCGAGCAGCGAGGTCGCCTCGTCCAGGACCAGGGTGTGCGGGTCCGCGAGGACCAGCCGGGCCAGCGCGATCTGCTGGGCCTGCGCCGGGGTCAGCGACCGGCCGCCCGAACCGACCTCCGTGTCCAGGCCCTCGTCGAGGCCCCGGGCCCAGACCTCCGCGTCCACCGCCGTGAGCGCGGCCCACAGCTCGGTGTCGGTGGCGCCGGTCCTGGCCAGGAGGAGGTTGTCGCGGAGCGAGCCCACGAAGACATGGTGCTCCTGGTTGACCAGGGCCACGTGCTCGCGGACCCGCTCGGCGGGCATCCGGGCCAGTTCGGCGGCGCCGAGGGTGACCGTGCCCGTCCTCGGGGCGTAGATCCCCGCGAGCAGCCGGCCGAGGGTGGACTTGCCCGCGCCGGACGGGCCGACCAGGGCGAGCCGGGTGCCCGGAGCCACCGTCAGGGTCACCTCGTGCAGCACGTCGGCGCCCTCGCGGTAGCCGAACCGGACCTCGTCCGCGCGGACCGCCCGGCCCTCCGGCCGTACCTCCGCGTCGCCCGCCTCCGGCTCGATGTCCCGGACGCCGACGAGCCGGGCCAGCGACACCTGCGCGACCTGGAGCTCGTCGTACCAGCGCAGCACGATCCCGATCGGGTCGACCAGCATCTGCGAGAGCAGCGCGCCCGTGGTCAGCTGCCCCACGTCGATCCAGCCCTGGAGCACGAACACCCCGCCGAACAGCAGCACCGCGCACAGCACCGTCGTATGGGTGAGGTTGACGACGGGGAAGAGCACCGAGCGCAGGAACAACGTGTACCTTTCCCACGCCACCCATTCCGAGATCCGGCGGTCCGAGAGCGCGATCCGGCGGGCGCCGAGGCGGTGGCTCTCCACCGTGCGGCCCGCGTCGACCGTCTCGGCGAGCGCGGCGGCCACCGCCGCGTATCCCGCGGACTCCGAGCGGTAGGCGGACGGCGCCCGCTTGAAGTACCACCGGGCGCCCACGATCAGCAGAGGCGCGGCGAGCAGCGCGGCCAGCGCCAGCGGCGGCGCCGTCACGGCGAGGCCGCCGAGCAGCAGCCCCGCCCAGACGACGCCGATGGCCAGCTGCGGCACGGCCTCGCGCATCGCGTTGGAGAGCCGGTCGACGTCCGTGGTGATCCGGGAGAGCAGATCGCCGGTCCCGGCCCGTTCGAGCACGCCCGGCGGCAGTCCGACCGCGCGGACGAGGAAGTCCTCGCGCAGGTCCGCGAGCATCTCCTCACCCAGCATCGCCCCGCGCAGCCGGACCAGCCGCACGAACACGGTCTGGACGAGCAGGGCGACCGCGAACAGCGCGACCGTACGCTCCAGATGGAGGTCACGCGCCCCGTCCGCGAGGCCGTCCACCACCGATCCCAGCAGGTACGGGCCGGCCATCGAGGCGATCACGGAGACCGCGTTCACCCCGATGAGCAGAGCGAACGCCCGGCGGTGCCGGCGCAGCAGCTCGCGGACGTAGCCGCGGACGGTGGCGGCCCTCGCGACGGGCAGCGTCGTCGCCGTCTTCGGGGCCGCCGGGTCGTACTCCGGAGGCACCAGGCCGATCATGCCGATTCCCCTTCCAGTGCTTCGAGTTCGCCCGCGCCGCGGGCCGCGGTGGCGAGCTCCTCCTCGGTCTCGCGGGTGACGACGGCGCGGTAGCGGGGCTCCGCGGCGAGCAGCGCCCGGTGGGTGCCGACGGCGACCGCCTGCCCCTCGTGCACCAGGACCACCCGGTCGGCGCGGTCCAGGAGCAGCGGCGAGGAGGCGAGGACCACGGTGGTCCTGGTCCTGCGCAGCTCCCTGATGCCGGTGGCGACGGCGGCCTCGGTGTGGGCGTCGACCGCCGAGGTGGGTTCGTCGAGGACGAGCACCTCCGGGTCGGCCACCAGGGACCGGGCGAGCGCGAGACGCTGGCGCTGGCCGCCGGAAAGCGACCGGCCGCGCTCGGTGATGCGGGTGCGCATAGGGTCCCCGTCGGTGTCCACGGAGGCCTGGGCGAGGGCGTCGAGGACGTCCTCGCACCGGGCGGCGGCGAGCGCCGCCCCAGCCGTGACGCCGCCCGAGGCGGGCACGTCGAGCAGTTCGCGCAGGGTGCCCGAGAGCAGCACCGGGTCCTTGTCCTGGACGAGGACGACGGTACGGGCGTCCGTCAGCGGCAGTTCGTCGAGCGGCACCCCACCGAGCAGCACCGAGGTGTGGTCGGCGTCCGGTTCGGCGGGGTGCCCGCCGAGCCGGTCCGCGAGCCTTCCGGCCACGTCCGGATCGCCGCAGACCACGGCCGTGAGGAGGCCGGCCGGGGCACGCAGCCCGGTCAGCGGGTCGTACAGGTCGCCGCTCGCCTTCCGCTCCCCGTCCCCGATCGTGGCGGTGCTCGTACGGCCGAGGGCGAGCACCCGGGCGGCCCGCTTCGCGGAGGGCCGAGAGAAGGAGTACGCCATCGCGATCTCCTCGAAGTTGCGCAGAGCGTGATGGGTGAGGGCCACGGCGCTGTAGACCGTGACCAGCTCGCCGACCCCGATCCGCCCGTCGAGCGCGAGCCGGGTCCCGTACGCCACCACGCCGATCATCAGCAGGCCCGGCAGCACGACCTGGACGGCGGCGATCAGCGCCCACATCCGGGCGCTGTGCACGGCCGCCGCGCGGACCTCCTGGGAGGCGGCGCGGTAGCGGCCGAGGAACAGCTCCTCGCCGCCGATGCCGCGCAGCACCCGGAGCCCGGCGACGGTGTCGGAGGCCAGCTCGGTGGCCTTGCCCGCCTTCTCGCGCTGGACGTCCGCCCGGCGGGTCGCGCGGGGGAGCAGCGGCAGCACGGCGAGCGCGATGACGGGGAGGCCGACGGCGACCAGGATTCCCAGGGCCGGCTGGTAGACGACGAGGCCCACACAGATGACCACCAGGACGACGGCTGCCGCGGCGAAGCGGGACAGGGCCTCGACGAACCACCCGATCTTCTCGACGTCGCCGGTGGAGACGGCCACCACCTCGCCCGCGGCGACCCGCCGGGTCAGCACGGAGCCCAGTTCGGCGGTCTTGCGGGAGAGGAGCTGCTGCACCCGGGCGGCGGCGGTGATCCAGTTGGTGATGGCGGTGCGGTGCAGCATCACGTCGCCGAGGGAGATGGCGGCCCCGAGCGCCACGAGCAGCACCCCGGCGAGCGCGAGCCGTCCGCCGTCGCGGTCGACGACGGCCTGGACGGCGATGCCGATGCCGAGCGGAAGACCGGCGATGCCCAGATGGTGCAGCAGCCCCCAGAGCAGGGACTTCACCTGCCCGCCGAGCTGCTGACGGCCGAGCCAGACGAGGAACCGGCTGCCCGAACGGACATCGGGGACCCCTGGGTCGGCATAGGGAAGATCTCGAATCTGCATGGCGTCCCAGGGTCTCCGGGTCTCGTCTGGGGGAACGCGCGCCGGGGGTGTGCGACGGCGGTGTGGAAACCGTGCAAGGTTCGCGGTTTCCTCGGGGACCGGCAATCGATTTTCCCCAAGAGGGAACAGATCGCGCCATGTCCGCTCATCGTCCTCTGGACCGCGCCGCACGACCGCGCTTCACTTCCGCCCCATGAGATCACTCAAGATCATGAGCATGCTCGGCGGCCTGGTCCTCGCCGCCGGGGCCCTGCTCGGCGCGCACCCGGCCGCCGCCGAGGGCCCGAACGGCCCGACGCCCCCGGCCGAGTTCACCAGCGACTGGCACGACCCGGTCACCGCCGCCCCGCCCGTCGGCGCCCCCGGAACCCGTAGCTGCGAGGTCACCCTCGCCGCCGCACAGTTCCGCGACTTCACCCCCTACCAGGGGAGTTACACCCCGCCCAAGGAGTGCGGCACCCGCTGGAACAAGGTCGTCCTCCGTCTGGAAGGAAAGGTGAAGGGCCGCCAGTACGACCGGCTCGGCCACCTCTCCGTCGGCGGCGTGGAGATCCTCCGCACCTCCACGCCCCAGCCCTCGCCCGACGGCATCGCCTGGTCGGTCGAGAAGGACGTCACCCGCTACCGCGACACCCTCAGCCGTCCGGGGCCCGTCGAGATGCTCATCGGCAATGTCGTGAACGAGACCTACACCGGGGTCATCGACGTCCGCGTCACCCTCACCTTCCACACCGCCCAGGGCCGGGTGAGGCCCGCCGCCGGCACCCCCGACCGGGTCGTCCCGCTCACCGGCTCCACCCTCATCACCCCGCGCAACACCGAACGCGTCCTCGCCGAGGTGTACGCCACCGGCTCCGGCGGCGGCTGCGAGGAGTACTGGTACCTCTCCGTCCCCGACGCCGCCCCCTACTCCTGCCGGGCGACCGGCGGACCGCACCGGGAGGTCCGCGTCTCCGTCGACGGACGTCTCGCCGGCATCGCCGCCCCCTTCCCCACCGTCTGGACCGGCGGCTGGTCCAACCCCTTTCTCTGGTACGTCACCCCCGGGCCGCGCGCCTTCGACGTCCAGCCGATCGTCTACGACCTGACCCCGTTCGCCGCGCTCCTCAACGACGGGAACGCCCACCGCGTGGAGGTCGCCGTCGCCGGGGTCCCGGCGGACCTCGCCGGCTGGTCCACCCCGACCAACGTGCTGCTCTGGCAGGACGAGGGCAGCGAGGTCGTCACCGGCGGCCTCGACCGCCACGAGGAGAGCGACCCGAGCAACTCGTCCGTGTACACGGCGGGTTCGCCGCACCGGGTCGACACGGCGGCGAGCCACCGGCTCACCGTCGGGGGCCACCTGAACACCTCGCACGGCCGGGTCGACACCACCGTGAGCCGGACCGTCACCAGTGACTCCGTCCACCGCTGGGGCCCGGACGAGAACCCGGACGCGTTCACCGCGCGCTGGACCGACCGGGAGACCGTGACCTCGGGCAGGACCGTCACCCGCACCGACCGGACGTACACCATGGACGGCGAGACCACGATCGGCGCCGGTGACCGGCTGCGGACGGTCCTCACCCTCGGGGACCGCGCCGACACCGCCGTCGTGCGCGACGGGCGACGCCTCTCCTGGTCGCGGCTCGACGACACGTACACCGGGGACGCGACGTACACCACGGGCGTACCGCGCGACCAGCGGCACGCGGTCGGCACCACCACCGAGCGCTACCGGCTGTACGGCTCGGCGGGCTGCTACGACCGGAGCCTGACGGCCGTTCAGGGGACGCTCACCGAGGACCTGCGGCGCTGCTGAACACGATGGTGCCCGGCCCCCGGCGGGGAGCCGGGCACCGCACACCTCAGGCGGGCCGCGCCGAGTCCATCCCCGCGCGGGCCTTGCGCCACTCGCCCCGGGTGAAGTCGGGGATCTCCTGCGGCGCGCCCTTCGCCTTGATCGAGGCGTGGCTGAGCGGCACCGGAGCCGTCCAGGTGGCCGCGTCGTAGACGTCGAAGTCCGGTACGAGCCCCAGTTGCACGCACTGCATCAGGCGGTAGACCATGATGTAGTCCATGCCGCCGTGGCCGCCCGGCGGGTTGGCGTGGTCCTTCCACAGCCAGTGGTCGAACTCGCCGGCGTACGCCGAGAAGTCACCCCACTGGTCGTTCCGGTGGTCGGGCTCGATGTAGATCCGCTCCGGATAGTCCTCGAACACGCCCCGCGTGCCGCCCAGGCTGTTGATCCTGCTGTACGGGTGCGGGGTGGAGACGTCGTGCTCCAGGCGGATCACCCGGCCCATGGCCGTCTGGACCAGACTGATCGTCCGGTCGCTCTCGATATATGTCTCCTTCCAGCTCGGGTCGCCGGACGGCATGTGCTCCGCCCGGTACTCGGCGAGGCCGAGCGCCGGGGTGCCGAAGCTGCTGATGCTCACCACCCGGTCGCCCCGGTTGACGTCCATGTAGTTGGCGACCGGACCGAAGCCGTGGTTGGGGTACAGGTCCCCGCGCAGCCTGGTGTGCCAGAGGCGGCGCCACGGGCCCTCGTAGTACGTGGGGGAGAACATCAGCCCCCGCAGGTCGTGGTTGTACGCCCCCGCCCCGTGCAGCAGCCGGCCGAACTTCCCGGCGTGCGCCATCCGCAGCACCCGCAGCTCGTTCCGGCCGTAGCAGCAGTTCTCCAGCTGCATGCAGTGGCGGCGGGTCTGCTCCGAGAGGTCCACCAGCTCCCACAGCTCTTCGAGCCGCATCGCGATCGGACACTCCACGCCGACGTGCTTGCCGTTCAGCATCGCGGCCCGCGCGATGGCGAAGTGACTGTCCCAGGGGGTGGCCACATGGACGAAGTCGATGTCGGAGCGGGCGCAGAGGTTCTCGTAGTCCTCCTCGCCGTGGGTGTACACGGCGGGCGCGGGCTGCCCCGCGGCGACGACCTTCGCGGCGGCACGCTCGGCCTTCTCGCGCACCGGGTCGCAGACGGCGACCACCCGCACCCACGGGAGGGCGAGATAGAGGCCGATCATGCCGTTGCCCCGGTTGCCGAGGCCGATCAGTCCGACACGGACGGTGGAACGGCCCTCGAAGGGCACCCCGGCCATGGTGGCACCCCGGCGGCTGGGGACGGTGGCCGATCCGGCGGCGGTCTCCGGTGGCGCCGCCGGGGCCGCCGCGGCGGCGGTCTGGGCGTCGATGCCGCCGAGGGCGCCGATACCGAGGCCCGTGCCGGCCGCGGCGGTGCTCCTGAGGACCTTGCGGCGGCTCGGGACGTGCGGACTCTGCTCGTTCATGGAACCTCCCGGACGGTGTGCACGGCTGTTTCATGAATCCCGCACAGGACCCTGGCCCTGGTGTCCGACGGCGCGCAAGGGCGCCGACAGGACTCTCGTGACGGGTAGTTGGACTTTACTGTTCCGGATCTCCCGTCGAGCCGTAGCGAACGCCGACCGTCACCCGAACATACGAAGGGCTCCTCACCGGCCGGGGTGAGGAGCCCTTCGTCCTGGGCTTTGTGACGTACGGTCAGGGCTGAGCCGCTGACGTACGGTCAGGGGCGCGTCGCGCGCTCCAGGGCCAGCAGCACCGATCCGTACGTGCGGCCCGTCGCCCGGTCCATCCCGATCTCGCACATCCGGTTGGCCGAGAGATGCGCGTCGAACGGGCGGGAGGTGACCTCGGCCGCCTCCCTGGCCGTCGCCGACTCCGTCAGCTCCGGGTGCAGCATCCCCCGGTCACCCGCGAAGGCGCAGCAGCCGGCGTCGACGGGTACGACGACCTCCTCCGCGCAGGCCCCGGCCAGCTCGGTCAGCCGGTCCTCGTCGCCCAGATGCCGCATCGAGCAGGTCGGATGGACCACGGCGGACGCGACCCGGCGGCGTACGTCGAGCCGCGGGAGCAGCTCGTCCGCCGCCCACACCAGCGAGTCCAGCACGGTCAGCTCGGCGTGCAGCTCCCGGTTGTCCGCCGTCAGGTACGGCACCACCTCGTGCGCGATGCCGAGCGTGCACGAGGAGGCGTCCACCACCAGCGGCAGCTTGCCGCCGGCCGTCCAGCCCCAGGCCGCCTCGACGATCCGGTTGGCCATCACCTCGTTGCCCCGCTGGTACCCCTTGGAGTGCCAGATCGTCGCGCAGCAGGTTCCGGCCACGTCCTCGGGGATCCACACCGGCCGCCCGGCCCGCGCCGACACCGCGACCACGGCCTCGGGCAGCGAAGGGCCCGGCTCGCCCTCCGGACCGCCGAAGATGCGGTTCACACAGGCCGGGTAGTAGACGGCGGAGGCCGAAGGCCGGTGCGTGCGGGGCAGCCGCCGCGCCGCCGCCCCGGGGATCTCCGGCAGCCACTCCGGTACCAGGTCGGGGCGGACGGCCCTGCGGGCCAGGCCCGTCACCGATTCCAGGACCCGGTCGCCGATCCGGTCGGCGGCGCCGACCGCGAGCCGGGCGGCGGCCTCCACCGCCCGGAAGTTCTTCGCGGCCAGGGCGGCGACCCGCTCCTCGCGCGGCGAGTGCCGCTCGTACCGGAACTCCTTCATCAGCGCCCCGGTGTCGATGCCCACCGGGCAGGCCAGCTTGCAGGTGGAGTCCCCGGCGCAGGTGTCGACGGCGTCGTAGCCGTACGACTCCAGGAGGCGGGCCTCGACGGGGGAGCGGTCGGCCTGCCGCATCATCTCCCGGCGCAGCACGATCCGCTGGCGCGGAGTGGTCGTCAGGTCATGGCTGGGGCAGGTCGGTTCGCAGAAGCCGCACTCGATGCAGGGATCGGCGATCGGCTCCACCGCCGGGATCGTCTTCAGACCGCGCAGATGGGCCTGCGGGTCCCGGTCGAGGACGATCCTCGGGGCGAGCACCCCGCCGGGGTCGATCGCCTCCTTGACCCGCCACATCAGCTCGGTCGCCTTCGTGCCCCACTCCAGCTCCAGGAAGGGAGCGATGTTGCGCCCGGTGGCGTGCTCCGCCTTCAGCGAGCCGTCGAAGCGCTCCACGGTCACCTTGCAGAACTCGTCCATGAAGGCCGCGTACCGCTCGACGTCGGAGGGGTCGGCCGCGTCGAAGGCCAGCAGGAAGTGGAGGTTGCCGTGCGCGGCGTGACCGGCCACGGCCGCGTCGAATCCGTGCCGCGACTGGAGTTCGAGCAGGGTCGCGCAGGCCTCCGCCAGGCGGGCGGGGGGCACCGCGAAGTCCTCGGTGATCAGGGTGGTGCCGGAGGGCCGCGAACCGCCGACGGCCGTCACGAAGGCCTTGCGGGCCTTCCAGTAGCCGGAGATCTTCCCCGGGTCTCGGGTGAACGCGTTCTCCACGGAGGCCACCGGGGCCACCAGGTCGAGCCCGGTGAGGACCCCGGCCGCCGCCCGCTCGTACGCCTCGCGCGCCGCCGCGTCCGGCGCCCGGAACTCGACCAGCAGCGCCGCCGTCTCCTTGGGCAGCTCCGCCCAGTCCGCCGGGACGCCCGCCACGCTCACCGAGGCCCGCAGCGTGTTGCCGTCCATCAGCTCCACGGCGAGCGCCCCGGCCTCGTTGAACAGGGGCACGGCCTCCGCCGCCGCCGGCAGCGAGGGGAAGAAGAGCAGCGCCGTGGACACCTCGCGGTCCAGCGGCAGCGTGTCGAAGACGACCTCCGAGATGAAGCCGAAGGTGCCCTCGGAGCCGACCATGAGGCCCCGCAGGATCTCGGTGGGCGTCGCGCCGTCGAGGAAGGCGTCGAGCCGGTAGCCGTTGGTGTTCTTGATGGCGTACTTGGCCCGGATCCGGGCGGTCAGCCCGGCGTCCGCCTCGATCTCCGCCTTGAGCGCCGCCAGCTCCGCGCACAGTCGGGGCTCGGCGCGCGCCAGCTCCTCGTCGGCGTCCGGGTCGGCGGTGTCCACCACGGTCCCGCTCGGCAGCACCACGGTGAGCGAGGAGACGGTCCGGTACGAGTTCCGGGTCGTGCCCGCGGTCATGCCCGAGGCGTTGTTGGCGACGACCCCGCCGATCGTGCAGGCGATGGCGCTCGCCGGGTCGGGCCCCAGGACCCGCCCGTGCGGGGCGAGCGAGGCGTTGGCCCTTACGACGGTGGTGCCGGGACGGATCCGGGCGCGCGCACCGCCGTCCAGGACCTCGACGCCCACCCAGTGGCGGCGCACGTCGACGAGGATGTCCTCGCCCTGCGCCTGGCCGTTGAGGCTGGTCCCCGCCGCCCGGAAGACGACCTCGCGGCCCTTGCCGTGCGCGTACGACAGGACGGCGGAGATGTCGTCGATGTCCTCGGCGACCACGACGACCTGCGGGACGAAGCGGTAGGGGCTGGCGTCCGAGGCGTAGCGGACCAGGTCGGAGATCTTCGACAGGACCTTCTCCGGGCCGAGCAGCTCGGTCAGCTCCTCGCGCAGCCGCCTGGGCGTGCCCCGGGCCTGGAGCTCCGGCACGCGGTCCGGGGCCGGGGTCCGCTTCGTCCCGGGGCGCAGGGCCTGCGGGTTCGGCTCAAGCAGCGGCATGTCACGGCTCCCCTTCGGCGCGCGGGCCCCCGGCTCCCGGGGAATGCCCCTGCCGGTGCGGGCAGGACACCCCCGGGGGTCAGCAGCCGCCCTCCGGGCCCGGGTCGACCAGGGCGGACAGCAGACCTCCGAGTTCCTCGCGCTGTTCGACGGTCAATGGAGCAAGGATGTCCTCTGCGGCCGCCCGGCGCGCGCTGCGCAGCTCACGCAGCGTGGCGCGCCCCTCGTCGGTGAGCTCGATCCGGACCACCCGGCGGCTGTTCGGGTCGGGCACCCGGCGGACCCGGCCGACGGCCTCCAGACCGTCGACGAGACTGGTCACCGCGCGCGGGACGACTTCGAGGCGGGCCGCGAGGTCGGCCATCCGGGGCGGTTCGCCGAAGTGCGCGACGGTCCGCAGCAGCCGTGACTGGGCGGGTGTGATGCCGACCGGTTCGAGGTGGCGCTTCTGGATGCGGTGCAGGCGCCGGGTGAGCCGGAGGAGCTGCTCGGCGAGGAGGCCGTCGGCGTCGGGTTCCCCCGGACGGTCGAATACGGTCGGGACGGCGGAGGTGCTCATACGGGAACAATATCAGGACCCTGCTCATTGTGAGTATAGGTAACAATGAGCTATGCTCTCATCGGCATCACCGCACCCTCGAAGGAGCCCATGCGCCCCCACGACCAGTCCGACTGGACGCCCCCGCCCCGCGACTCCGCCCAGCCCAAGGAGCCCGCGCAGCTGCGGCGCATCCTCGGGCTCTTCCGCCCCTACCGCGCGCGCCTCGTGCTCGTCGGCCTCCTGGTCGGCGCCGCCTCGCTCGTCTCGGTCGCCTCGCCCTTCCTGCTCAGGGAGATCCTGGACACCGCGATCCCCCAGGGCCGCACCGGGCTGCTCAGCCTGCTCGCCCTCGGCATGATCGCCACCGCCGTCCTGACCAGCGTCTTCGGCGTGCTCCAGACCCTGATCTCCACCACCGTCGGCCAGCGCGTCATGCACGACCTGCGCACCGGGGTGTACGAGCAGCTCCAGCGGATGCCGCTGGCCTTCTTCACCCGGACCCGCACCGGCGAGGTCCAGTCCCGCATCGCCAACGACATCGGCGGCATGCAGGCGACGGTGACCTCCACGGCCACCTCCCTCGTCTCCAACCTCACCGCCGTCGTCGCGACCGTCGTCGCCATGCTCGCCCTCGACTGGCGCCTCACCGTCGTCTCGCTGCTCCTGCTGCCCGTCTTCGTCTGGATCAGCCGGCGCGTGGGCCGCGAGCGCAAGCGGATCACCACCCAGCGCCAGAAGCAGATGGCGGCCATGGCCGCGACCGTCACCGAGTCCCTCTCGGTCAGCGGCATCCTGCTCGGCCGCACCATGGGCCGCGCCGACTCGCTGAGCAAGTCCTTCGCCGAGGAGTCCGAGCGGCTCGTCGGCCTCGAAGTGCGCTCCTCCATGGCCGGACGGTGGCGGATGTCCACCATCGGCATCGTCATGGCCGCGATGCCCGCCCTGATCTACTGGGCCGCCGGCATCGCCCTCGGCTCGGGCGGCACCGCGATCTCGCTCGGCACGCTGGTCGCCTTCGTCTCGCTCCAGCAGGGCCTGTTCCGGCCCGCCGTCAGCCTGCTCTCCACCGGTGTGCAGATGCAGACCTCCCTCGCGCTCTTCCAGCGCATCTTCGAGTACCTCGACCTGCCCGTGGACATCACCGAGCCCGCCGAGCCCGTCCGGCTCCCCGAGGTCCGGGGCGAGGTCTCCTTCGAGAAGGTCGTGTTCCGTTACGACCCCGAGGGCGCGGGCCGCGCCACCCTCGACGGCATCGACCTGACCGTCCCCGCCGGGGGCAGCCTGGCCGTCGTCGGCCCCACCGGCTCCGGCAAGTCGACCCTCAGCTATCTGGTGCCCCGGCTGTACGACGTGACCGACGGCCGCGTCACGCTCGACGGCGTCGACGTGCGCGACCTGGACTTCGAGACGCTGGCCCGCGCGGTGGGCGTCGTCTCCCAGGAGACGTACCTGTTCCACGCCTCCGTCGCCGACAACCTCCGCTTCGCCAAGCCGGACGCCACCGACGAGGAGATCGAGGCCGCCGCGCGTGCCGCCCAGATCCATGAGCACATCGCCTCCCTGCCCGACGGGTACGACACCCTGGTCGGCGAGCGCGGCTACCGCTTCTCGGGCGGCGAGAAGCAGCGCCTGGCCATCGCCCGGACCATCCTGCGCGACCCGCCGGTGCTGATCCTCGACGAGGCGACCAGCGCCCTCGACACCCGTACGGAACACGCCGTGCAGCAGGCCATCGACGCCCTGTCGGCCGGCCGCACCACGATCACCATCGCCCACCGGCTCTCCACCGTCCGCGACGCCGACCAGATCGTCGTCCTGGAGGCGGGCCGGATCGCCGAGCGCGGCACCCATGAGGAACTGCTCGCGCGTGACGGGCGGTACGCGGCGCTGGTCCGCCGGGACGCGCGGAGCGTCCTGGACACCACGAGCGGTGGCGAACAAACGAACGTGGGAGCGGTTGTTCCCCAGAACGTGTGATCGTTCCGGGATTCGTTGCCCAACTCCCTTACGGCATCGGAAGATTGCGTTGTGCGATCGACGGGCTGCAGACCGTGACCGCGCAGTCCCACTGATGTACCTGTACGAGGAGAAGCACCACCATGAACGTCATCACCAACCTGCTCGCCGGCGTCCTCCACTTCCTGGGATGGCTCGTCTGACGATCGCAGTGCCCGGCGCCGTCGGTCCCCCGTCCCAGGGGGTCGGCGGCGCCGCCGCGTGCGCGGTTCCCCGGATTCCGGTTCGAGCCGGGTTAGCGTGCGGCCATGACGTACCGGCCGCCGTCACCGTACGCACCCCCACGCCGCCGCTCCCGGCTCCCGTCCCTGCCCCGGGGGCCCCGTCCGCCCCGCCGCCCCCGCCTCACCCGGCGCGGCCGGCTGGCACTGCTCCTCGGGGCCGTCCTCGCCGTCGCCGCCGCGATCACCGTTCCGCTGCTCCTGACGCAGGACGAACCGGCCGTCGAGCAGCCCCGTACGCTCCTCGTCCCCGAGGGCTGGCGGGCCGGCCAGGTCTACACGGCCGTCGACCGGGCCCTCGGACTGCCCGAGGGGACCGCGCGGAAGACCGCGACCGCTCCCGGCACCTCCCTGGCACTGCCCCCGGCCGCCGGCGGCAACCCCGAGGGCTATCTGTTCCCCGCGACGTATCCCGTGCTCGGCGCCACCACCCCCCAGGGGCTGCTGCGCTTCATGGTGGACACGGCGGCCAAGCGGTTCGGGGCGGCGCGGATCGTCGAGGGGGCGAAGGCACACGGCCTCAGCGTCTACCAGACGGTGATCGCGGCCAGCGTCGTGCAGGCCGAGGCCGACAATCCGGAGGACATGGCGAAGGTCGCCCGCGTCGTTCACAACCGGCTGGCCCGGGGCATGGCCCTCCAGATGGACTCGACCCTCAACTACGCGCTGGGCCGCAGCACCGTGGACACGACGTACGAGGACACCCGGAGCACGAGCCCGTACAACACCTACGAACGCAAGGGCCTGCCGCCGACGCCGATCGGCAACCCGGGCGACGAGGCGCTCGACGCGGTGATCCGCCCGGCGGACGGCGACTGGCTCTACTTCGTCACGGTGGCCCCCGGCGACACCCGCTTCACGGCCGACTACGCGGCCCACCAGGCGAACGTGGCCGAGTTCAACGCGAACCGGGGCGCGGAGAAGAGCTGAGACGGAGGCCGGTCAGAGGGCGGCCGGGACGACCCGGTCGACCGGGCCGGTCGGGTCGACCCCGGCGGTCGGGTCGACCGCGCCGGTCCGATCGGGGGCGGCGTCCGCCGTCGTGGGGCGCGCGGTGCGGCCGTCCAGGAGGCGGCGGATGTCGGAGACCGCCGCCCGGCCCGCCCGGTTGGCGCCGATCGTCGAGGCCGAGGGTCCGTACCCGACGAGGTGCACGCGCTCGTCCCGTACCGCACGCGTACCGTCGACCCGGATGCCGCCGCCCGGTTCGCGCAGCCGCAGCGGGGTCAGATGGTCGATCGCCGCCCGGAAGCCCGTCGCCCACAGGATCACGTCCACGTCGACCGTCCGGCCGTCGTCCCAGGCCGCCCCGGTCGGGGTGATCCGGTCGAACATCGGCAGCCGGTCCAGGACCCCGCCCGCGCGGGCCGCGCGGATCGCGTCGTTGAGGGGGAGCCCGGTGACCGAGACGACACTCTGCGGCGGCAGCCCGCGCCGTACCCGCTCCTCCACGAGCGCGACGGCCGCCCGGCCCTCCATCTCGCCGAAGGGGCCCTCCCGGAAGACGGGCTCCCGACGGGTCACCCAGAACGTCTCGGCGGCGACCTCCGCGATCTCCATCAGGTGCTGGGTCCCCGAGGCGCCGCCGCCCACGACGAGCACCCGCTTCCCCGCGAACTCCTCCGGGCCGGGGTAGCCGGAGGTGTGCAGCTGGCGTCCCCGGAAGGTCTCCTGGCCCGGGTAGCGGGGCCAGAACGGGCGGTCCCAGGTGCCGGTGGCGTTGATCAGGGCACGGGTCGCGTAGGTGCCCTCGGAGGTCTCGACCCGCAGTCGGCCGCCCTCGCCCTCCCGGACGGCGGTGACGTCGACCGGGCGGTGCACCCGCAGGCCGAAGGTCCGCTCATAGGTGTCGAAGTACGTCCCGATCACCTCGGACGAGGGGCGCGCCGGATCGGCGCCGGTCAGCTCCATCCCGGGCAGCGCGTGCATCCCGTGGACCTTGCCGTACGTCAGCGAGGGCCAGCGGAACTGCCAGGCGCCGCCCGGGCGCGGGGCGTGGTCGAGGACGACGAAGTCGCGGTCCGGCTCCAGGCCGGACCGGGACAGATGGAAGGCGGCCGAGAGCCCCGCCTGTCCGGCGCCGATGACGACGACCTCCACGGCGCGCACCGCTGCCGCCGCGACCTCTTGTGCCCCGAAAACGTTCACGGTTCTACCAACCGGGACGGGGGCCCGGATCTTCCCGTCCGCCGCCCGCGACTGCCGCCCGCGTCTACCGTCCGCCGGGCACCAGCAGTGGCGCCCCCCGGTGCCGAGGCCGGACGGCCGTTCACGGCCGGGACGCCGAGGAGCGGGGAGACCGGGGGCGCCGGCAGCAGCCCACACGCCGCGAGCTCCGGCCGCACGCCCTCGCCGAACCAGTACGCCTCCTCCAGATGCGGGTGGCCGGACAGCACGAAGTGCTCCACGCCCAGGTCGTGGTACTCCTCGATCCGGCCCGCGACCCCGGCGTGGCCGCCGACCAGCGCGGTGCCCGCCCCGCCCCCGCACCAGACCCACGCCCGCCCAGAGGTTCGGCGAGATCTCCAGCTGGTCGCGGCCGAGGGAGCCGTCCCGGTGGAGCGCCGGCATCCGGTGCCGGCCCACCGACTCGCTCCGGCCGAGCACCCGCTGCGCGGCGGCGACCGCCTCCGCGTCGAGATCGGATGTCCGGCGGCAGGTCAGCCCGCCCTCGATCCGGAAGCGCTCGCCCTGGAAGTCGAACGGCCGGCCGGACAGCAGGGCCAGCGCGATGCCGACGGCCCCGCCGAACAGCAGCCCCGTGGCGACCCGCCGCAAGGAGACGCCCCTCGCGGTCGGCAGCGTCCCGTGGTGAGCAGGGCTGTACGCAACATGGCGCGAAGGCAGCGGCGCCGACGCGCCGGGTCAACGGGCGTCTCGCCCCATGGACGGGAGCGGCGGGCGGGTGGCGGGTCGGTGGCGGGTCGCCCGGCGCGGGGGAGCGGGGCCGGGCGCGCGGCGCCCGCTGATCATCGGTGCGCTGCCCAGGGCGGCGAGACGGCGCGCCGGCAAGCAGCCCGGCGCCCGCGCCGCAGCTCCCGGCCCCGGGCCCCCCGCCCGACCTGCCGCCCACCGCCTAAGCTGCCCACCGGCACACGTCCCGACCCAGGAGCGCAGCGCATGTCCGACCGCGACCGGAAGTTCCCCTACCCCGACGCCCTCCGGGCGGACGAGGCGCCCGCGCCGCACGAGCTGCTCGCGCCGGTGACCGGACTCCTCGGAGTGTGGACCGGCCGGGGGCGCGGTGGGTACCCGACGCTCGCCGAGGAGTTCACGTACGCCCAGGAGGTCACCTTCAGTCACGACGGGCGGCCCTTCCTGCACTACGACGCCCGCGCCTGGCTGGTCGACGCCGACGGGACCCCGCTGCGGCCCGCCGCACGTGAGAGCGGCTGGTGGCGGCTCAAGCCGGAGGGTCACATCGAGGCGCTGATCACCCAGCCCACCGGGATCGCGGAGATCCTGGTAGGCCGGGCCGAGGACGGCGCGATCGACCTCACCAGCCATGAGGTCGCCCTCGCCCCCACCGCCAAGCGGGTCGACGCCAGCCGCCGGCGCTACACCCTCACGGACGGCGGCACGCTCGACTTCTTCCACGACCTCGCGGCGGTCGGCAGGCCCCTGGGGCACCACCTCGCGGCCCGGCTGCGGCGCGCGGGTGGACAGTAGAGCCATGGACAAGGCGAACGGGGACGACCCGTACCTGTGGCTGGAGGACATCTCCGGCGAGGCGGCGCTCGCATGGGTGGCCGAGCGGAACGCCGAGACCGCGCGTGACGTGGCCGGTGACGCCGGGTTCGACGCACTGAAGGCACGGCTGCGCGAGGTGCTCGACGCCTCGGACCGGATTCCCTACCCCGTGCGGCGGGGCGCGTACCTCTACAACTTCTGGCGGGACGCCGAGCACGTACGAGGTGTGTGGCGGCGCACCACCCTGGAGCGGTACCAGGACGACGAGCCCGAGTGGGAGGTCCTCCTCGACGTCGACGCGCTCGCCGCTGCGGAGGGCGAGAAGTGGGTCTGGGACGGGGCGCGGGTGCGGCGGCCCGACTTCGAGCGGGCCCTCGTCAGGCTCTCGCGCGACGGCGGCGACGCCGTCGTGGTCCGTGAATTCGACCTCCTCACCGGGGAGTTCATCGAGGACGGGTTCCGGCTGCCCGAGGCCAAGACGCGGATCTCCTGGGTCGACGCCGACACCGTCCTGGTCGGTACGGAACTCGGTCCTGGCTCGCTCACCGACTCCGGCTACCCGCGCACGGTCCGCAGATGGCGGCGCGGGACTCCCGTGGAGGACGCCGAACTCGTCTTCGAGGCCGAGCGGGGCGACGTGGCGGCCTGGGGCTACCGCGACACCACACCCGGCTTCGAGCGGGAGTTCGTCGGGCGCTCGGTGGACTTCTTCCGCAGCGAGACCCACCTGCTGCGGCCCGACGGCACCCGCGTACGCATCGACGTGCCCGACGACGCCGTCGCCTACGCGCACCGCGAGCACCTGATCGTCACCCTGAAGTCCGCGTGGCTGGACCGGCCCACGGGCTCCCTGCTCGCCTTCGACCTCGACGGGTTCCTGGCGGGGGACCGCACCCACGAGGTGCTGTTCACGCCGGACGCGCGGACCGCCCTCGCCGGACACACCTGGACCCGGAACCACCTGGTCCTGGAGACGATGCGGGACGTCAGCACCCATGTCGAGGTGCTCACCCCCGCCGACGGCGGCGGCTGGACGCGCGACCCGCTCGCCGGGGTCCCCGCCCTGTCGGCGGTCAGCGTCTTCGGCACGGACCCGGACGTCTCCGACGAGTACTTCCTCGACGTGTCCGGCTTCCTCCAGCCCTCCACGCTCCGCTTCGGGCGCATCGGAGCCGGTTCCGAGGTGATCAAGCGGGCCCCTGAGCGATTCGACACCGGCGGCCTCGCCGTCGAGCAGCACTTCGCCACCTCCCGGGACGGCACCCGGGTCCCGTACTTCGTCATCGGACCCGACCGCACCGCCACCGGCCCCGGCCCCACCCTGCTCTACGGGTACGGCGGCTTCGAGGTCTCCCTCACCCCGTTCTACGGGGCGGTCACGGGCCGGGCCTGGCTGGAGCGCGGCGGCACCCATGTCATCGCCAACATCCGGGGCGGCGGCGAGTACGGCCCCGACTGGCACCAGGCGGCCCTGCGCGCCGAACGGCCCCGGGCCTTCGAGGACTTCGCGGCCGTCGCCGAGGACCTCGTCGCACGGGGAATCACCACCCCGGCCATGCTGGGCGCGAAGGGCGGCAGCAACGGCGGCCTGCTCATGGGCGCCATGCTCACCCGTCATCCCGAGCTGTTCGGCGCGATCGTCGCCCAGGTGCCGCTGCTGGACATGACCCGCTTCCACAAGCTCCTCGCGGGCGCGTCGTGGATCGCCGAGTACGGCGACCCGGACGACGAGGCCGACCGGCCGCACCTCCACGATCTCTCCCCGTACCACCGGCTGGCGGCGGACCGCGCCTACCCGCCGGTCCTGCTGATGACCTCCACCCGCGACGACCGGGTGCACCCCGGGCACGCCCGGAAGACGGCGGCGCGGCTGCGGGAGCTGGGCCACCCGGTGCTGTTCCACGAGAACACGGGCGGCGGCCACGCGGGCGCGGGCGACAACGAGCAGGCGGCGCACAACAGCGCGCTCGTCCACACCTATCTGTGGCAGCGGCTCGCCCGCCCCGCCCCGGGGGGCGTACTCGCGGGCGAGGCGGAGGCCACCGCCCCGGAGGGCGTACCCGCAGGGGAACCGGCGGTCGCCGGGCCGCTCACAGCCACCCCGAGCGCTGTGCCTGCAGCGCCATCTGGAAGCGGCTCGTAGCGCCGAGGCGGGCCATCAGGATCTGCACCCGGCGGAACAGCGTGCGGCGGCTGACCCCGATCTCCCGCGCGATCACCTCGTCGCTCGCTCCGGCCGCGAGGAGCCGGAGCAGGCGACGGTCCGCCGGGAGCAGCGCGGCGGGCCGGGCCGTGCGGCCGTGCAGGGGCAGCGCGCTCTGCCAGCCCTGCTCGAACAGCGCCACGAGCGCCGAGAGCAGCCCGCACGGCTGCACGACCAGCATGGTGTTGTAGACGTCCGTCTCCCTGATCGCCAGGGCGACCAGGGCGTACGCGTCGTCGATGATCAGCAGCTTGACCGGCACCGAGGGCAGCACCCGGGCCTGTTCGCCGGCCTCCACGCACGGCTCGATGGCGTTCTCCAGCTGCCCCGGGTACTCCAGCGACTCGCGCGAGTACACGACCCGCTGCGTCACCCCCCGCGCGAGGGTGGCCAGCGCGTCGTCGGTGGCGCCTTCGAGCGGGAAGTACGGCGGCGAGTCGAACTGCCGGATCTGCTCCCGCGCGCTCGCCCAGGCCTGGCGCATCCGCAGTCCGATGGCGTCGCCGGTGACGACCTCCACGAGCGGGTCGTGGTACCCGGCGAGCCGGTGCCGTCGGAACGAGTCGAAGGCGCCCCCGACCGTGATCCGGGACTCGTCCAGCTCGGCCGCCCGCCGCCGCCCGAGGATCTCCAGACCGGCGGCCGGCGGCACCGGGGCCACCACGTCCCGGCCCTCCTCGGCGGTGCTCGCCAGACCGGAGTCGACGAGTTCGCGGTACGCCTCCGCCAGCGCGGCCCCTTCGAGACCGGCGGCGGTGCCGACCGCGCTCAGGGGCGCGGGCCCCATGTCGAGCAGCCTGCCGTAGACCCGGACGGCCTCCGGACCGATCCCCAGCAGCCGCAGGGCCTCACCGAGCTTCTCGTTCGCCATGACGCCATTATCGGTCCGCCCGCTCTCCGGCCGTGGCCGATTCGTGCCACTGGCGGTCCTGGGCACCCGGGGCGGCCGGAGAGCGGTACTTTCCGGGTGCCGCCGCCGACCGGTGGCCGAGGAACCCATGCGGAAGAAGGAGCAGGACGTGGCGAAGGGTCGCAAGAACGGCCTCTACGGAGGAGTCTCCGAGGAACTCTCCACCCTGATGAGGACCGGGTGGGCGGACACCGAGCGGCACGATCTCGAACCCGCCGAGCAGGCCCCGTACGCGGCCCAGCGCCGTGCCGAGCTCTCCGCGCGCTTCCCCGGCGAGCGCCTGGTGATCCCCTCCGGCAACCTGAAGACCCGCTCCAACGACGACACCTACCCCTTCCGCGCGTACTCCGGCTACGTCCACATGACCGGGGACAAGGCCCGCGACAGCGCCCTGGTCCTCGAACCCCGCGCCGACGGCGGCCACGACGCGTACTGCTACGTGCTGCCCCGCGACAGCCGGGACAACGACGAGTTCTGGATCGGCTACACGGCCGAGCTGTGGATGGGCCGCCGCCCCTCCCTCGCCGAGTACGAGACGGTCCTCGGCCTGCCCTGCCGCGACGTCCGCTCGCTGGCGACGGACCTCGCCGCCGGCGAGGGCGTGCCGACCCGTATCGTCCGCGGCCACGACCCCGTCCTCGAAGCCGCCGTCACCACCGACGAGGAGCGTGACATCGAGCTGGACGGCACGCTCAGCGACCTCCGGCTCGTCAAGGACGCGTGGGAGCTCGGCGAGATGCGCAAGGCGGTGGACTCCACCGTCCGCGGCTTCACCGACTGTGTCGGTGAGCTCTCCCGGGCGGTCGCCACCTCCGAGCGCTGGATCGAGGGCACCTTCTTCCGCCGGGCGCGCCTGGAGGGCAACGCCCTCGGCTACGGCTCGATCTGCGCCGCCGGCGACCACGCGACGATCATGCACTGGACGGAGAACGACGGACCGGTCCGCCCCGGCGAGCTGCTGCTGCTCGACGCCGGTGTGGAGACCCACTCCCTCTACACCGCCGACGTCACCCGCACCCTCCCCATCAGCGGCACCTTCACCGACGTGCAGCGCAAGGTCTACGACGCGGTGTACGAGTCCCAGGAGGCCGGCATCGCGGCCGTGAAGCCGGGCGCCGCCTACCGCGACTTCCACGAGGCGTGTCAGCGCCACCTGGCGGAGCGGCTCGTCGAGTGGGGCTTCATCGAGGGCCCCGCGGACCGCGCGTACGAGCTGGGTCTCCAGCGTCGCTTCACCATGGCGGGCACCGGCCACATGCTCGGCCTCGACGTCCACGACTGCGCGCAGGCGCGCACGGAGGAGTACGTCGACGGCGTCCTGGAGCCGGGCATGGTCCTCACCGTCGAGCCGGGTCTCTACTTCCAGCCCGACGACCTGACCGTGCCGGAGGAGTGGCGCGGCATCGGTGTCCGGATCGAGGACGACCTGGTCGTGACGGAGGACGGCAACGAGAACCTGTCCGCCGGTCTGCCGCGCTCCTCGGACGAGGTCGAGGCGTGGATGGCGAGGTTCGCGGGCTGAGCCGCGATTGAGCCGGGCGGGCGGTCGGGGCGACTGAGGGAGGTCTGCCCCGGCCGCCCGTCCTTCTTTCGTGGCGGCGGCCGGAACCCGCCGATCGTGGCGTCGGCCGGAACCCGCCGCCCCCTGGACGGCGAAGCGGCCATGCGGTTAGCTACATCTGCACCTAATCAAAAAGTTGCCTATGGAGCCGCATCATGCACCCGTTCCGTCAGGCCGTGGAGCACCGCGACCACGCCGCCATCGAGGCCATGCTCGCCGAGGACGTCGTCTTCACCAGCCCGGTGGCCTTCCGCCCGTACCCCGGCAAGGCCATCACCGCGGCCATCCTGCGCGGGGTCGTCCGCGTCTTCACCGACTTCCGGTACGTCCGCGAGATCGAGAGCGCGGACGGCCGCGACCACGCGCTCGTCTTCACCGCGAAGGTCGGGGACAAGGAGATCAACGGCTGCGACTTCCTCCACTTCGACGAGGAGGGGAGGATCGACGACTTCACGGTCATGGTCAGGCCCCTCTCCGCGGCCCAGGCGCTGTCCGCCGCCATGGGCGCCCAGTTCGACCGCATCGCCGCGGAGGCCCTCGCGGCGAGCGGCGGTACGGGCGAGGGCAACCGTTCACACGTCCCGGCGCCGAACGACGACCACGGCGAGGGCGACGGCGATCAGCGGCCAGAGGGCGTACACGGTCCATGAGCCGGGGACGGTGGCGCTGTAGGCGAGCGAATCCGGATCCGGCGTCCAGGTCTGCACGAGACGCTTCCCTGCCGTGACCGGCATCGCATGGCTCACGGCGGCGGACCAGCGTGTGCTCTGCGAGAAGATCGGCGGCAGCGTCACCGGGAGGAAGGCGCTGGAGACCAGGGTGGCGGCGCTGTGCCTGATCAGCGCTCCGAGGCCGAGGCCGGTCAGTGCGCAGACCGGGGCCAGCAGGGCGGAGGCCGCCAGCGCCCGGAGCACTCCGGGACGTTGAGCGGAACCCCGGCCCGCTGCGTGTCCAGGACCGCCGGACACGAGGAAGCCACCCGTGGAGACGACCGCCCCGACCGCGGTCCAGAGCGCGGCGGTGACGCCCGCCTTGGCCAGCACCACCGCACCCCGGGCGGGGACGGCCACGGTCGTCATGCGGATCAGGCCGCTGCTGTACTCGCTCACGACGGTGAGCGAGATGGCTGGAGAGGAAGACCGTACGGCCCTCGGCCGCGAGACGCCGGAAGAGACGGCGCATCCAGAGCACGCCCTCCGGGTCCATGCCGTCGACCGGCTCGTCGAACATCAGCACCGGCGGGTCGCCGAGCAGCGCGGTGGCGATCCCCAGACGCTGCTTCATGCCGAGCGAGAAGCCGCCGATGCGGCGCCGCGCGGCCTCGGACAGGCCCACCTCGTGCAGCACCTCGTCCACCCGGCGCGGGGAGATCCCGTTGCTGTGGGCCAGGGCGGACAGATGGGCCGCGGCCGTGCGCCCGCCGTGGACCTGGCCCGCGTCCAGGAGGGCGCCGACGTGCCGCAGTCCGCGCGGGCGGCTGCGGAAGGGACTCCGCTGACGGTGGCGGCGCCGCCGGTCGGCGCGTCCAGACCGAGGATCATCCGCAGGGTGGTGGTCTTGCCCGCCCCGTTGGGGCCGAGGAATCCGGTGACCCGGCCCGGTCGCACGGTGAAGGACAGCTGGTCGACGGCGGTCTTCCCGCCGTAGCGCTCGGTGAGTTCGTTGACTTCGAACACAGGCCCAACCCTGCCGGGAGGGCCCCGCCCGAGCATGGGGCCGCGGACGGCAATCGACCCCCCGGGTTCGCCCGCGGGTGTAAGTCCGTGGGCGGATTCCCGCGGGGCGGCGGCTGGATAGTGTCGCGGGATGAACGCCGTACCGACCACCCCGTCGCCCGCGCGCCTCGCCCACCGAGGCGCCCCTCATGAGGGGCCGCACCGCCGATGACCGGAACGAAGCCCACGGCCTGGGCGGGAGGCGCCCTCTACCTCCTCGCGGTGGGCCTGCTCGTGGGAGGTGCGCCCCGCGCCTCGGGCACGGTCCACGGCGTCGGCGCCCTGCTCGCCGCGAGCCTGCTCGTCGGCGTGCTGCGCCGCGCGCCGCTCCTGGCCCTGTGCCTGGCGCTCCTCGGGGCCACCGCCGTGGTGGTCGGCGTCCCGGGCTCCGGCCGTGCGAGCCTGTCGGCCGCGTACCAGGGCCAGTTCCTGTCCTACCTCGCGGTGGACCTCGTCCTGGGCTTCGTCGTCGCCACCCGCGCGCGGCGGACCTCGATCCTCGCCGCGGCCGGGTCCCTCCTCCTCCAGCTGCTGGTCATCGGCGGCTTCTCGCACGGGGACAACCTGACCGTCAACGTCGTCATCGCCCTCCTGGCGACGGCCGCGGCCTGCACGGGCGGACTGCTGATCCACGAGCGCGGCGAGCACGCGGCGGCGCTGCGCGCACAGGAGCTCGCCGAGGCCGTCACCGCCGAACGGCTGCGTATCGCACGGGAGTTGCACGACATGGTCGCCCACAGCATCGGCATCATCGCCATCCAGGCCGGGGCGGCGAGCCAGGTCATCCGGACCCGGCCCACGGAGGCCGGCGAGGCGCTGCGGGCCATCGAGACCACCAGCAGGGAGACCCTGTCGGGCCTTCGGCGCACCTTGACGGCGCTCCGCAGGACGGCCCCGGGCGCGGAGGCCGCGGGGGGCGATGGCGGCCTCGCGCCCTCGCCGGGCCTCGCGGACATCGACCGGCTGGCGGCGGCCACGGCCGACGCGGGCGTACGGGTGGACGTCCGCCGCAGCGGGCGGGAGGGGCCCCTGCCGGCCGATGTCGACCTGTCCGCCTTCCGTATCGTTCAGGAGGGGCTGACCAACGTGGTCCGCCACGCGGGCACCGGACACTGCCGGGTGCTCATCGCCTACGGGGACGAGGAGCTGACCGTGGAGGTCGTCGACGACGGGCGCGGGGCCATCGGGGAGTACGGCGCGGCCCACGGTTTCGGCCTCGTGGGCATGCGGGAGCGGGTCGCCCTGCTGTCCGGTGAGTTCAGCGCCGGGCCGCGCGCCGAGGGCGGATTCCGGGTGGCGGCCCGACTGCCGCTGTCCGACGGCGCCCGCGTTCCCCTGGAGGCCCGATGACCACGGCTCCCCTCCGCATCGTGCTCGCCGACGACCAGCCACTGGTCCGGTCCGGCCTGCGCCTGGTCATGGCCGATCACCCCGATCTGGAGGTCGTCGGCGAGGCCGCGACCGGGGCCGAGGCGGTCCAGCTGGTCAGGGACGTCGACCCCGACGTCGTGGTGATGGACATCCGGATGCCCGGCATGGACGGGATCGAGGCCACTCGGCTGATCACCGCCGGGCCGACCGCGACGCGTGTCCTCGTCCTGACCACCTTCGACGAGGACGACCACGTCTACGGCGCGCTGCGGGCCGGGGCGAGCGGCTTCGTCGTCAAGGACATGGCCCTGAACGACATCCTCGCGGCCGTCCGGGTGGTCGCCACCGGCGACGCGTTGATCGCGCCCGGGGTCACGCGCCGGCTGATCGCGGACTTCGTCGGGCGCCCCACGCGGCGCTCCCCACAGCCGGTCGAGGGCATCACCGAGCGGGAACGGGAGGTCCTGACCCTCATCGGGCGCGGTCTGACGAACACCGAGATCGCGGAGGAGCTGTTCATCACGGTGGCCACCGCCAAGTCGCATGTGTCGCGCCTCCTCACCAAACTGGGCGCCCGGGACCGGGTGCAGCTGGTGATCACCGCGTACGAGACGGGGCTCGTGACGTTGCCCGGCTGAACGAGCCGGATACGGATACGGATACGGATACGGATACGGGGGCGGGCGCGGTCAGGGAACGGAGACGGGGACGGGCGCGTATCGGCATCGTGTGCGCACATCGACCGTCCGTACGAGGAGATGCGGGCCCCATATTCACCGATTCAGGTGATAGCGGCAGAGGCGAAACGTCCCTCCCGGAACGGGGGCGGTCACGCTCGGAGCGACACATGGAGCCACCCTGTGGAGCGTCCGATGCAGCTGATCCCCCGTCATGACCCGTACCTCGTCGTCCGATCGGACGGCGGTCACACCATCGCGGCCCTCCAGGGCGAACTCGACCTCGTCCTGGTGCGGCACCTGCGGCCCGAGCTCGACGCCCTCGTCAGGGAGTCCGACGCCCTGACGGTCGACATCAGGGGCCTCGCCTTCTGCGACGCCACCGGACTCGGCCTCCTCGCCCACTGCGCCGGGCGCATGCACCGGCGTGGGGCGCCCTGGCGGCTCGTGTGCGACCAGCCGTGGATCCTGCGGCTGATCCGCCTCACGGAACTGGGCGACCTGCTGCGCCCGGAGGCCGGGCTTCCGGACGGGGTCGGCCCCCCTCACCCGGGGCCGGCGGCCCCCCGCCCCTCCGCGCCGGGCGAGACGAGCCCCGTCTCATAGGCGGCGATCACGGCCTGGGCCCGGTCGCGCAGCCGGAGCTTCGACAGGATCCGGGCCACATGGGTCTTCACCGTCGCCTCGCTCAGCCCGAACCGAACGGCCAGCTCGGCGTTGCTGTGGCCGCGCGCGAGGGCCTCGAGCACCTCCAGCTCGCGCGGGGTGAGGGTGGCCAGCTCACGGTGCGGTGCGGCCGGAGTCCCGGCGGAGGCCGCGAAGCGCTCCACCAGGCGGGCGGGTGATCGCCGGGGCCGGCAGCGCGTCGCCCGAGCGGACGAGACGGACCGCCGCCGTGAGGTGCTCCGGGGTCACGTCCTTGAGCAGGAAGCCGCTCGCGCCCGCGCCGAGCGCCGCGTACACGTACCGGTCGAGGTCGTACGTGGTGAGGACGACGATCCTCGGCGGCGCCGACTCGCCCGCGAGGATGCGCCGGGTGGCCTCCAGACCGTCGGTCCCCGGCATCCGGATGTCCATCAGGACCACGTCCGGCCGGGTGCGCCGTACCGCTGCCACCGCCGCGTCCCCGTCGGGTGAGCGGCGCGGTGGGAGCGGCCACCCGTCGGTCGGGATCCTCAAGGCCCTCGGGTTCACCCCGCTCCAGGTCGGCAGGGCGTACATGGCCCAGGCCCTGATCCCGAGCTCCGTGGGCGCCGTGCTCGGTGTCGCCCTCGGCAGCGCCCTCGCCGTCCCCCTCATGGCCGAGGTGGCGGAGACGTACGGGACGGCGGTCGTGCGCGTCCCCCTCCGGGTGGACCTCACGGTGGCCGCGGGCGCCCTCGCGCTGGTGGCCGGCACCGCGTTCGGCCCATCGCTGCGCGCGGCCCGGCTCCCGACGGCGACGGTCCTCCGTCTCGGCCCGGCCACCGGCGGTGGACGGGGGAGCCGTGCCCGCGGGCTGTTCGGGCGGCTGCCGCTGCCCCGCCCGGTCACCCTCGGTCTCGCCGCACCCCTCGCCCGCCCGGCCCGTACGGCGAGCACGGCCGCCGCGGTCGCCTTCGGGGCCCTCGCGGTGACCTTCGCCGTGGGGCTCGGCAGCACGCTGACCGCGGTCAGGTCCGACGGGGACCCGGACCGGGGCGGCGATGTCACCGTCCATACGGTGGGCCGGCCGCACGGAGCACCGGGCGACGGCCCCGGGGCCCGGCCGATGCCCGGCGGGCCGGCGGACCCGGCCGCAGTGGCGGCGGCGGTCGCCGCACTCCCCGGCACCGGTTCCGTCTACCGGGCGGCGGAGACCCGGCTGGAGGTCGCGGGGCTCAAGGGCGGTGCCCAGGTCGTCGCGTACGAGGGGGACACCGCCCGCAGCCGCCACAGGATGGTCTCCGGGCGCTGGTTCGCGGCCCCCGGCGAGGCGGTGGCCCCGACACGGTTCCTGCGGGCCGCGGGCCGCGGGCGTCGGTGTGGGGGACTCGGTGGCCCTGTCCGAACAGGGGCGCACGGTCCGGGTGCGGATCGTCGGCGAGGTCTTCGACCTGGGCGGCAAGGGCATGACGCTGCGGACGACGGTGGCGTCCCTGGCGGCGCTGAGGGCCCGCTACCTGCCGCCGGACTTCGCCGTCACCGTCGCCACGGGCACGGACCCCGCGCGGTACGCCGAACTGCTCGACGCGGAGGTGTCGCCGCTCGGGGCCGAGGCCGCCGTCACCGAGACGGGCAAGTCGAGCGTGATCACCGCGATGCAGGCGCTCGTCACCATGCTCACGGTGATGCTGGTGGTCGTCGCGGGACTCGGGGTGTTCAACACGGTGGTCCTCGACACCCGCGACCGGATCCACGACCTCGGGGTGTTCAAGTCCCTCGGCATGGCGCCCTGGCAGACGGTCGCCCAGGTCCTCACCTCCGTGGGCGCCGTCGGCGCCGTGGCGGGCGCGGTCGGCGTCCCGCTGGGGGTGCTGCTCCACCGCCGGGTGATGCCGGCGATGGGCCGTGCGGTCGGCACCACGATCCCGCCCGCCGACATCGACGCGTACGGCCCGCCGCTGCTCGTGCTGCTGGCGACGGCGGGGGTGGTGATCGCGACGGCGGGCGCACTGCCCCCGGCGGTCCGCGCGGCGCGCACGGCGACGGCGCGGGCGCTGCGGGCGGAGTAGCGCGGGGGCGGGCCGCCGTCCGGGGCCGTCGCGGTGGTCGGCCTGGGCGTGCTGGGGAATCACGAACTCCTTCGAAGGCAGTGGGAGTTCGCGGAGATGCCGACAAGCGACACACCCGGGCTCGGGCCCGCCGCCGGAGCCGACACATGAGTCCTCCGCATAGGGTGGCCGCATGTCACTGGGTCAGATAGTTCTCTCGTCCGGTCGCTGGGTCCGGCTCACCGAACTGCGGATGTCCTCGACCTACGCGGGGATGCTGGAGGGCTACCCGTGCAAGCGAGTCAACGACCGGAAGGTCGACTGGCTCCAGCGGGACGCCGAACGCGTGTATGCCTCCAAGCCGTTCTCTTTCGTTCCGCCCTCCCGCGCGTACCCGGACGAGACCGCCGGCGTCTTCGGCCCCGTCGAGGTGCTGCCTTCCGTGTTCTGTATCGGTGCCTTCCACTCCGCGCCGCTCGACCCGGCGATGGACGGTTCTTCCCTCGTCGTCGCCTGGTTCCAGCCCGCCCCTGAGGTACCGGCTGGTGAGGATGCCGATCCTGCGCTTCGCGGCGTCCGCTGGGAGGAGCTGGCCCAGGACTACGAGCTGTAGCGACGGGATTCCGCGCGTACCGCCCGGGGTGGCCGCCGCCGGTCAGCCCTGGTAGGTGATCGAGCCCAGCGGCGGGCAGGGGACGAGCGCGGTGCCGGCGCCGGGGCGTTCGACGAAGGCCCGGCCCTCGGCCGCCCGTTGGCGCCGGGAATCCAGGTCGTCGGCGTGCCGGGCGTCGCGCAGGGCGCGGGAGTCGTCCCACAAGCCGTCGATGAGATCGAGGCTGGTGTTGCCGGAGCTGCGCTGGAAGTCCAGCTTCAGCGCGACCCGTCGGAGCGCGGTCTGGACCGCGGCGAGATCGATGCGGGTGATCAGGACGCCGGCGGTGTTCGGCTCGCGCGTCGGCAGGGGCGCCTGGGGGAGCAGCGACCCCCCGTTGTCGAGGCGTCCGATGTTGTCGACGGCCGCGCTCTGGGCGTCCTGCGACATGAGCTGCATCTCCTGGTGCAGCCAGAAGAACTCGTCGAGGTCGGCCGCGGTGATGCGCATCCGCTGGTACGGCGCTCGGAAACGCGGATCGTGGTGCAGCGGACGCAGGGGACCGACGTGGAGTGCCACGCAGTCGTTGTAGCCGGCTGTCACGGCGGCGTCGAAGTGGAAGACGGCCAGGTCCGTCTGTCCGTGCAGGCAGGCCAGTTCGCCCAGGCTCGCATGGCCCGCGGCGGCGAGCCACGTGCCCTCGGGGCCGAGCGCCGTGGCACGCGCGACGACGTCGTGGAAGCCCGCGGTGCCCACCGCGCCGGGACCCTCGGTCATGATCGCCACCTGCAGTTCGTGAACACGGGCGGCGAGTGAGCTGACGGTGTCGACCATGGATCTCCTCGTACCTCGGTGGTGAAGAGCACAGGGTGTCGAGTCTGTCGCGACCCCGGTGGAGAGGGGGGCGGACGCGATGGGCGGTTCCTGCCCGGGCCGGGGCGTGACCACGAGCGAGCGGCATCGGCCTCCGGGCGGGGCTGCGGTCGGAGACGGGTGACTCGCCCGGACTACGCCTTGCGAGCCAGGAGTTGGATCTCGCGGAACTGGCGGCGGTCCGTGGGCTTCGGCTCGAACCGGAGGCGGGCCGCCTCCTCCAGGCCGTGTGCGCGGAGGAGCGCGGCGAGGTGGTCGGGGGACCAGCGGTAGGCCGTCGCCACCGTGTGGTCGTAGGACCGCGTCTTCTCGTCGGGGCCGTCCGTGGCCGGGAAGGCGATCAACAGGTGACCGCCGGGGGCCAGTACCCGGGCGAACTCGGCCAGGACCCCCGGCACGTCCCGCGGCGGGGTGTGGATGACGGACCACCGTGCGAGCACCCCACCGAGCGTGCCGTCCTCGATGTCCAGCGCCGCCATCGAGCCGACCTCGAACCGGATCCCCGGGTGGGCCCGGCGCGCGAGCCCGACCATCACGGGAGAGGCGTCGACTCCGAGGACGTCCAGGCCGAGACCGTGGAGATGAGCCGTGATGCCGCCGGGCCCGCAGCCGAGATCCGCGACCGGGCCGTGGCCGTCGCCGCTCGCCCGTACCAGCTCCGCGAACGCGCTCAGGAGGGCCCGCTCCAGCGGCCGGTCGCGGAGCTGGTCGTGGAACATCTCGGCGTACGTGGGGGCGATGGCGTCGTAGGCCTCGCGGGTGACGTGCAGGGTGTCGGGTTCGGTCATCCGGAGACCCTAGCGGGAGGACCGGGCGCGCGCCCGGCCGGGCGAAACTCCGTGGCGACAGGGGCCGAGGGGACTGATGATGACCGGATGACCTCGTACGCGCCCCCGCCCGCACCCGTACCCGCGCCCCCGCACGCCCCGCCCGTCGAGGCCCTGATCGTCGTGGACGTCCAGTCGGCCTTCGTCACCGGTGCCGGAGCCGTGCCCGCCGCCGCCCGGCTCGTCGACCGTACGACCGACCTGATCGCGCGGGCCCGCCGGGCCGGCGCGCTCGTCGTCCACCTCCAGAACGACGGACCTCCCGGCGCGGAGGACGAACCTCACACGCCGGGCTGGGAACTCCACCACCCCGTGGTGCCCGGCCCCCGCGAGACCGTGATCCGTAAGCCGCGCGACGACGGCTTCGAGGAGACCCCGTTGGGCGGCGTGCTCGCCGACGCGGGAGTACGCGCGCTCGCCGTCTGCGGCGTGATGTCCGAGATGTGCGTCCAGGCGACGGCCCGTACCGCCCTGGCGCGCGGCTACCGGGTCGTCGTCCCCCATGACGCCCATGCCACGCAGGACGTTCCGGCCGCGCCCGGGATCGGCGACGCGATTCCCGCCGCTATCGTCTCCCGCGTCGCGGCGTACGCCCTGGGAAGCGACGCGGAGGTCACCGTACCGGCCGCCGACGTCACCTTCACGGCTCCCGCCGCGGACCGGGCGGGCGCGTAGGAGGAGGGGAAACAGATCGCGGGACCGGTCGGCCGTCGGCCGGGGACGAGGGGGTGCCAGACGCGGTCCGGCAGGACCCGGGCCGCCTGGGCGAGATCCACGTCCTCCTCGCCTGCCGGCGCCGCACGGTCTCCGCGGCCGGTCCGACGACCAGCGCCCCGATGACCGGCTCGGGAACCGCCGCGATCTCGCCCGTCTCGACGAACGGCCGCGCCCAGACGCCGATCGCCGCGAGGAGCGGCTCCCCGGCCGTCCCCACCCGTCCGGCGTCCGCGCCGCGTCCCGGGCACGCGCGGGAGTGGAGGAACAGCGCCGCGTCCCGCTGCTCCCCGGCGAACCGGAGGTACGCGGTGACCACGGCCCGCACCCCCGCGTGACCGGTCCTCGTCGGGGCCAGGGCGATGACGACCTCGCCGTGCAGGCGTTCCGCGCACCGGAAGTACAGCGCGGCGGCGAGCCCGTCGAAACTGCCGAAGTGGTGGTACGGACTGCCGAGGCTGACCCCGCCCGCCGCAGTCACCGCCGTCACGGTGAACCCCTGCGGACCGCACTCCTCGTACGCCCTCAGCGCCGTCGTCAGCAGGCGCCCGACCGTGGCTTCGCCACGCTGCTGCTTCGGGGACATGGGCACCCTAGTGGACCCGTTATGGGAGGAAATCGTTCCTGCGGCGGCGGTACGGGGGAGGCGAGCGACGGCGCCCGGCGGGCGGAACGCGCCACGGGACGCCTCGGCGCGACGGCGAGCGGGCTGTTCAAAGCCTCGCCGATCTCTCTACGGTGGTCACGGGGCGTCCCGTCGACGCACCGGCGCGAGGCGATGCGCGACAGGATGGGGGAGCGGTGGAAGAGCTGGCGGCGCTTGCCATGTCGGGGGTGACGACCGTGTTCGGGCTCGTCGTCTCGGACGTCTGGGAGCAGGCCAAGGCGCGCGACTGGCGCCTGTTCCGCCGCCGGGGCGGAGGCGTGGAGGGCGACCGGCCCGACGCCGCCGGTACGGCCGTGGGCTCGGGCGGCGGTGACCGGGACGGTCAGGACACCGGCCGCGTCGTCGGTGAACTGGAGGCCGCAGGACGCGAGGTGGCGGCAGCGCGGGCCGCCGGGGACGAGACCGCCGCCCGCGCCATCGAGGCGCACTGGAGCGAACGGCTCCTCCGGGTGCTCCGCGACGACCCGGCCGCCGTGGCGGAACTCCAGGAACTCATCGCCGCCTTCGGGCCTCCGGCCACCACCGCGTACCACTTCGGCGGGGTGAACCACGGCCCGGCCTTCCAGGGTTCGCGGATCCACGGCGATATCAACGTGACCGTGCACCAGCATCGTGACCCCGCCGCCTCCGGCCCCGTACCTTCCGGCCCCGTGCGCTCCGGTCCGCGTCCCGACCAGGTACCCGCCCTGACGGCCGCGTTCGTCAACCGCACCGCCGACCTGTCCGAACTGGACCGCTGGTTCGGCCCGCCGGCAGCGCGCACCGGTACGGCGGGCGGGGCGACGGTGGCCGGGACCGCGCCGGGCGCGACCACGTCCGCCGCCCCCGCGCCGGCCCGGACCGCGTCCGCCCCCGTCGGCATCGGCGTCCTCCACGGGCTGCCCGGTGTCGGCAAGACGGCGACCGCCTGGCACTGGGCCGCCACCGCCCGGGACCAGTTCCCCGACGGACAGCTGTACGTGGACTTCGCCGCCCTCCGCGGACAGACCGGCGGTGACGTCTCCGAGGCCGTCGCCATGTGCCTGCGCGGTCTCGGCGTGACCGACACCTACATGCCCGGCTCGCTCCAGGAACGCGCCGCGCTCTTCCGCTCCCGCACCGCCGACCGGCGGCTCCTCGTCGTCCTCGACGACGTCGGCGAGCCCGCCCAGGTCCGCCCGCTCGTCCCCAAGGGCCCCGGCAGCGCCGTCCTCGTCACCAGTCAGTCGCCGCTCGGCGAACTCGTCCTCGACGGGGCCCGGACCCTCGCCCTCCGCCCGCTGGACCGGGACGGCGCCCTGCGGCTGCTCGCCGAACGGTGCGGCGCGGACACCGTCGCCGCCGATCCGGCCGCCGCCGAACACCTCGTCGCGCTCTGCGGCGGTCTGCCCGTCGCCCTGCGGATCGCCGCCGCCCGCCTCCTCACCGACCCCTCGCTCACCACGGCCGCCCTGGCCGGGGAACTCGCGGACGAGAACCGCAGGCTCGACGCCCTGTCCCTGGGGCCGCTGGGAGGAGACCACTCCATGTCCGCCGTCCTCAACCCCACGTACCGCCTGCTGCCGACGGGAGCGGCCCGCCTCTACCGGTACCTCGGCTGGCACCCCTGCCGCACCCACGACGCCGACACCTCCGCCGCCGCGCTCGGCGCCACACCCGCCGAGACGGCCCCGCTGCTCGGCCGGCTCGCCGCCGACGGACTGCTCGAACGGACCACCGACGGCCGCTACCACATGCACGACCTCGTCCGCCTGCACGCGCGCGCGTGCGCCGACGCCGAGGAGCCCGCCACCGGCGAGGCCGCGCTCGTCGCCCGTGTCCTCACCCACTTCCTCGTCCTCACGGCACTCGCCGACCGCGCCGTCCGGGCCGACCGGCTGCGCGTCGCCGACCTCGGCGTACTCCTGAACGGGGTACGGGACCCCTTCGCGGCACCCGGCGGACCCGCACCGCTCACCTGGCTGGAGAGCCGCAGCGCGGACCTCCTCGCCGTGCTGCGCGCCGGCGCCGCCACGGGCGGCCTCGACACCCCCGTATGGCAACTGGCGGAGGCCTACGGCGTGCTCTTCCTCCACCAGCGGACCCTGGGCCCCTGGCGGGAATCGCTCGAACTGGGAGCCGCTGCCGCCGCGTCGGCCCTGGCGCCGGCGGCCGAGGCCCGGCTGCGCAGCCTGCTCTCCAGGCCCCTGCTCGACCTCGGCGAGGACGACCGGGCGCGCGCCGCCCTGGACCGCGCCCTCGCCTGCGCCGAGGTCGCCGGGCACGCCGTGCTCAGCGCCTCCGTGCGCGAGTTCGACGGCCGGTACTGGGACCGGCACGATCCGGCTCGCGCCATCGCCGCCTACCGGGCCTCCCTGGAGCTCAACACCCGGGCCGGGGAGGCGCGCGGCGCGGCCATCGCCACCTACTTCCTCGGCTGCGCCCAGGACGCGGCTGGCGAGCCCGCGACCGCCCTGGAGACCCTGCGCACCGCCCACCGGTCGCTGACCGACTGCCGGGACCGGCGCATGGCGGCCCGCGCCACCGCCGCGCTCGGCATCGTCCACGACCACCTCGGCGACACCGAGGCGGCGATGCGCGACCTGGAGGACGCCGCCACCACCCTCGGCGCGGAGCGCGCCACGCACTACGAGGCCCAGGCCCTCGTCGCCCTCGCGGACATCGCGCAGCGCACGGGCGTGCGTACGGCGGAGACCCCCGAGTGGCTGACCAGGGCGGCGGACGTCCACGAGGCCGGCGGCAGCCCTCTGGCCCCGGTCCTGCGGGAGCGTCTGAGGGTGCTTGGGGCGGAGTGAGGACGGGGGTTCCGCGTCCGGGGAGGGGCGGGGCTCAGCCGGTGGTCGGGCCCCGGTCGGGTGCGGTGACGGTGCGCAGGACCAGGACCGGGCCCGCCGCGCCGGGTGCGTCGCCGTACGGGGACCCTTCAACGTGCGGAGAGCGCCTCGCGCGCACGGACCACAGCCCACCGTCCGGGGAGCGCCCCGCACGCACGGACGCCGGGCCGTCCAGGGGGAGTCCGGCGCGCAGGCACGCGTAGACCGCCGTCGCCGGAAGGTGCGGGCCGGTGAAGGAGCCGCGCTGCGTCACCTCGACGACCCGGCCGTCCCGGAGCCCCACCAGATGGCCGCCCGCGTCGAGCGAGGTCGCCGCCACGAGGCAGCCCGGCCGGGCCCCGAGCGTTGCGTCGATCCAGTCGAGCGCGGCCGTGGCGGTCGCGGCCGGCGCCGTGCTCAGGACGACCGACGCGCTCTCCACGATCCCCAGGTCCAGTTCCGCGTCCGTGCAGGTGAGAGGCGAGAACAGCTCGACGGCGGGGGATCCCGCACCCGGCACCCCGTCCGGCGACGCTTCCGGCACTCCGTCCGCCACGGCGGACGGGAACCGTTCCACCTCGACCACCACGGCCGCAGTCCCGGAGTCCCGGTTCACGCGCGCGCGTGACCGCCAGGACGTGACGGGCTCCGCCGGTACACGGACCGGGGCGAGGGCGCGCACCGGAGGCGGACCGGACGGCGGCTCCGGCAGGCGCAGGAGGTCGTACAGGACCGTACGCAGCCTGCCGAGCGCGCGTCCCGGTTCGCTGAACGCCCGGTCCGCCACCTCCGCGTATCCCGCGCGCGCCGCCGGTTCGAACGCGGCCTCCACCTGTTCGCGAGGGTCCCGCCCCGGGTCGAGGCGTGGCGCGTGCCGCCCCAGTACCTCCGCCGCCGTACCGGGTACGGAGTCGCTCCCGAACGCCGAGAGCAGCACCGGCCGGCCGAGTGCCGCGCCGTACAGGGTCACCGAGCCGTGGTCCCCGACCACCAGGTCCGACGCGAGGAGCACGGAACGCCACGCGTGCACCGGCGGGACCAGCAGCAGGCCCGCGTCCAGCGCGGCGGCGAGATGGCGGCGGAGCTGCCAGGAGCCGTGCGCCGCCCACACGTTGGGGTGGACGACGGCCGCCACGCGGTAGTCGTCGTACGGGAGCGCGCCGAGCAGCCGCGCCGGAAGCCCGGGGCGCTCGCCGAGCAGCGAGGTCGGCCCCCACGTCGAACTGACCACCACGAGCCGCTGGCGCGCGCCGACGCCGAGCGCCGCGCGGTACGCGGGCCGCAGCGGCGCGCTGGCCAGCAGCTCGTCGAAGCACGGGTCGCCCACCAGGAGCGTGCGGCCCGCCGCCTCGGGGTGCGTGGAGAGCAGTTGTTCGCGCTGGTCCGGATGGGAGGTCGCGAGCCAGGCGCGGCCCGCCTCCAGGAGCGCGTCGGGCACGAGACCGGAGAGCCGCACCCGGTCGGCGCGCGAGTCCGGGACGTACTTCTGGAAGCCGATGCCGTGGGGGAGGACGAGGACGGGGTACGCGCCCTCGGGGACGTCGATGTTCTCGCTGGCGGTCAGGACGAGGTCCGGGGCGAGGTCACGGAGCTGCGACCAGGGCATCACGCGGCAGCCGGAGTCGTGCAGCAGGTCGAGGACGCCGTCGTTGAAGGCGGAGGTGGGGTCGTACGCGAAGACGACGCTCACCCGGGTGTCGTCGCGCAGGACGGCGGGGAGGCACTCCAGGACCCGGGTGGTGGAGACGACGGTACGCGCGGCGACCACGAGGGTCCGCTCACCGGGGAAGGTCCGCCACCGCTCGGCGTCCGGCCCGACGGGGACGCGGAGGGGCCGATCAACGTACATGGCCACCCCGCCAACGTACGCCCCGCTCACCCGTTACGCGGCTCGCGGCTCGCGGCTCGCGGCTCGCGGCTCGCGGCTCGCGGCTCGCGGCTCGCGGCCATCGTCCTGGTACCTCAATTTCTCGGGGAAGACAACGGTTCCGCGGCCCGGTCGCGGGCCGACCGTCACCCTATCCGTTCGCACCGGCCGGGCGTCCGGCCGGAACCTGAGAATTCAGCGAATTGCATCGTTATGCAAATAAGTGGGATCCTGGTCCGGCCAACCGATGACCGGGCCCTCCGTGCTTCCGCTGTGAGCCCGCACGAGAGGGACGACGACGTAGATGACCATCGAATGGCGTTACACCGTCCAGCGGGACCTGGGTGTCCTGTCCCTGGCCGGATTCCTCGGATCCGACGCCGTGGGACGCTTCACCGGGGCCGTGGGGTGGGCGGTCGCGCGCGGCACCGGTCCGGTCGTCCTCGACCTGACCAGGCTGCGGGGCTGGTCCGTGGGCGGGCAACTCGCCGTCGCGGAGGCGGCCGTACGGCTCCGCGCCGCCGGCCGGGTCCTCGAACTGGCCGCGATCCCGGCCGACGGCTCCCTCGTGCCGCCCGGTGACGGCCCCGCCGTCCAGGTCCACCGCGACCTGGCCGCCGCCCTCGCGGCCCACCGCGGCGCGGGCGCGGAGCAGCGGGAGTGGCGCAGCGATGCGTGGCCGAGCGCCTGAACGGCCCGAAGTTCCCGTCCGGTACGCCCCCGGCCCCCGTTCGCGCGAGGATAGGCGGCATGGTGCAGAGTGCTGGGTCGACGCGACGCGCGGGGTGGATACGATGAGCGCGCCGCTCTACCAACTGAAGGCGGAGTTCTTCAAGACGCTGGGGCATCCCGTGCGCATCCGCGTCCTGGAGCTGTTGAGCGAGCGTGAGCACGGCGTCGCCGAGATGCTGCGCGACACCGGGGTCGAACCGGCCTACCTCTCGCAGCAGTTGGCCGTGCTGCGGCGGGCGAACCTGGTCTCCGCCCGGCGTGAGGGAACGGCCGTGTACTACGTCCTGACGACTCCTCAGGTCGCGGAGCTGCTGCGGACCGCCCGCACGATCCTCTCGGGCGTCCTGACGGGCCAGGCCGAACTGCTGGCCGACCTCCGGGCCGCACCGCCGGCCCATACGTCCCGGGACGCGGCCCGCGTGGCCCCGGACGGGCATCGGGCGGCGTGCGAGGCGGCCCCCGAGGGCGAGCGGGCCGTCCTGTCCTGACCCTCCGGGCCGTCCTGACCTGACGGCTCTGCGGGCCGGTCGGTCACCCCGAGTTCCCACCGGTCCCGCGGCCGTCCACCCCTCGTCCTCCCGCCTCCCGTCCCCGCTTTACCTCACCCCTCCTCCTTCTCCGCCTCCTCCGGCTGGATGCCCGCGAGCAGGTTGAAGGCTCCCGTCAGCAGGTTCAGGGTGACCACGCCGACCACCTCCGCGATCACCCGGTCGCTCCAGCCGTGGGCCCGTACCTCCGCGACGTCCTCGTCGCCCAGTGAGCCCGGCTCGGCGAGGACGCGGAGCGCGAGGCCGATCAGCGCGGCCTCGCGGGGGTCGGTCGACGTGCCCTGGCGGGCCAGCTCGATGTCCGTCTCGGTCAGCCCCGCCGCCCGGCCGGCGGCGCGGTGCGCCTCGCGGCAGGTGCCGCAACCGATCCACTCCTGGACGGCGAGCGACAGCTTCTCGCTCAGGGCGCGCGGGATCTTCACCCGCTTCATGGCCCGGGACAGGTTCAGATAGCCGTCGAGCAGCGCGGGCGAGTGTGCCATCGTCGACACCATCTCCCCGACCGAGCCGTGCCGTTCGGCGATGTCGGCGAGCAGCTCGCCGGCCCGGCCCGGCGCCTGGTCGGGGGTGAGCGCGGTCAGTCTTCTCGTGGACATGAAGCCTCCTTCGGGGTGCCCTCTGCATACCCTTGGGGGGTATGACGAACGGGAGGCGGGTCAGGTTCCCGGGGAAGATCACCCGGCCGGAGGGACGGCCCTCCCATCGACGCCCCCACAGATGAGGGTGAATCCGGCCGCTCGTGGCTCTCGCCGAGAGGTGGCCCTGACGGGGGTGAGGGCGTCTCGCCCTCGGGGCGCGTACGAACGGCAGGGCCGCCGCATCCGCTCGGCAAGGGCGTCCCGCCGCTGGGACCAGCGGAAACAGTGATCGGCGTGGCACACGCGCCCGGCCGCCCCACGGGGGGCGCCGGGCTGGCCGAATCGTCTCGTCCTGAGGCGGTACCAGCCCTCGGAATCGACCTGCTGGGCGGCGACCGGACGGGCCCGGAGCCCGTCCTCGTTCCGTACGTCCCCCAGGGCGCGGCCAGTTGTCGACAGGGTCGCCTTCGCGCCCGCCCGAAGGAGCGCCCGCCGGTGGCGGCCCCGCCCGCGTGGGCCCGTCACCCGACCGTGCGGGCCGCGCACTCCAGGAGCGTCGGGACCGCCGCCGCCAGGGCGTCCGTCCCGTGCGCGTACGGCAGGCGGAGCCTGTCCCGGAAGCCGTCCACCGGCGAGAAGGCCGAGCCCGGCACCACCGAGACGCCGTGCCGCCGTGCCAGCTGGGCGAGGGCCTCCGTGTCGGAGCCGGGGACCCGCACCCACAGTGCGGGACCGCCCGCCGGCCGGGTCCACTCCCAGTGCGGCGCCGTCGCGCGCAGCAGCGCCTCCGCCGCGTCCCGCTGCCCCCGCAGTTCCGCCCGGCGACGCGCGCGTGCCTCCGGAAGACGGTCGAGCAGACGCACGGCGACGAGCTGGTCCACGACCGAACAGGACAGGTCCACCGAGGTCTTGATCTTCGCCAGCCGGGACACCACCTGGGGCGAGGACCGGACCCAGCCCACCCGCAGACCTCCCCAGAAGAGCTTCGACAGCGTGCCGACGGTCACCGTCGACCCCATCGGAAGCTCCGCCACGAGCGGCACGGGAGCCGCGTCGTCCCGGGACGCCGTTCGCGGGCCGCCGACGCTCCCGCCAGGGCCGCCGTCTCCCTCATCGCCCAGGGCGAGTTCGGCGCAGGCCGTGTCCTCGACCGCGAACAGCTCCAGGTCCGTCAGGACCCGCTGCCACTCCCTGCGCGCCGCGCCGTCCAGACTGCGCCCCGTCGGGTTGTGCACCGTCGGCTGGAGGTACACGAGCCGGGGGCGGCCGTGGGCGCACAGCCGGCGCAGCGCCGCCGGGTCGGCTCCGTCCGCACCCCCGCCGGGACCGTCCCCGCCCACCGGGACGAGTCGGGCGCCACGCGCGCGCAGCGCCTCCAGGGCGCCCCGGTAGGTGGGGTTCTCCACGACCACCGTGTCGCCCGGCTCGACCAGTGCCTGCGCCACCAGCCACACGGCCTGCTGCGAACCCGAGGTCACCAGGACCTGGCCCGCCTCCGTCGGCACCCCCGCCGCCCGGTAGTACGCGGCGATGCCCTCGCGCAGGGCCGGGATGCCGTACGGGTGGTAGCCGTCGTCCCCGAGCAGCGCGCCCAGGTCGCCGCCGCTCAGGGCGTCCACGGCCTCGCCCACCGCGCCGAGCCCCGGCAGCGCGCCGCTCGACAGGTCGGCGGTGCCGGCGGTCCGCGAGCGGGCGTCGAAGCTCACGAGCCGCCCCTCGGACACGTACCCGTCGAGCGCCCCCGACCCCCGCAGCCGGGAGCCGCTGCCCCGCACGCTCTCCAGCCAGCCCTCGCTCTCCAGGAGCCCGTACGCGGCCGTGACGGTGGACCGGCTCACTCCCAGCACCAGGGCCAGTTCGCGCTGCGAGGGCAGGATGCTGCCGCCCACCACGTCGCCCCGCTCGGCCAGCTCGCGCAGGGCGTCCGCCAGCCGCCGTGGCAGCGGACCGGGCCCCTCCGACGACCAGCCGGTGAGCAGTCGGGACAAACGGGTCGAAGCAATCCTGGCCATGGCACCCATAGTGCGCCACGACGCAGGCCAATCCGGCCCGACTGGTCGTTGTCGCCGCAGGTCACACGACGGAGGATCGACGACGGCGGGACCGGGTCACGGGCCCGGGAAGCGGGACCGGAGAAGGGTGAGGGCATGGCGACCGTCGTGCTGGTCGGCACACTGGACACCAAGGGCGAGGAGTACGCCTGGCTGCGCGAGCGGCTCAGGGAGTACGGCAGCGACGTCCTGCTCGTCGACACCGGGATCATGCCGCCACCCGCCCACGCGCCGGTGGCGGACGTCTCCGCCGATGTCGTCGCGCGGGCCGGGGGCCACGACCTCGCCACACTGCGGGCCGCCGGGGACCGCGGTGCGGCCGTCGCCGCGATGGCCCAGGGCCTCAGCCGGGTCGTCGTCGACCTCTACCGCAAGGGCCGGCTCCACGCCGTGCTCGCCGCCGCGGGCAGCGGCGGCTCCGCCATCGCCGCACAGGCCATGCGGGCCCTGCCCATCGGCGTACCGAAGGTGCTCGTCAGCACCATGGCCGGGGGCGACGTCTCCCCGTACGTCGACAGCAGCGACCTCACCCTGATGTACAGCGTCGTCGACATCTCCGGCCTCAACTCCGTCTCCTGCCAGGTCCTCGGCAACGCCGCCGCCGCTGCCGCCGGCATGGCCCGCCGCTACGAGCGCAACCACGACGAGCCCGCGGGCCGGGGGCGGCCGGTCGTCGCGGCCACCATGTTCGGCGTGACGACCCCGGCCGTCGACGTGGCCCGCGCCCGGCTCGCCGAACTCGGCTACGAGGTCCTCGTCTTCCACGCCACCGGCGCGGGCGGCAGGGCCGTCGAGAAGCTAGCGAAGGACGGCATGCTCGACGGCGTCCTCGACCTCACCACCACCGAACTCGCCGACGAACTCGTCGGCGGCGTCCTCAGCGCGGGCCCGTCCCGGCTCACCGCGGCGGGCACGGTCGGCATCCCGCAGGTCGTCGCCCCCGGGGCCCTCGACATGGTCAACTTCGGCCCGGCCGCGACCGTTCCCGAGCGGTTCGCCGGGCGACAACTGCTCGTCCACAACGCGACCGTGACGCTGATGCGCACCACCGCCGAGGAGATGGCCGAACTCGGCACCGCCATGGGCCGCAAGCTCCGCGCCGCACGGGGCCCGTCCGAGGTCTTCTGGCCCCTGCGCGGCATCTCGGCCGTGGACGTGACCGACGGGCCGTTCGCGGACCCGGAGGCCGACCGGGCAGGCCTGGACGCCCTGCGCGCCGCAGTCCGTGGCGGCGAGGTCCGCGTCCACGAACTCGACGCCCACGTCAACGACCCCTCGTTCGCGGTCGCCATGGCCGACCGCCTCCACCGGCTGATCACCGAGCACGCGCGCGTGGCTGCCCACTGACCGGACGGGGAACCGCGTAACAGCCCCCGAAGAACCCCGAAGAACCCCGAAGAACCCCGAACAGTCCCGAAGAACCTCCGAAGCGCCCCCGCAGACCACCGAGGAGTGATCACCGTGACCACCATCAGCCGTCAGGACGTACTCGACCGGCTGCGCGCCCAGGTCGCCGCCGGCCGTCCGATCGTCGGCGCCGGGGCCGGCACCGGCCTCTCCGCCAAGTGCGCCGAGGACGGCGGCGTCGACCTGCTGATCATCTACAATTCGGGCCGCTACCGGATGGCCGGGCGCGGCTCGCTCGCGGGACTCCTGCCGTACGGGGACGCCAACGCGATCGTCAAGGACATGGCCCGCGAAGTGCTGCCCGTGGTCCGCGACACGCCCGTCCTCGCGGGCGTCTGCGGCACCGACCCCTTCCGCCGCATGGACCTCTTCCTCGACGAGCTCAAGGCCATGGGCTTCGCGGGCGTCCAGAACTTCCCCACGGTCGGCCTCTACGACGGCACCTTCCGCGTCAACCTGGAGGAGACCGGCATGGGGTACGGCCTGGAGGTCGACATGGTCCGCGCCGCCCGCGCGCGCGACCTGCTCACCGCCCCGTACGTCTTCGACCCGGAGCAGGCGGCCGACATGGCGCGTGCGGGAGCCGACGTGCTCGTGCCGCACGTCGGCCTCACCACCAAGGGAGCCATCGGCGCCGGGACGGCCCTGACCCTCGCCGCCGCCGCCGCGTCCGTCCAGGAGATGCACGACGCCGCCAAGCGCGTGAACCCCGACATCCTGGTGCTCTGTCACGGCGGGCCGATCGCGGAGCCGGAGGACGCGCGGTACGTCCTGGAGCACACCACCGGTGTCGTCGGCTTCTTCGGCGCCTCCTCCATCGAGCGCCTGCCCACGGAACGGGCCATCACGGAGCAGACCCGCGCGTTCAAGGCGCTGACCACCGGCTGACCCCGTCCGGCCGGCCCCGTTCGACGACCGCCGGACGTCAGTCCTTGCGGGGGCGGCTCTCCGTCACCCGGCCCTTCGCGTCGGCCTTCAGATAGACGGAGCCGTACGCGTCGGACAGGTACACGGTGATCCCCGCCTCGTTCCCGGCCAGCGTCGAGGCCGGGACGATGACGACGTAACGACTGGTCGGCTTGTCGACACCCAGTTCCTTGTCGGCGCGCTGGAGCAGCGTCGGCAGGGCGTCCCAGTTGAACGCGTCGAGGTCGGCGGGGACCGTGCCGGGGAAGGACGTACCCGATCCCTGACGGACCGCAACGTCCTCGCCCCGGTAGAGGAAGCGGTCATAGCGCTTCGTACTGCCCTTGACCAGGGACTCGGCGACCGCGTACTCCGGGTACACGACGAAGCCGGTGGCCTTCGTACCGCCCGAGGCCGCCTTGACGGCGGCGATGGCCGCGCGGACGCCGGCGGGCGTCAGCAGGTTGCGCGGGACGGGATCGGCCTCCGCCGTGGGCGTGGGCTGCGGCGTCGTCCGGGGACGCTGGGCGACCGGGCCCTGCTGCGAGGGAGCGCTGCTCGGCCCGCCGCCCGGATCGGCCGGCCGCCAGTCCCAGGTCATGGCGGCGACGGGAATGCCGACGGCGAGCACCACCACGGCGGCCGACCCCAGGAACCGGCGGGCGAACCCCCGCCGCCGGCCGTCGGCCCCACGGGCCGGGGAGACAGAGGCAGCCGAGGGCACGGTCACCGCACGGGGGTCGGGCGGGGCCGGTACCGGTGCAGGGGGTGGGGTCAGTGCGGATGCGGGAGACTCCGAAGGCGCGGGAGATTCCTGAGGCGCCGGAGACGGAGAAGACGCACGAGCCTCCGGAGGCGCCGGAGACGGAGAAGGCGTGGGAGTCTCCGGAGGCGCCGGAGTCGGCGAGAGCGCAGGAGTCGGCGAAGGCGCGGCAGCCGGGGGCGGCGCCAGCCGGAACGACGTGGCCTCGCTCCCGGCCTCCTCCTCTCTCTCCTCCTTCTTCTCTTCCTCCGCCTTCTCACGGCCGTCCGCTTCCCGAGCCCCGCCCTCCCCGCCCCACGTCGCCCTCTCGCCCAGCACTCGTTCGAGTTCCTCCGCGTCCGGCCGGGCCGCCGGGTCCCGTACCAGGAGGCGCGTCAGTACGTCGGTCAGCGCACCGGCCCGCGTCGGCGGCGGTACGTCGTCCGAGAGGACGGCCGCGAGCGTCGCGAGGGTGTTCTCGCGGCGCAGCGGGTGGTAGCCCTCCACCGCCACGTACAGGAGCATGCCGAGCGACCACAGGTCCCCCGCCGGGCCGCTGGCGGCCCCGCCGCGGATGCGTTCGGGTGCCATGTAGTCCGGCGACCCGATGATCGAGCCCGAGGCCGTCAGGACGGTCGACTCGTGGATCGCCGCGATGCCGAAGTCGGTGAGCACCGGCCGCCCGTCGGGGCGCAGCAGCACGTTGGCGGGCTTCACGTCGCGGTGCTCGATGTCCCGCGCGTGGGCGGCCCGCAGGGCGGCGAGCAGCCCGCAGCCGACGGCGGCGGCCTCGGCGGGCGTCATGGGGCCACGGTCGAGCCGGTCCTGCAGCGAGCCGCCGGTGACCAGCTCCATCACGAGCCAGGGGTAGGTCCCCTCGCCCGCGTCCACGATGTGGTGGATGGTCACCACGTTGGGGTGGTCGATCCGGGCCAGGGCGCGGGCCTCGCGCAGGACACGCGCGCGCAGCGTGCGGGCGCCCTCCACGTCGTGCTCGGCCATGGCGGGATCCGGCGGGCGTACCTCCTTGAGCGCCACGTCACGGTGGAGGGCCAGGTCGCGGGCGCGCCAGACCGTTCCCATGCCGCCGCCCCCCAGCCGTTCCAGCAGCTCGAAACGGCCGTCGATCACTCTGCTCACGCGCACACCCCTGTACTCCGATCCCCGGAGCGGCGGCCCACGGCCCGGCCCCGCCCACTTCGCCGTACACGTCCGTCCGACAGCGCCCCGCCGAGCTCGCGGACCTGCCCCCCCCGGGGCGTCGCGAGCGGCTTCGGCGGCTGTGACGGGCACGACCGTACCGCGTGGGGACGACACCTCCGCCGCCAGCCGATCGGCCGCACTGCGCAGCGCCCCCGGCCTGGTCCTCGGATAGGGTGATTCGGTAGGGATTGCACCCCCTGGGGCAGGCCGAGGCGTAGGGCGATGCGTTGGAGACTGACCAGTCGTCGAGCAGGGTTCCGCAGCCGCCCCGGGCGGCCGTCGGTGACGCGGGCGTGCTCCGTGAACTGCTGCCGATCGCCCTCTGGCGGGAGGACGCGGACGGCCGCATCGTCGAGTGGTCGCTCGCCGCGCAGGACCTCCTCGGCCACCGGCCGGAGCATGTGCTCGGGCGGCTCGCCACACCGCTGCTCGTCCCCGACGCCAACCGCGAGCTCGCGGACAAGCTCACCGACCGCGTCCAGGCGGGCGAGACCATGGTCGGCACGCTCCCCGTCCGGCACCGCGACGGGCACACGGTCGCCATGGAGATGTGGATCGTGCCCGCCGCCGACCCGCAGGGGCGGCCGGGGGCGATGCTCATCGCGGTCGAGACCTCCGAGGTCCTGCGGATGCGGGAGAACCTGGCGGCGATGGAGAGCCTCTTCACCCAGTCGCCGATCGGCCTCGCCCTCCTCGGCCCCGACCTGCGGTTCCTGCGGGTCAACGACGCCCTGGCCCGGATGAACGGGGTGACGGCGGCCGAGCACGTGGGCCACCGCCTCACCGAGGTCGTCCCCGGCGTCAACGCCGTCTCCCTCGAATCCCTGATGCGCCAGGTCCTCGACAGCGGGCACGCCGTCGTCGACGCCCGCCGGGTCGGCCGCACCCCCGCCGACCCCGACCGCGACCACATCTGGTCCTGCTCCTACGCACCCCTCGTCGACCGCACGGAGCGGCGGTCCCTGGGGATCATCGCCTCCCTCGTCGACATCACCGAGAGTCAGGAGGCGCACAGCGAGGTCGAGCGCGCCCGCCACCGCTTCGCGCTGCTCGCCGAGGCCGGGGCCAGGATCGGTACGACCCTGGACCTGCGGCAGACGGCCGAGGAGGCCGTCCGCTTCCTCGTACCGCAGCTGGCCGACTCCGCCGACGTACAGATGCTGGAGTCCGTCCTCGCACCGGACGACCCGGTCGCCTCCACGCGCGGGGTGCTGCGCCGGCTCGCGGCCCGCTTCCCCGACCCGACCGCCCCCACCTCGCTGCTCGCCGACGGGCAGACCTTCCAGATCCCGCTGGATTCCGTGTACGAGCAGGTCGTCGCGCGCGGACGCCCCACGAACCTCTACGCCTCCGACCTCCCGGAGCTCTTCACCGACCCGCGCACGGAGGCGCTCCGCGCCTACTTCGCGACCCGCATCGGTTCGGCGCGGCTGGTCCCCATGGTGGCCAGGGGAAAGGTGCTCGGTGCGGTGACGGTGACCCGGCTGCGGACCCGCGAGCCCTTCGACGCCCAGGACTGCGTCCTCATCGACGAGGTCGTCGCCCGCGCCGCGCTCAACATCGACAACGCCCGCCTCTACACCACCCAGCGCGAGGCCGCCCTGACCCTCCAGCGCAGCCTCACCAACAGCGCGCTGCCCGCCGTCACCGGGCTCGAACTGACCGGCCGCTATCTGCCGGCGAGCGCCCATGACGTCGGCGGCGACTGGTTCGACGTCATCGCGCTCCCCGGCGGACGGACCGGTCTCGTCATCGGCGACGTCATGGGGCACGGCATCCACGCGGCGGCCGTCATGGGCCAACTGCGCACGGCGGTACGGACCCTGGCCCGCCACGACATCCCGCCCGCGCGGATGCTCAGCTCGCTCGACGCCGTCGTGGCCGACCTCGGCGAGGACACGATGGCGACCTGCGTCTACGCGGTCCACGACCCGGCCACCGGGGGCTGGGGCATCGCCCGCGCCGGTCATCCGCCGCCCGCCGTGGCCACCCCGGACGGGTCGGTCACCTTCCTCGACGGACCGCCGGGAACCCCGCTGGGCACCGGCGCCCACGACTTCGGTACGCAGGAGGTGGCCCTGCCCTCCGGCGGGCTGCTCGTCCTCTACACGGACGGCCTCATCGAGGCCCGGGACCGGGACCTCGACGAGGGGATGCGGCAGCTCGGCCGGGCGCTGCGGCATCTCGACCGCCCCCTGGACGCGCTGTGCGACGAGATCCTGGGGCAACTGCTCGCGGCGCCCGCGCAGGACGACGTGGCGATGCTGCTGGCCCGTACGACCCGCTGAACTCCCTTACGGGAAAGGGAACCGCTTCCCGGGTCAGGCGCCCGGGTGCTGGACGCGGAACAGATCGCGGAGCAGCGCGATCTCCGCCCCGTGGTGCAGCAGCTCCTGGTTCATCCACCACACGATCTCCAGGAACGGGTTCTCGGCATCGCTGCCGTGGGGGTACGTGCTGTGCCCGATGGTGTCGAGCGCGGTGTCGTCCGCGGACACCAGCGCCGCCCGCCAGGCGTCGGCCGCCGTGTCGAAGGCGGCGACGGCGGTCGCGGCGTCGCCGCTGATCTCGTAGTCGTCGCGGGTCAGGCTGCGGGTGCCGGTCGTGTGGTCGGCGCGCAGCGCGAGCATCTCGCTGAGGTGGCTCAGCCGCCAGGCGATCGTCGTGAACGGCGGCGGGACGGGGTGCGGCGGGGACGCGGTCTCCCGGCCCCACGCGCCTACGCCGGTCAGGAGGGCGGCGGCGGGTCCCGGCCCCTCGCTGTGGAGGCGGACGGACCAGCAGCCCGGACCCGGTTCCCAGAAGTACTCCGCGTCGGTCATCGGACCGACCGCGACGTCCGTGCCGTTCCCGCTGTCCACCACCGGGCCCGTCATACGGTCGGTCAATCGCTGCCGGGCGAAGTCGAACTGCTCTAGGAGGGGCAGGAGTCGGGCAGGCAGGGCCATCGAACGCTCCGGGTCAGAGGGGCAGGGCGGTCGTACCTTGCCACAGGCCGTTCGTGTCCGCCTTCGATTTTCGGCCGGGTGTTCACGACCGAGCGTCCGGAGCGGATGGTGCGGCGGTGAGGGCCCGGAGAGGACGGTGCGGCGCCGAGCGCCCGCGGCGGACCGTTCGGGGCCGAGCGCCCGGACTGTATCGTTCGGGGCCGAGCGCTCAGGGCCGGTCGATGTGCACGCTGGTCGACTTCACGCGGGCGGTGGCCTCCACGCCGACCTCAAGGCCCAGCTCCTCGACCGCCTCACGGGTCAGCAGCGACACGAGCCGGTGCGGCCCCGCCTGGATCTCGACCTGCGCGGCGACATCGCCCAGTTTGACCGCCGTCACGATCCCGGGGAACGCGTTGCGCGCCGAGGTGTACGTCAGGTCCTCGTCGCCCTGCCCGCCCTGGCCGACCTCGACCGCGAAGGCGGCCAGATGGGGCCCTTCGATGAGGCGCCGGCCGTTCTCGTCGCGCCGGGTCGTCACCCGGCCGGCGTCGGCCCAGCGGCGTACGGTGTCGGGACTCACGCCCAGCAGACGTGACGCCTGCCCGATGGTGTAGGACTGCATGGGCGCCACACTAAGCGGTGCGAGAGCGCCCGACCGCTTCGACCAGCGGCAGCAGCCGATGGGCCACCCGCTCCCGCAGCGCGATCTCGGTGCGCGTGCGGACCACGCCCGGCAGCTGGATGAGCCGCTGGATCACGTCCTCCAGATGCCCGGCGTCCCGGGCCACCACCCGGGTCAGCAGGTCGCCGCCGCCGGTGATGGAGAAGGCCTCGACGATCTCCGGCACCCCGGCGAGCGCGTCGCCGACCTCGTCCAGATACCCCTGCGTCACCTCGACGTGCACGAACGCGAGGACCGGGTGCCCCAGCGCGGCGGGGGAGAGGACCGGACCGGTCGCGGTGATCACCCCGTCCCGCTCCAGACGGTCGATCCTCGCCTGCACGGTGCCCCGCGCCACGCCCAGCACGCGCGCGTACTCCCGCACGCTGGTCCGGGGCTGCTCGATGAGCAGCCGCAGGATCCGGGTGTCGAGCTCGTCGACCGCCATGCTCCGTCGTCCTCCTCCAGTACGGAAACACCCCATTCTGGTACGGATTCCACCGCGCGCCGAACTCGGGTGAGAAATTCCGTCCGGGGATGTCGAGAACCCGCGCCGTGCTCCGTCCCCGAGGTGAACGCGCCCACAATGGGCCGTACCGGCACCGAGGAGAACCATCATGGCCAAGTACCTGCTCCTGAAGCACTACCGCGGCGCTCCGGCCGCCGTGAACGACATCCCCATGGACCGGTGGACGCCGGAGGAGATCTCCGCCCACATCGCGTACATGAACGACTTCGCGGCCCGTCTGGAGAAGACCGGAGAGTTCGTCGACGGCCAGGCGCTCGCCCCCGAGGGAACCTTCGTGCGGTACGACGGAGAGGGCCGCCCGCCGGTCACCGACGGTCCCTTCGCGGAGACCAAGGACCTCATCGCCGGCTGGATGGTGATCGACGTCGACAGCTACGAGCGAGCCGTCGAGCTGGCAGGGGAGCTGTCGGCCGCCCCCGGGGCGGGCGGAGAGCCGATCCACGAGTGGCTCGAACTGCGCCCCTTCCTCTCCGCGCACCCCACCGCCACGGAGTGACCCCACGAAGGAGCGAAGCGCCGCTGTGACCTGCCCGACGACCGAGGACCCGCTGTGACCACTCCGCTGGACGAGGCCCTGCTCCGTGGCCTCACACCGAGCGTGATCGGGGTCCTCGTCCGCCGCGGAGCCGACTTCGCGGCGGCCGAGGACGCCGTGCAGGACGCGCTGGTGGAGGCCGTCCGCGTCTGGCCGGCCGACCCGCCCCGGGATCCGAAGGGCTGGCTGGTGACGGTGGCCTGGCGCCGCTTCCTCGACGCCACCCGGGCGGACACCGCCCGGCGCCGCCGGGAGGACCTCGTCGACGAGGAACCGGCGCCCGGTCCCGCGACCGGGACCGACGACACGCTCCAGCTCTACTTCCTGTGCGCCCATCCCTCCCTGACGCCGTCGTCCGCGGTCGCGCTCACGCTGCGCGCCGTGGGCGGGCTCACCACCCGCCAGATCGCGCGGGCCTACCTCGTCCCCGAGGCGACCATGGCGCAGCGCGTCAGCCGCGCCAAGCGCACCGTCTCCGGGGTGCGCTTCGACCGGCCCGGCGACGTCGGCACCGTGCTGCGCGTCCTCTACCTGGTGTTCAACGAGGGCTACTCCGGCGACATCGACCTCGCCGCCGAGGCCATCCGGCTCACCCGGCGCCTCGCCGCCGGGGTCGACCACCCCGAGGTGTCGGGGCTCCTCGCCCTCATGCTGCTCCACCACGCCCGGCGCGCCGGGCGGACCGCGCCCGACGGCGGTCTGGTGCCGCTCGCCGAGCAGGACCGCGGTCTGTGGGACACGGAGGCCATCGCCGAGGGCGTCGAGATCCTCCAGGCGGCCCTTGCCCGCGACCGACTGGGCGAGTTCCAGGCGCAGGCGGCGATCGCCGCGCTGCACGCCGACGCGCCCGTCGCCGAGGAGACCGACTGGGTGCAGATCGTCGAGTGGTACGACGAGCTCGCGCGGCTGACCGACAGCCCGGTCGTCCGGCTCAACCGGGCGGTGGCCGTGGGCGAGGCCGACGGACCGCACGCGGGTCTCGCGGCGCTCGCGGAACTGAGCGACGCGCTGCCCCGGCACACCGCGGCGGCGGCGTACCTCCATGAGCGCGCGGGGGACCTGGCGACGGCGGCGCGGCTGTACGCCGAGGCCGCCCACAAGGCGTCCAACCTGGCCGAACGCGACCATCTGACCCGCCAGGCCGCCCGTCTCAACGCCCACCGGCCGCGCTGAGCGACAACCGGGGGCCGGGGCCCCGGCCGACCAGGTGGTCCGTTGGTCCTCCTTTGGACAGGCCGGACGCCCGCAGGCTGGGCCAATGGCCCAGCATCCCTCCGTTGAGTTGAGCCAGAGGCCACCGAATGCTTTCCTTGTCGTATCCAGGTACTTTCGGCGCCGCGCAGCGCCGGGTCGGCGACGAGGCCGGTCCGGACCGCGGCGCCTTCGTCGTGTCCGCGCGCTCCCACCACCCCGGGAAGCCGCCGACGGGGCGGAAGGCAAGACAAGGGGGCGGTTCACCACCGTGCAGAGGATTTTCGTGGCGCCGGATCCGGGGCTCGTCAGGTTCAAGAACGCGTTCCGCGCCGTCGTCGGCATCGCTCTCGCCGTCGCCCTGGCGGAACTCGCCGGACTGTCGCTGACCGCGTCGATCACGGGCGGCCTGGCCGCGCTGCTCGCGCTGTTCACCGTGACGGACGCGACCGTGCACGCGCAGCGCGTGACCACCCTGCTCCTTCCGCTGGCCGGCTTCCCCGTCCTCGCCGTCGCGACCGCGCTCCACGACCTCACGCCGCTGCGGGACCTCGCCTTCCTCGCGGTGGTCTTCTGCGGCGTCTACGCCCGGCGCTGGGGCCCGCGCGGCCACGCGCTCGGGGTCTTCGCCTTCATGAACTTCTTCACGACCCAGTTCCTGCACGCCGTGCCCTCGCAGCTCCCCGAGCTCTTCGCGGCCGTGGTCATCGCCCTGGCCGCGGCGGGCGCGGTGCGCTTCGTCCTCTGGCCGCTGGAGCGGCGCACGCCGCCCGCCGCCGTGCCCGCCCCGCTGCCCGGCGTCGGACTCGCCCGGGTGACCACCCGGCAGGCGATCCAGGCGGCGGCGGCCTGCGCCGTGGCGCTCGGGATCGGGCAGGTGCTCTCCGAGGACCGCTGGTACTGGGCCGTCGGCACGACCTGGTGGATCTTCGTGAACACCGTGTCGCGGGGCGAGACGCTGGTACGCAGCTTCCGCCGGGTGCTCGGCACCGTGATCGGGATCGCCATCGGCATGGTGGTCGCCATCCCGCTCGACGGGGCGGCGGCGCCGACGGCCCTCCTGGTGGCGCTCTGCGTCTTCGGGATCTTCTACACCGCGCCCGTCTCGTACAGCTGGATGACGCTGTCCGTGACCGTGATGGCCGGTCTCCTCTACGGGCTCCTCGGCGTGCTGGATCCGGCACTGCTGGTGCTCCGGTTCGAGGAGACCGCCGTCGGCGCGGTCTGCGCGGCGCTCGCGGTGCTCCTGATCCTCCCGGTCACCACCCACGCGATCAACGACGTGTGGATCCAGCGGGCCCTGCGGGGCGTGCGGGCCGCCACGTCCGCGTCGCTGGGCCGCCTGTCCGGCGACCCGGACGCCGACCCGAGCCCGCACGCGGCGGAGCTGGAACTGCACCTCGGACGCGTACGGATGTCCCTGGCGCCGCTGGTCCACCCGCTGAGCCCCTTCCGTGGCCGCAAGGCCCGGGCCCGTCAGGTGCTCGCGCTCCTCGACGAGTGCGCGGACGAGGTCCGGGGACTCGCCGCGGTCGCGGCCGACCCGGCCGCCGGCCACGACGCCCGGCTCGCGGCGGCCTGCTGGCGCGTCGAGGCCGCAGTCGAGCGGCTGACCTCGTCGCGGGGCGGCCCCGGGGCGGGGGAGGAGGCCCCGACGGCCACCGCCGCCGGACCGGCCGCCGGACAGGCGGCGCTCGGCCACGTGAGCGGCCTGGAAAAGCTCCTGGCCGCCCTGGACGAACCCCTGCGAACCCCGCCGGGCTCCCTGCTCGTCCGCTCCTGACGGCACGGACCCGGACCGGGCGGGGCATGCACCGGCCCCGCCCGCAGACCCCCACCTCCCCCGTTCTGGTCTAGACCCCCTGCTACCGTCGGCCCGACGACGGCCGGTCGACCAACGACCGGCCCCGGGGACAGGGGAGGCGCCGTGGGCGGCACAGGGACGGTTCAGGGGCGGGACGCCGTACGGGCGTACATCGGGTCCTTCACCTCGGCGGGCGGGCTCGGCGTGCTCGCCGCCGACGTGGACGCGGAGACGGGCGCGCTGACCGTCACCGGCGGCAGCGACGCCGTCGCGGACCCCTCGTTCCTCGCCCTCGCCGGCACCGTGCTGCACGCCGTGTCCGAGACGGAGGCGGGGGCCGTCGCCGCCTTCGACATCACCGGGCCCGCACCCCGCCCGCTCGGCCCGCCCGTCCCCGTCGACGGCGCCGCGCCCACCCACCTCGCGCTCGCCGCCGGCCACCTCCTCACCGCCAACTACACCTCCGGCAGCGTCACCGCGCTGCCCCTGGCCGAGGACGGCACCGCCCGCCCCGCCACGACGGTCCTCCGGCACGAGGGCAGCGGCCCCGTCACCGCCCGCCAGGCCGGCCCGCACGCCCACCAGGTGCTCCCCGACCCCAGCGGCCGGTGGGTGGTGAGCGTGGACCTCGGCACCGACTCCGTACGGATCTGCGCCCTGGACGCCGGGACGGGGGCGCTCACCCTCCACGGCGAGACCGCGCTGCGCCCCGGCACCGGCCCGCGCCATCTGGTCTTCCACCCGGCGGGCGCGTACGCCTACGTCCTGAACGAGCTGGAGCCCACCCTCACCGTCTGCCGCTGGGACGCCGAGGCGGGCGTGCTCGAACCGCTCGGCGAGACCCCCGTGGTCCCCGAGGGCGCCACGATCCCCAGCTACCCCTCCGAGGTGGTCGTGGCCCCCGACGGCCGCTTCCTCTGGGCGGCCGTGCGCGGTGACGACACCCTCGCGGTGCTGGCCCTCGACGGGGACGGCGCCGCCGCGTCGTTCCTCGCCTCCGTGCCCTGCGGCGGTACCTGGCCCCGCGACCTCACGCTCGACCCGGCCGGCCGGCGCCTGTACGTGGCGAACGAGCGGTCCGGTGACGTCACCTGGTTCACCCTCGACCCGGAGAACGGGACCCCGGCCCGCGCGGGTGCGATCGAGGCCCCGGCGGCCTCCTGCGTCGTCCTCGGCTGAGCCCCCCACCAGCGCCGCCCGTACGTCGAAGGGCTCGCACCGGACTTCCGGACGCTGTTGGTTAATTCGGGCCGGGCCTGTTGCTTCGCCCCGTCGACCGGTTGGTCGGTGGGGCGAAGTGCTGCGAAGTGGCTGGTGCGGGTGCGGGCCCGGGGCGCTTCGGTGAGGTGGGCGTCGATCCGGGCGAGGTTGATCGCGGCGCCGGTGAGCTGGTGTTGCAGGGCCGTCTTGGCCAGGCCCCGGTAGCGGGATCTGCGCAGGCCGCAGCGCCCGACGGCTTGGGAGATGGTGCCTTCGGCCCCGGCACGGATCTTGTAGCGGGCCTTCCACTCGGCGGTCTGCTGAAGAGCGCGGGTCCGTTGCGGGGCCTGGTGCTCGTCGTGCTGCCGCAGGGTGAGTTCCCTGCGTTCGGCCTTGGGTGAGCTGACGCAGTCACGCAAGGCGGGGCAGTGGCGGCAGTCGGCCGGGGAGAATCTGACCCGGATCACGGGGAGCTGCTGCTGAGAGGCGCGCAGGGCCCACTGGGTGCTGGTGGCTCCGTTCGGGCAGGTGACGTGTTGCCGGTCCCAGTCGATGGTGAAGGCGTCCTGTCCGTAGCCGCCGCCGTTCTTCGTCTGGGCGACGGTGACGGCTTGCAGTGGCCCGTGCAGCTCGATGCCGTGATCGCGGCGGGCGGCCGCGATCTGGGCGGCGGTGGCGTATCCGGTGTCGACCCAGTGCTCGCCGGGCAGGCAGTCCCGGTCGGCGAGGCCGGTGTGGATCGTCTCGCTCATCACGCTGTCGGGGACGGTGGCGACGGTGGTGGCCACGTTCGTGATCAGGTTCGGGGTGTCCGGCTCGCAGGTCTCGGTGAGATGAGCCTTGTATCCGTCCCACAGGATGTCGCGTTTCTTGCTGCCCCTTGCTTCGGGGTCATAGGGGGTGACCAGGCGTGTTGCGCCCGGCGGGCGGTCTTTTGGGGCCCGCCGCCTCACCTCGCCCCCGGTCAGGTGGAAGTGCTGGACCCACATCCGCCGCAGACTCCGACAGTACCGAGAAGTCGAAACCCGGATCAGCCAGTTCCAACGCGAGGGCGTATGTGAAGTCGATCCTGGCCCGCACCGCCTCGGCGGCCTGCCGGTCGGTGAGCCCTTCGACGAACTGCAACACCAGCACCAGCCGCCCCGGTGACCAGGCGGGCTTCCCCCGCGCCGGGAAGAGGTCCGCGAACTCCTCGTCGGTGAACAACGGCCCCAGCTCGTCCCGGACCCGGATGGCCAGGCTCCCCTTCGGGAACGCCGCCCGCGTCACCCGCACCGTCTCCACCGGAAATCTCCCCCGGCCCGCTCGGCTGCACAGACATCGACACCCACCCCATACGACAACGTCGGCTCCCAAGACCACAACCAGGTCTTGGGAGCCGACGTCACGCCCGGGCCCGAATTAACCAACAGCGTCCGGACTTCCGGTGCGGGCCCTTCGACGTACGGGCGAGGTGGCGCGGACCTCAGAGCGAGGCGGCGCCCTGCGGCTGCTGCGGCGGGATGCCCAGCGCGGCCGTGTACTGCGAGAGCACCAGCTTGCCGATCGCCGGGTAGGCCCCCAGCGGCTCGGCGGCGGCGCAGCCGGCCTCCTTCGAGGCGATGTCGAGCAGACCGTCGGCCAGCTCGGGGCCGATCAGGTGCGGGGCGAGCGCCAGGTTCTCCGCACCGGCGGCACGCAGCTGGTCGGCGACGGAGGCGATCGAGCCCTCCTGGTCGAGCGCGGCGGCCATCACCGGGACGGCGAGGCGCGCGGCGAGCAGCATGCCGGTGATCCCGGCGGCCTGGACGGCCTCCTCGCCGCCGACCGTGGCCAGGATGATGCCGTCGGCGGCCGTCGTGACCGTGAACAGCCGGGCGCGGTCGGCGCGGGCGAGCCCCGCCTCGGAGAGACGCACGTGCAGCGCCTCGGCGAGCAGCGGGTGCGGGCCGAGGACGTCGGTCAGCTCGGCGGTGTTGCCCGCGTCCATGACGCCCTGGCGCACCTGGCGCGTCTGGGCGCTGTCCGGACCGGCGAGCAGCGGGACGACGACCGCGGCAGGGCCCGTCGGGGCGGTGACCTCACGGCCGGCGGCCACGGCCAGCTCGTACCGCTCGGTGCGCAGCGCGGCGGCGGCCGTCAGCACGGTCGCGAGCGAGGGGTACTCGGTGTCGTCGCCGTCGAGGAAGGCGATCAGGGCGTCGAGGCCGGGCAGCTCGGAGCGGGCGATGCTCACGACCTCCTCGGCGAGCGAGCGTATGGCGGCGGAAGGCGCGCCGGGCACAGCGAGAACCAGTGCGGGAGCGCCCTCGGGCGCCGCCGCGGGTTCGGGGCGACGGTGCCGCCCGGACTGACGGGGTCGAGGCATTCGTACAGGCAGGCCGGAAGCAGGCCCAGTGGGGGAGCTCATGGCCCGGCATGCTACTGGTTTCGCCCGGCGCGCCGTCGGCTGAGGTACGGTCACGCGCCTTCTGCCCCCCTATGTCCCCCCTTGCCGGTGACAGGGCGGCTTGCACCGCCTCCGACCTGGGAGGATGGCACCGGTCACGCCGCGCCGACGCCGAACAGCCGCAGCAGCGAGGCGTCCTGCGGCAGTCGCGGCGTCCCGGTGGCGAGCGCCGCCGCGAGCGTCATGGCCCCGGCCAGCGGATCGCCCGCAGCGTCCACGGTCCGGGCGTGCGGGAGCCGCTCCCGGAGCGCCGCCCGCAGGGGTACGAGCAGGGGCTCGCCCATCTTGAACAGCCCACCCGTCAGTGCCACCTGCGCCTCCGGTCCCACCGGGCAGACGGCTTCGGCGGCCTCGGCGATGTGCACGGCCGCCCGCGCGAGGATGTCCGCCGCCACCGGATCCGCGGCGGCGCACCGCCCCACCTCCGGGGCGAAGGACGCGAGCACCGCGGGCCGGTCCGTACGGGGGTAGAGGGCGCCCGGCAGTCCCGCCGCCGGCCCGAACAACTGCTCGGCGCGGGCGAGCAGCGCCGCCGAACCGCCGCTCCGCCCGTCGTACGCGCGCATCGCCGCCTCCAGGCCGGCCCGGCCGATCCAGGCGCCGCTGCCGCAGTCGCCGAGGAGATGGCCCCAGCCGTCGGCCCGCCGCCAGGAGCCGAGGTCCGTGCCGAGTGCGATCATGCCGGTGCCGCCCGCGACGACCGCGCCCGGCCGCTGCCCCAGAGCTCCGGCGTACGCCGTGACCGCGTCGGCGGCGAGGGCGAGCCGCCGCACCCCCAGGGCCTCGGCGTACGCCCCCGGCAGCTCAGCCCGCAGTTCGTCCCCGAGGGTCGCCATCCCGGCGGCGCCCACCGCGACCGCGAGGAGCGGACGCCCGCCGTGGGCTCCGGTCAGGGACCGGACGGCGGGAAGGGTCTGGTCCAGGAAGTGCCGGGCGGAGATCCCGCCGGGGCCGGTCCGCACCGGCTCGCGGAAGGCGAAGGTGCCGAGGACGGTGCCGGTCGCCGCTTCGGCGAGGGCGATCCGGAGTCCCGAACCACCGGAGTCGACACCGACGACCAGGCCGTCGGAGGGGGCGGAGGGCTCGGCGGGGGCGGAGGACTCGCTGCGCTCGGTCACGCTGTCACTGTAGGCCGGTAGAGTGACGGACCGTGACAGCGCGACCGTTGAACGAACTGGTGGAGCCCGGCTGGGCGGAGGCCCTCGCCCCCGTGGCGGGGCGTGTGGCGGAGATGGGCGCCTTCCTGCGGGCGGAGATCGCCGCCGGCCGGACGTACCTGCCGTCCGGGGCGAATGTGCTGCGGGCCTTCCAGCAGCCCTTCGACGACGTGCGGGTCCTGATCGTGGGTCAGGACCCCTATCCGACACCGGGGATGGCGATGGGGCTCAGCTTCTCCGTCGCGCCGGAGGTCCGGCAGCTCCCCGGCAGCCTGGAGAACATCTTCCGGGAGCTGCACACCGACCTGGGGATGCCCCGTCCGTCGAACGGCGATCTCACGCCGTGGACCCGTCAGGGCGTCCTGCTGCTCAACAGGGCGCTGACCACCGCCCCGCGCAAGCCGGCCGCCCACCGGGGCAAGGGCTGGGAAGAGGTGACGGAGCAGGCGATCCGCGCGCTCGCCGCCCGGGGCAAGCCGCTGGTGTCGATCCTGTGGGGCCGGGACGCGCGCAACGCCCGCCCGCTGCTCGGTGATCTGCCGGCCGTCGAGTCCGCGCATCCGTCCCCGATGTCGGCGGACCGGGGGTTCTTCGGCTCCCGGCCGTTCAGCCGCGCCAACGAGATGCTGCTCGGCATGGGCGCCCAGCCGGTGGACTGGCGCCTGCCCTGAGGCAGGGTCCGCCCGCCCCGGTGCCTGACCCGGGCCGCACAGATCACCGGCACGTGGCAGGGAGCGCCCCGGCACATGGCCGGGGGTGCTCAGATCACCGCCGCCCGGACACACAGCACGTCCGGCAGGTGCTCGGCGAGGAGCTGCCAGCTGTCGCCGTCGTCGGCGCTCGCGTACACCTCGCCGTTGCGGTTGCCGAAGTACACGCCCGCGGGGTCCGCGTCGTCCGTGCACAGCGCGTCCCTGAGGACCGTGCCGTAGTGGTCGCCGCCGGGCAGCCCCTCGGCCAGCGGCTCCCAGGTCGCCCCGGCGTCGCTCGTACGGTAGACCCGGCACCGCCGTCCCGCCGGGACCCGGTCGGAGTCCGCGGTGATCGGGAAGACATAGGCGGTGTCCCTGCGGTGCGGGTGCGCGGCGACCGCGAAGCCGAAGTCGGACGGGAGCCCCGAGCCGATGTCGGACCAGTGGGCGCCCGCGTCGTCGCTGCGGAAGACGCCCCAGTGGTTCTGGAGGTAGAGCCGGTCCAGGTCGCCCGCGTCCTGGGCGATCTTGTGGACGCACTGCCCGAACTCGGGGTGCGGGTCCGGCAGGAACACGGCGGACACCCCGTCGTTCGAGGGTGCCCAGCTGTCCCCGCCGTCCTGTGAGCGGAACACTCCGGCGGTCGACACCGCGACCGTCAGCGCCGCCGGGTCGCGCCGGTCGGTGACCACGGTGTGCACGGCCTCGCCGCCTCCGCCGGGCACCCAGCGGGCGCGCGTCGGGTGCTCCCACAGCGGGCGGACCAGCTCGAAGGACTCGCCGCCGTCCGCCGACCGGAAGAGGGCCGCCGGTTCCGTCCCCGCGTACACGACGCCGGGGGAGTGCTCCGGTGCCGGGTGCAGCTGCCAGACCCGCTCGAGGGAGGCCCCGGTGTCCTCGGGGAACTTCACGGCGGGCCGCTCCGGCTCCGTCCACGTCCTGCCGAGGTCGTCGGAGTGGAAGACGGACGGCCCCCAGTGGGAGCTGTCCCCGCCGACGAGCAGACGCGGGGTGGGCCCGCGTGTGTCGACGGCGACGGAGTACACCGCCTGCGCGGGGAAGGCCGGATCGTCGAACTCCCATCGGCCGTCGTGCCTGCGGCCGATGAAGAGCCCCTTGCGGGTGCCTACGGTGAGGAGTACGTCGGGCATGGCTGCCACCTCCAGGACGCCGTTGTCGCGGATACGGGCCAGTCTGCACCCGCCCACTGACAACGGCCCCCGGACACTCCCGCGCGCCGCCGCCGGCCCGCGTCCCGCGCGGGACGCCCGGGTCAGATCGCCCAGGCGTACTGCGACGGGGCGTGGGTCGCGGCGCCGAGTTCGCGGGCGGCGCGGCGGGGCCAGGAGGCGTCGCGCAGCAGCTCGCGGCCGAGGAGGACGGCGTCGGCCTCGCCGTTGGCGACGATCTTCTCGGCGTGCTCGCTCTCGGTGATCAGACCGACGGCGGCCACCGGCAGTCCGGTCTCCGCCTTGACGCGGGCGGCGAAGGGCACCTGGTAGCCGGGGCTTAGCGGGATCTGGGCGGGTCCGCCGTTGCCGCCGCTGGAGACGTCGAGGAGGTCGATGCCGTGCTCGCTAAGGAGCGCGGCGAACCGGACGGTCTCGTCGGGCGTCCAGCCCCGCTCCTCCAGCCAGTCGGTGGCCGAGATCCGGAAGAAGACGGGGAGGTCCTCGGGCCAGACCGCCCTGACGGCGTCGACGACCTCCAGGGCGAACCGGGTCCGGTTCTCGAACGAGCCGCCGTACTCGTCGGTGCGGTGGTTGCTGTGCGGGGAGAGGAACTCGCCGATGAGGTAGCCGTGCGCGCCGTGCACCTCGACGACCTGGAAGCCGGCGTCGAGGGCGCGGCGGGCCGCGTCCGCGAACAGGCCGGTGATCTCCCGGATCCGTTCCACCGTCAGCTCGGTGGGCACGGGGTGGCCCTCGGCGAACTCGACGGGGCTGGGGGCGACGGGCTGCCAGCCGGGGCCGCCCTCGGGGACGGGGCCGCGGCCCTCCCAGGGGCGCTTGGTCGAGGCCTTGCGTCCGGCGTGGCCGATCTGGATGCCGGGCACGGTGCCGTGTTCCTTGAGGAAGCCGGCGATCCGCCGGAGGCTCTCGGTCTGGGTGTCGTTCCAGAGGCCGAGGTCCGCCGGGCTGATCCGGCCCTCGGGGGCGACGGCGGTGGCCTCCACGAGGATCAGCCCGGCGCCGCCGGTGGCGCGGGAGCCGTAGTGGGCGAAGTGCCAGTCCGTGGCGACGCCCGCGTTCGGACCGGTCGTCTCCGCGGAGTACTGGCACATGGGCGCCATCCAGACCCGGTTGGGCACGGTGAGGGACCGCAGGGTGTAGGGCTCGAACAGGGCGACGCTCATGACGGACTCCGTTTCGGGGTGCCTGGAAGGACGCTAGTACGATATCTCTCGTAGTACGGGATCTGTCAAACTACGAGAGTCCTCGTACAATGAGCGGTACCCCGGATGAAGTGGAGCCGCCACCATGACGACGACCACCAGCCCCCGCGAGCTGGAACACCCCGAGCGCGACCAGATCCGCCTGGAAGCGGTTCTCCATGCGCTCGCGGATCCGGTGCGCCTGCAGATCGTGTGGGAGATGGCGCGGGAGGGCGTCGGACTGAGCTGCTCGTACTTCGACCTCCCCGTCACCAAGTCCACGACGACCCACCACTTCCGGGTGCTCCGCGAAGGCGGCGTCATCCAGCAGACCTACCGGGGCACGGCGAAACTCAACTCCCTGCGCCGCGACGACCTGGACGCCCTCTTCCCGGGCCTCCTCGACAAGGTGCTCACGGGGGTGGCCGCCCAGGCGGCTCGCGAGGGCGGCGCGATCTAGAAGACTGAGGGCCCTTCGGGTCATGGGCGGCGGCGGTGCGGTCGCGCCGCCGCCCGGCCGAGGAGCCGGCCGGGCGGGCGCGCGAGCTGTCGGACCGTCGGCGCCGTTCCTACAGCGACCGCATCCGGTTGATCTCCGAGGTCTGCTGGGCGATGACGTCGTTCGCCATCTCCTCCACGAGGACGTTGTTTCCCTCGGTCAGGACCTCGGCCGCCATCGTCACCGCGCCCTCGTGGTGCGTGATCATCAGTTTCAGGAACAGCGTGTCGAAGGCCTTGCCCTTCGCCGCGCCCAGTTCCTTCAGCTGGGCCTCGGTGGCCATGCCCGGCATCGAGTGGTGGTCGTGGCCCGTCTGTTCGCGTGGGCCACCGTTGGTTTTCAGCCAACCTTCCATCGCGCCGATCTCCGGCTTCTGCGCCGCCGCGATCCGCTCGGCCACCTTCTTCACCTGGGGGGAGCCCGCCCGGTCCGGGACGAGGGCCGTCATGGTGAGGGCCTGCCGGTGGTGCACGATCATCATCTGCGCGTAGCGGAAGTCCGCTCCGTTGGGGCTCTCGTCGGGGAGCAGGCGTGCGGCCTCCTCCGGGGATATCCGCCGGGCCGGTTCACCCGGCTTCCCCGGCGCCACCACCGTGTTCCCGGTCGACGCCCCGGCCTGCGGGTCCCCCTTGTCGGGAGCCGACTCGCAGGCGGTCAGGGCGAGCACGGCGACGGCGGACAGGGCCACGGCGACGACGGCACGCTGACGGCGGATCAACAACGCGACCTCCAGGTGTTCTTGCGGGGACAGTGACCGTTCCTAGCACTTTTCTCGCGGTGGCCGATCAAAAACCTTCATTACGTCTGCGTTGCCATCTGTTGAGATGTGCACGGCAAGGAAGATACTGCCGGGGTCCAACACCCGTTCAATGCTGAACGGATACCAGGGAGGACGGAGTGACTTCGTTGCGTACCCCGCGTACCCCATCCATCACGCGTGACCCGCGTGCTCGGGTCAGACGTCTGGGCGTGGCATCCGCCGCGGCCGGGCTGCTGGCCACACTGCTCACGACCGGCCCCGCGGCCGCCACCCCCGACCCGGGAGACGCCCTCGTGCAGGGCAAGGTCACCTCGCAGCAGGCGGCCGACGCGCGCTCCGCCATCCAGAGCGGCGAGATACCCGGCGTGGACGAGATCGTCCACAGCTCCAACATCGAGCACCTCGCGAACATCCCCAAGGACGCCCTCCAGAGCCTCAACACGGACCTCGCGTTCCAGGGCAAGTACGCCTTCGCAGGCAACTACGACGGCTTCCGGATCTACGACATCAGCAACCCGAAGGCCCCGAAGAGCGTCGCGCAGGTCCTCTGCCCCGGCTCCCAGAACGACATCTCCGTCTCCGGGAACCTGCTGTTCCTCTCGACGGACTCCTCCCGGAGCGACAACTCCTGCGCCAGCACCACGCAGCCCGCCTCGGTCAAGGAATCCTGGGAGGGCATGAAGATCTTCGACATCAGCGACATCGCCAACCCGAAGTACGTCGCCGCCGTCGAGACCTCCTGCGGTTCGCACACCCACACCCTGGTGCCGAAGCGCAAGGACGTGTACGTCTACGTCTCCTCGTACTCGCCCAACGCCGCGTTCCCCGACTGCCAGCCCCCGCACGACGGCATCTCGGTCATCAAGGTGCCCCGCAAGGCGCCCGAGAAGGCCGCGGTCGTCAACTTCCCCGTCCTCTTCCCGGGCGAGGGCCCGGACGGCGGCGGCAACCCGGGCGGACCCACCAACCCGGGCGTCTCCAAGACCACGGGCTGCCACGACATCACCGTGCTGCCGGAGAAGAACATCGCCGCCGGCGCCTGCATGGGTGACGGCATCCTCTTCGACATCGAGGACCCCGAGCACCCGAAGGTGATCGACCAGGTCCAGGACAACGTCAACTTCGCGTTCTGGCACTCCGCCACCTTCAACCAGAAGGCGAACAAGGTCGTCTTCACCGACGAGCTCGGCGGCGGCGGCGCGGCCACCTGCAACGCCGAGGTCGGCCCCAACCGCGGTGCCGACGGCATCTACGACATCGTCGGCAAGGGCAAGAAGAGCAAGCTCGTCTTCCGCAGCTACTTCAAGATCCCGCGCCACCAGGCCGACACCGAGAACTGCGTCGCCCACAACGGCTCGCTGATCCCGGTCAAGGGCAAGGACCTCATGGTCCAGGCCTGGTACCAGGGCGGCGTCTCCGTCTGGGACTTCACCGACTCGGCCAAGCCCAAGGAGATCGCCTACTTCGAGCGCGGCCCGCTGTCCGCCACCACCATGTCGACCGGTGGTTCCTGGTCCGCGTACTACTACAACGGCTACATCTACTCGAACGACATCGCCAAGGGCTTCGACGTCCTGAAGCTCTCCGACCGCCGTACCGACCCCGCGAAGCGGATCCGGATGGACGAGCTCAACGTCCAGACGCAGCCGGACTACTCCGACTTCGACGACTGACCCGGCCCGTGAAGGCCGGCTGACGGCCTGAACGCCGGCGTGCCGTCGGGCGGACCCCCGCCCGGCGGCACACCCGCCTCCCAGTCCAGCCCGTACCGGTGGAACAGCTCCGACCGCAGCCGCGCGATCGGCATCCCCGCGCCCGGCAGCAGCACCGCCACCACCGCGCCCATCAGCAGGGCGCGCAGCAGCGGATAGTCGGTGTCCACGTCCTCGGAGCCGTACCGCGTGACCGTGTCCCGCAGCAGGAACGCGAGCCGCTGCTGCTCCTCGCACTGCACGAACCCCTCGGCCTGCAGGATGCCCGCCATATGGGTCCGCATCAGCGTGGGGCGCTCCGCCGCCAGGCCCAGGATCGCGTCGATCGCGCGGGCCAGCCGCTCCCGGCCGTCCTCCGTACGAGGCTCCCGCTCCAGCGCCTCCTCCAGCGTGAGGTGCATCAGCCGGTGCACCGCCGCCTGCAGCAGCTGCCGCTTGCCGGGGAAGTAGTACGAGATCAGACCACGTGCCGTGCCCGCCCGCTCCGCGATGTCACCGAGGGTGGTCGCCTCGTAACCCCGGGTGTCGACCAGCTCTGCCGTGGCCTGCAGAATGCGCTCCCGTGACCTGCGGCGAAGCTCTTCATTGACCGATGGGCTACGCGGGGACATGCTGGACTCCTGCGTTGACTGGCTGCCAGCCAATATACTCGGCGCATCCCGTCGGCATGCCCGTGTGGCATCCCGCCGGGGATGCCGTCTGTTCTGGGCGACACGGGGGATCGTCCAGAACAGGCGGCTTCATCGTTCCTCTTCCATTCTGCTCCCGTCGTCGGCGGGAACCGCGCGCCCGTCCCGCCGCTCGCTCCAGCGGTACGTGAGGACCGCCACGGCCACGCAGCACCAGCCGAACAGCCAGCCCCCGAGCACGTCCGAGGGCCAGTGGACGCCCAGGTAGACCCGCGTCCACCCGACCCCCAGGACGGACACGACGGAGGCGCCCGCGAGCGTGCCCCAGCCGCGCCACTCGTCCCGCCAGTGCAGCGAGAGGACCCAGAGCAGCAGCCCGAGGGTCACCGTCGCGGTCATCGCGTGCCCCGACGGGAACGCGGAGTACCGCGCCGAGTCGACCGGATCGACCCAGTGCGGCCGGTCCCGCCCCACCAGCGCCTTCAAGGCCTGCTGGAGCCCCATGGCCAGCAGGCTGGTCCCCACCACCCACAGGGCCATCCTCCGCTTCTTGCGCCACCACAGCAGCAGCGCGGTCGCCCCGGCCAGGGCACGCATCGTCCACGGGTCCCACACCCAGTCGCTGAGGACGCGATTGAGGTGGGTGAACCCGGGATGGGCGACGGCGTGCCGGTGGAGGGCGTCGGCGACCGACCGGTCGAAGGAGAGCAGCGGGGTCCAGCCCACGGCGACGAGCACGAGCAGCAGGACGGCCAGAACCCCGGTGACCACGGCGGAGGTGCGCATGCGTCGATCCTGCCCGACGATCCGCACCGGGCGATCGTCACCCCGGTCCCCGCGCGCCGTCGCGGGCGCCGAGGCGCGCGCCCAGGACGGGCCCGCTGTCGCCATCGGCCGCTATCCCAGTGCGCTGAGCGCCGGCACGAACGCCACGAGGACCGGGACCACCGGCACCAGGGACGCGGCGGCCGTGAGCCGGAGCCGGCGGCCGGCCGTGAGCCGGGGCGCGGCGGTGAGCAGCCGGTTCACCCGCAGCGGAAGGTCCGTGTACGGGCCGGACGCGGGGCCGAACACCCCCCGGTCCTCGTTGAGTTCGACGAGGGCGAGCGCGATCGTCAGCCGCCCGAACCGGCGGGAGGCCACGTCGTCGGCGGCCAGCTCCACCAGCCGGTGCATCTCCCCGCGGAAGGCCGCGAACACCGGGATGCCCGGGAATCCGGCCGCCAGCGCCCCGGAGCAGTGCAGCAGCCAGTCGTGCCGGGCGCGCGCGTGCCCCTGCTCGTGCGCCAGGACCGCGTCCAGCTGACGTCCTTTCAGTCGCCGCAGCGCCGCCGTGGTGATGACCAGCCGGGGTGTCGCCCCGGACATCCACCAGGCGTCCGCCCGCTCGCCCTCCAGAATCACGAGACGCTCGCCGCCCGCCTGTTCGCCGGGCAGCAGGGGCGCGCGGACCAGCAGATCGCAGCGGCGCTGCCGCCGCCGGGCGCGGGCCCCGCTGATCTCGCGGCCCAGCATCGCCCCGGTCCACACCCCGCCGGCCGCCAGGGCCACCGCGAGCACCGCGGACCACGGCCCGGTCGTGCCCAGCTCGTAGGCGTCGACCACCGCGCGCGGAGCGGGGGCGAAGACCTGCCCCCGGACGGCCTGCCAGGCGGTCGACGCGCTGAACGTCATGGAGAGCGCGAAGCTCAGCAGCACGGCGGCGACCACGCACTGCCAGACCCACAGGGCCACCACGGGTTCTCGCTCCACCCAGTCGGCCCGCGACAGCAGCCGGGGGGCCGCGAGGGCGGTCAGGAGGCCGAGCAGGAACAGCGCGAGGGAGACCCACATGGGCGTCACTTTATGAGCGGGATACGGGTCGGGGGTACGGCCTCGCGAAGCAAGTGACGTACGACACGGTTTGGTTGCCCGTACTGCGTGCCTCTGGGTCTCTCTGCGCCCCTCTGCGCCGTGAGGTGCTGACCGTCACCGGCCCGCCCGGCGCCGCCGCGCGCTCACACGGTCAGCAGCATGCCCAGCATCGCGAGTGCCATCGACAGGCGGCAGGCGAGGGTCAGTTCCGGTCGTCTCGCCCAGGCCGGGCCGGCCCCGCCGACGGCCACCGAGGGTGCCCCGGCGGGCACCGGGCCGCGCACGGCCGCCGGTGCCACCACGGGCACGAGTCTCGCGCCCGTGTGGAGCACGTACACCCCGTAGTAGAGGAGAAGCCCGCCCGTGAGCACGGGTATGCCGCCCGCCGTGCCCGCCGTGTGCCCCGCGTGCGCCCCCGCACCGGCCGAGGCCATCGCCACCGCCATGTAGACCATGGCGAGCGAGCCGACCAGATGGTGCAGATGCCGACGGCCGTGCCGGACCGCCATCAGGGCGTGCAGGGCCGCCCCGCCGAACACCGCCGCGTACACCGCCCAGCTCCACTCCGGAGGTGAGAGCACCGCCGCCGGCAGCGCCATGGACGCCATCCCGAAGCCCATCACCGCCTCGGCGCCCGCAGAACGCCGCTCCTCCCCGGCGCACGCCCGCATCCGCAGCAGGCAGTACACCCCCGTCGCCACGCACAGCGCGACCATCAACCACCCCGAAAGGGCCGGTCCGTGCACGGCACACCTCCCCCTCGACGCCGTCACCTCCAGGGAGGCATGCCCGCCACCGGACGGGCACACGCGGGCGCACAGGCGCGCACAGGCGTACGAAGGGGAGTGAACGGCTCGCGTTAGGCTCGGCACGATCGCGCACGACGATCGCCAGCGCCCGAGGGGAGCCCCCGTTCACATGGACACCGCCACGTCGCACGAGACCGGCCGTATCAGCTACCGCGAGGCGGTCCTGGACGATGTCCCGGCCCTCGTCCCGCTCGTCGAGTCGGCCTACCGGGGCGACGCCAGCCGGGGCGGCTGGACCACGGAGGCGGACATCCTCCAGGGCCAGCGCACCGACCCCGAGGGGGTGGCGGCCGTGATCACCGCGCCCGGCAGCCGCCTCCTGGTCGTCGAGCGCGACGGTGAGCTCGTCGCCTGCTGCCAGCTGGAGCACCGGGGTGAGGCCGCGTACTTCGGCATGTTCGCCGTCCGTCCCGAACTCCAGGGCGCCGGTCTCGGCAAGCTGATCATCGCGGAGGCCGAGCGCCGGGTGCGCGAGGCCTGGGACGTGAGCGAGATGCACATGACGGTGATCTCCGTACGCGAGGAGCTCGTCGCCTGGTACGAGCGGCGCGGCTACCGGCGTACCGGGCGGATGACCCCCTTCCCGTACGGCGACGAGCGCTTCGGGCTGCCCCAGCGCGGCGACCTGGAGTTCGAGCTCCTGGTCAAGACACTGGGCTGACTCCGGGCCGCTGCCAGGGCCGGGCCGCATGGCGGAAGGGTGGCTTCAACCCTGACCGACAGGAAAAACTTCTGTCGACAGGGGGGTCACGCAGGATAATTTCTCTTGCCTCCCCTTGTGGTGAAGAACCGTCGATGGTTACGGTGTCTTGACGCGAGGTTCTCCTGTGGAGGAAGAGGCATGACGGAAATTCTTGTGCAGGACGTGACCGGTGGGGGGATATCCACCGACGCCCGGGTGATCGACCACCCCGCCTGGCCCGAGCTCAAGAATGCCGTGGAGGAGATCCGCGTCTGGCAGAGCGCGGACGGCTCCATCGACTTCGAGCGCGAGGGCGCGCCCGCCCGCGCCCTGACCGAGCTGACCCTCGACCGCGTCATCGCCGCGGTCGAGCAGCTCTCCCCGCTCGTCCCGCACGACGGCGCCTACCACCAGGCCCTCGTCTCCGACCTGCGCGCCTGGGGCGGGGGCGGCTTCGCCGTCCCGGACTTCCTGGACTCGCTGCTGGCCTTCCAGCCGGCCGCCGACCGCGTGGACGGGCTCCAGCACCTCGTGCTGTTCCCGATGTACACGCAGAACGGCAACCCGGACCGCAACCTCGAGGCCGTCGTGCTCCGCATGGTGTGGCCGGAGTGGCTCTCCGAGCTGGAGCGCACCCGCTACGACAACCCGCTCTTCTGCGGCATCACGTTCGAGGACTTCACCGCCGGGTACGACACCAACTCGGCCGTCCTCTTCCCGGAGACCATCGCCGTGCGCGAGGCCCCCGAGCGCTTCACCTGGGGCGGCATCTTCTGCGACCGCGAGGCCGCGCGCTTCCGCAAGGTCACCGAGGCCGCAGTCGACACCCTGGGCATCGAGCTGCCTGAGGACATCGCCGCCATGATCGGCGACCAGACCCGCTGCGAGCAGGCCTTCGTGCTCTGGGACATGGTCCACGACCGCACCCACAGCCACGGCGACCTGCCCTTCGACCCCTTCATGATCAAGCAGCGCCAGCCGTTCTGGATGTACGGGCTCGAAGAGCTCCGCTGCGACCTCACCGCCTTCAAGGAGGCCGTGAAGCTGGAGGCCGAGGGCAACGCGCACGGCCGTGACGTGCAGTACGCGGTCCTCTTCGACCGGATGTTCCGCTTCCCGCTCTCCGGCGACCGCAACCGCAACTACGACGGTCTCGGCGGCCAGCTCCTCTTCGCGTACCTCCACAAGAACGACGTGGTGCGCTGGACGGACAACACGCTCAAGATCGACTGGCAGCGGGCCCCCGAGGTCACCAACCAGCTCTGCGCCGAGATCGAGACCCTGTACCGCGACGGCATCGACCGTCCGAAGCTGGTCCACTGGTTCAAGGCGTACGAACTGGTCTCCACCTACCTCGCCCCGCACCCGGGATCGAAGTGGGCCAAGGGTCCCGACGCCCTCGACCTGTCCCTCCCGCCCCGCAAGCTCGTCGACGACGTGCTTCCGGACGAGTTTCCGCTCAGCATGTTCTTTGAGGCCCTCGCCAAGAAGCTGAAGGGCGTGATCGCCGATACGAAGGGGATCACCGCCGCCGACGTCTCGCGGACCGAGCGGGCCGCCGCGTGAGCGCGCGAACCGAGGACACGGAGGAGGCGTCGCCCATGAACGCCAACGGAAACGGCGGGCCGCTCGACGGGGCCGTCATCGCGGTCGCCGGAGCGGCCGGCCCCGCGGGCCGCGCGGCCCTGCTGCGGCTCGCCGAGGCGGGCGCCACGGTGGTCGCGTCCGACGCGGACCCGGCGCGCCTCGCGGAGGCCGTCGACGCCGCCCGCTACGCGCACGGTGGAGCCAAGGTCGTCGGCGACACCGTCGACCTCCTCGACCTGGACGCCACGCGCGACTGGGCCGCCAAGACCGAGAAGGAGTTCGGCCGGATCGACGGCCTGGTCCACCTCGTCGGCGGCTGGCGCGGCAGCGCCTCCTTCACCGAGACGGACCTCGCGGACTGGGGCTTCCTGGAGAAGCTCCTCATCCGCACCGTCCAGCACACCTCGCTCGCCTTCCACGACGGACTGCTGCGGGCCGGCGGACGCGGGCGCTACGCCCTGGTCAGCCAGGTCGGCGCGCACAAGCCGCTGGCCAACAACGCCGCGTACAACGCGGGCAAGGCCGCCGCCGAGGCCTGGACCCTCGCCATGGCGGACTCGTTCCGCAAGCTGGGGGGCGACGACGGCCCGCAGGCGGCGGCTGCCATCCTGGTGATCAAGGCACTGGTGCACGACGCCATGCGCGCCGAACGCCCCAGCGCGAAGTTCGCGGGCTTCACCGACGTGAAGGACCTGGCCGACGAGATCGCCGGGCTCTGGGACAAGCCCGCCCAGGAAGTGAATGGACAGCGTCTGTGGCTGACCCCCAAGCCGTGACCCCGGCCCTCGGCCCCCGGACCGACGCACGTCGTCACCACGACCCGTCGGTCCGGGGATTCGCCAGCGACAACTACGCCGGCGCCCACCCCGAGATCCTCGCGGCGCTGGCCCTCGCCAACGACGGCCACCAGGTCGCCTACGGCGAGGACCAGTACACCGAGCACCTCCAGCGGATCATGCACAGCCACTTCGGCCCCACCGCCGAAGCCTTCCCGGTCTTCAACGGCACCGGAGCGAACGTGACCGCCCTCCAGGCGCTCACCGACCGCTGGGGCGCCGTGATCTGCGCCGAGTCCGCCCACATCAACGTGGACGAGGGCGGTGCCCCGGAGCGGATGGGCGGCCTCAAGCTGCTCACCGTGCCGACCCCGGACGGCAAGCTCACCCCCGAGCTGATCGACCGGCAGGCCTGGGGCTGGGAGGACGAGCACCGGGCGATGCCGCAGGTCGTCTCGATCACCCAGAACACCGAGCTGGGCACCGTCTACACGGTGGACGAGATCCGCGCGATCGTCGAGCACTCCCACGCCAAGGGGATGAAGGTCCACCTCGACGGGGCCCGGATAGCCAACGCCGCCGCCTCGCTCGACGTGCCGATGCGCGCGTTCACCAACGCGGTGGGCGTCGACGTCATCTCGTACGGCGGCACCAAGAACGGCATGCTCTTCGGTGAGGCGATCGTCGTCCTCAACCCGGACGCGGTCAGCCACATGAAGCACCTGCGCAAGCTGTCCATGCAGCTCGCGTCGAAGATGCGCTTCGTGTCGGTGCAGCTGGAGGCCCTCCTCGCGAAGGACCTGTGGCTGCGCAACGCCCGCCACGCCAACGCGATGGCCCAGCGCCTCGCGGCCGGGGTGCGCGAGGTCGACGGGGTGGAGATCCTCTACCCGGTGCAGGCCAACGCGGTCTTCGCCCGCCTCCCGCACGACGTGACCCGGCGGCTCCAGGAGCGCTTCCGCTTCTACTTCTGGGACGAGACGGCCGGCGACGTCCGCTGGATGTGCGCCTTCGACACCACGGAGGACGACGTGGACGCCTTCCTCCAGGCCCTGAAGGAAGAGCTGGCCCGCTGAGCACCACCGGGTGAAGCGGTGCACGGACGTACGGCCGGACGGAAGTCATCGACTTCCGTCCGGCCGTTTCCGCGTGCTCCCCTCGCCGGCGGGCGGGACCATGAGTCGCAGTTCACTGAAGTGCACTATCCAGTGCCCTACACTGGACCTCACCGGCCGTTCCGGACACGCTGCGCGCGGCACCCGACCGGCCGTACCCCTGGCGGACGCTCCCCACGGAGCTCTCCGGCCCCGGACCCCGGCGAACGGCGGATCATGACTCTCACGCTCACTGTCTCCGACGAGGTGCGCACCCTCGTCCCCGGCTTCACCTCACTGGTGATCGAGGCCCACGGGCTGGTCAACGGCCCCAGTGACGAGACCAGCTCGGCCCTCCTCGACGAGGCCGCGCGACGGCTCGCCGAGCGGCTCGACGGCCGCACCCCGGACCAGGACCCGCACATCGCCGCCTGGCGCGCCGCGTACAGCGCGTTCGGCGCCAAGCCCTCCCGTACCCGCAACTCGGCGGAAGCGCTGGCCAAGCGCGCGCTGGCGGACGGCGGACTGCCCCGTATCAACCGCCTCGTCGACGCCTACAACGCGATCAGCGTCGCGCATCTGACCCCGGTCGGCGGCGAGGACCTGGGCCGGATCCGGGGCGCGATGCGCCTGCTCAGGGCCGTCGGCGACGAGCCCTTCGTCACCACGGCCGGCGGGGTGGAGACGGTGGAGCACCCGGAGCCGGGGGAGATCGTCTGGTGCGACGAGGAGGGCGTCACCTGCCGCCGCTGGAACTGGCGCCAGGGCCCGCGCACCCGGATCGACGACGACACGACCGACGCCGTCTTCCTGCTGGAGGCGCTCGCCCCGATGACGCCGGCGGAGCTGGTCGCCGCGGGGGCCGAGCTGGCCGCTTCCCTGGAGAAGGTGAGCCCGGGGGCCCGGATCACCGTGCGGGACCCGGGGTAGCGGCTCCGGTCGCCGGGTGCGCCCGCCGGGGCTCCGGGGGTGCCCTGCGGGGCGCAGGGACCCGCAGTAACGGTTCTTCGTTCGAACGGTGGTGTGCGCGCCCGCGCGCTGCCGTCAGCCGGCTTCCTTGACCTGGGCCGGCGTCGGAGCCGTACCCCCGAGGTGCGCGGGCACCCACCACGTGTCACCCGCGTCCTTGGGGCGCACCGGGTAGGCGCGCTGCGCGGCCTCCAGGAGCTCCTGGCAGCGCTCGCGCAGCCGCCGCGTGATGGCGCCCGCGTACTGGTCGGCGGGGGCCTCCACGGGCTCGCCGACGCGGATCGTCACCGGGATGTGGCTGCGCTTGAAGTTGCGCGGCCGGCCCTTGGTCCAGATGCGCTGCGTGCCCCAGAGCGCCATCGGGATCAGCGGGACGCCCGCCTCCTGCGCGAGGCGCGCGGCACCCGTCTTGAAGCCCTTGAGGGTGAACGACTGGGAGATGGTCGCCTCGGGGAAGACGCCGATGATCTCGCCGGCCCGGAGCGACTCGAGCGCGTGCTTGTAGGCGTGCTCGCCGGCCGAGCGGTCCACCGGGATGTGCTTCATGCCGCGCATGAGCGGTCCCGAGACCTTGTGCCGGAAGACCGAGTCCTTCGCCATGAAGCGCACCAGGCGCTTCTGCGGGAGCGCGGCCAGGCCCGTGAAGATGAAGTCCAGATAGCTGATGTGGTTGCTCACGAGCACCGCGCCGCCGGTGCGCGGGATGTGCTCCGAACCCTGCGTGTCGATCTTCAGGTCGAGCGCCTTGAACAAGGTCAACGCGGCGCCGATGACCGGCCGATACACGAGTTCTGCCATCTGAGAGGAACCCTTCTTCTGTGCCTGGGGAGGGCTCTCCCGGCGGAAGTTACGCGGCCGTAGGTTTTCGGCTTTGGGCAGATCGTGCCCCATGTGGGCCGCCGTGACCAGTCCAGGCGGCTTCGTGCAGGGAGATTCTCGTCACTCGCGGTGGCCGTGGCGGGAATCGAACGCTGCCGTGCGACGCTGCACCTGACGACGGGGCCGGAGCGACCGGCCGGACGGAACCCGAAGAGAACGCGGCGAAGGTAGGTGACACGAGTGACCGAAGTCCTCGGATCCGAGGTGCTCGGGGCCCCGCTGGGGGAGCGAGCCACCCTCGTGCAGTTCTCCACCGCCTTCTGTCAGCCCTGCCGCGCCACCCGCCGTACCCTCGTCGAGGTCGCCGCGATGGTGCCGGGCGTGGGCCATGTGGAGATCGACGCCGAGGAACGGCTCGATCTCGTACGCGCACTGGGCATCGGGCGGACCCCCACGGTGCTCGTCCTCGACCGCGCGGGCCGCGTCGTCCGCCGGGCCGCCGGGCAGCCGCGCACGGCGGACGTCATCGCCGCCCTGGGGCGTGCGGTCTGACCTCGTGACACTTCTCCCACATCCCGGTACGCACTTGACTGCACGCGGCAACGATCGTCACCCTGACGGAGTGCCCCCAGAACTCCTTCTCTACGGCCGGACCCATGTGGACCTGGCCCGCAACGCGAGCGCGCGCTGTCCGGGCGTCTGACGACCCCAGGACCTCTCCCATGCCGCCCCCGCAGAAGGACAACTCCATGACGGTTACGCCGGACCTCCGACCCCGTACGGTTCCCACGATCGGCGCACCCCGCCAGGCCTCCCCGGATCTGCTCCGCTCCGTCTTCCGCCGCCACGCGGCCGGTGTCGCGGTCGTCACCGCGCACGGCGAGCACCCCGTCGGCTTCACCGCGACCTCGCTCAACTCCGTCGCCGCCGAACCCCCGCTCATCTCCTTCGGGGTGGGCACCTCCTCCTCGAGCTGGCCCGTCATCGCCGAGGCCGAGCACATCGGCGTGCACATACTCGGCGAGCACCAGGAGGACCTGGCCGCCACCTTCGCGCGCAGCGGTGCCGACCGGTTCGGCGAGGGGACCCGCTGGAGCGTGGGCCCCGAGGGCGTGCCCGTGCTCGACGGCGTGCTGGCCTGGCTGGTGTGCCGCGTGGTCGCCCGGGTGCCCGCGGGGGACCACCGGATCGTCATCGCCCAGGCGGTCGCCGGGGACCCGGACGGGGCGGGCCGGCCGCTCCTGTACCACCACGGCCGCTTCAACGCGCTGCGCGACTGAGAGTTCCCCCGCGCGCCACTCTCCGCGCATGGGCCAGATCACATGCCTGAGCGCTTGCTCACTGGTAACAAACTGGGTGTACTGGCGAGTAATATTTCGGTCGGGGCGTCCGGCGCCCCGACCGGAAACCCGCCCTTCAGGCGCCTATGCTGCGAGCAACAAGGCAGCCCAGTTATGACGATGCAGTAGGAGAGCCGGCGTGAGCTTGAGGATCGTTGTCTGTGTGAAGTACGTGCCCGACGCCACCGGCGACCGGCACTTCGCCGATGACCTGACCGTCGACCGCGACGACGTCGACGGCCTGCTGTCGGAGCTCGACGAGTACGCGGTCGAGCAGGCCCTGCAGATCGCCGAAGAGGCCGACGACGCCGAGGTCACCGTGCTCACGGTCGGCCCCGAGGACGCCAAGGACGCGCTGCGAAAGGCGCTCTCCATGGGCGCCGACAAGGCGGTCCACGTCGAGGACGACGACCTGCACGGCACCGACGTGATGGGCACCTCGCTGGTGCTCGCCAAGGCGATCGAGAAGACCGGCTACGACGTCGTCATCGCCGGCATGGCCTCCACCGACGGCACCATGGGTGTCCTCCCGGCGATCCTGGCCGAGCGCCTGGGCGTCCCGCAGGTCACGCTGCTCTCCGAGGTCAAGATCGAGGGTGGCCCCAACGGCACTGTCACCGGCCGCCGTGACGGCGACACCGCCTCCGAGCAGCTGGAGGCCTCCCTCCCGGCCGTCGTGTCCGTGACCGACCAGTCGGGCGAGGCGCGCTACCCCTCCTTCAAGGGCATCATGGCCGCCAAGAAGAAGCCGGTGGAGTCCCTGGACCTCTCCGACCTGGGCATCGAGGCCGAGGAAGTGGGCCTGGAGGGCTCCTGGACGGCGGTCGACTCCGCCGCCGAGCGTCCGGCGCGCACCGCCGGCACGATCGTCAAGGACGAGGGCGAGGGCGGCAAGCAGCTGGCCGAGTTCCTCGCGAGCCAGAAGTTCATCTAGCCGATTCCCCGGGGCGCGGCCCCGGGACCGGCGGGCTCGCGCAGAGCCATCAGACCGCCCCCTTCCCGTTCGCAGGAGATTGAAGTCCCATGGCTGAGATTCTCGTCTACGTCGACCACGTCGACGGAGCCGTCCGCAAGCCCACCCTGGAGCTGCTGACCCTCGCCCGCCGCCTCGGCGACCCGGTCGCCGTCGCCCTGGGCAACGGCGCCGCCGACACCGCCGCCGCGCTCGCCGAGCACGGCGCGGTGAAGGTCCTGACGGCCGACGCCCCCGAGTTCACCGAGTACCTCGTCGTCCCGAAGGTCGAGGCCCTCCAGGCCGCCTACGAGGCCGTCTCCCCGGCCGCCGTGCTCGTCCCGTCCTCCGCCGAGGGCAAGGAGATCGCGGCCCGCCTCGCGGTCCGCATCGGCTCCGGCATCATCACCGACGCCGTGGACCTGGAGGCCGGTGACGAGGGCCCGGTCGCGACGCAGTCCGCGTTCGCCGCCTCCTTCACCACCAAGTCCCGTGTCTCCAAGGGCACCCCGGTCATCACGGTCAAGCCGAACTCGGCCCCCGTCGAGGCAGCCCCGGCCGCCGGCGCCGTCGAGGCCCTGTCCGTCTCCTTCTCGGAGCAGGCGCACGGCACCAAGGTCGTCGGCCGCACCGCGCGCGAGTCGACCGGCCGCCCGGAGCTGACCGAGGCCGCGATCGTGGTCTCCGGCGGCCGTGGCGTCAACGGTGCCGAGAACTTCACGATCATCGAGGCGCTCGCCGACTCGCTCGGTGCCGCCGTCGGCGCCTCGCGCGCCGCGGTCGACGCCGGCTGGTACCCGCACTCCAACCAGGTCGGCCAGACCGGCAAGTCGGTCTCGCCGCAGCTGTACATCGCCTCCGGCATCTCCGGCGCGATCCAGCACCGCGCGGGCATGCAGACCTCGAAGACGATCGTCGCGATCAACAAGGACGCCGAGGCGCCGATCTTCGACCTCGTCGACTACGGCGTCGTGGGCGACCTGTTCGACGTCGTCCCGCAGCTGACCGAAGAGGTCAAGACCCGCAAGGGCTGACCTGCGGTTCTGTCGGGCCCGGGGGCCGTACGGTGTTCACTCGCCGTGCGGCCCCCGGTCGTTTCGGACAACCATTGACTCAGGTCCCGACGGCCTACTAACTTCGCTATGCGGATTGTTGATTCCGTGCAGCGGAAAACAGGAGGATGTGGGATGGGTCAGCAGGAGAAGGTGTCGACGAGCCTCGCGGGCGCGGTCAGCGAGGGCATCAGTGACTCCCTCGCAGCGGTGGACGCAGAGCTGGACCGGCGTTACCCGGGGGACCCCGGCACCCGCCAGCCCGTCCACACCGTCTACGTACCGGGCAACGTCTTCGACGCCGGAACCATCCGCTCCTGGGGCGATCAGGCCCTCGCCGCCCTCGACGAGCACGCCCCCGACGCCGCCTCCTTCGCCGCCGTCCTCGGCCTGACCGACGACCTCGCCGAGGACGTCTACCGCCGCGTCCGGGCCAAGCTGGAGCGCGAGCCCATCGAGGACCTGCGGGTCGACTTCGAGGACGGCTACGCGGGCGCCGACGAGGACCAGGACGCCGCCCGCGCCGCCCGGCTGATCTCGGAGGCGTACCGGAACGGCACGGCCGCCCCCTACATGGGCATCCGGATGAAGTGCATGGAGTCCGCCGTACGCGACCGGGGCATCCGCACCACCGATGTCTTCCTCACCGGCCTCCTGGAGAACGGCGGCCTCCCCGACGGGCTCGTCCTCACCCTCCCCAAGGTCACCTACCCCGAGCAGGTCTCCGCCTTCGTCCGCCTCCTGGAGGCCTTCGAGAAGGCCCACGGTCTCGACGCCGGCCGCCTCGGCTTCGAGATCCAGATCGAGACCAGCCAGTCCATCCTCGCCACCGACGGCACCGCCGCCGTCGCCCGCATGATCGGCGCCGCCGAGGGCCGCGCCACCGGTCTGCACTACGGCACCTTCGACTACAGCGCCTGCCTCGGCGTCTCCGCCGCCTACCAGGCCAGCGACCACCCCGCCGCCGACCACGCCAAGGCGATCATGCAGGTCGCGGCCGCGGGCACCGGCGTCCGCGTCTCCGACGGCTCCACCAACGTCCTCCCCGTCGGCACCACCGAGCACGTCCACGAGGCCTGGCGCCTGCACTACGGCCTCACCCGCCGCGCCCTCGCCCGCGCCTACTACCAGGGCTGGGACATGCACCCCGGCCACATCCCCACCCGCTACGCCGCCGTCTTCGCCTTCTACCGCGAGGGCTTCGAGGCCGCCGCCAAGCGCCTCTCCGCCTACGCCAACCACGCCGGCGGCGACGTCATGGACGAGCCCGCCACCGCCAAGGCCCTCAGCTCCTACCTGCTGCGCGGCATCGACTGCGGCGCCCTCGACACCGCCGAGGTCGACGCGCTCACCGGCATGGACCGCGCCGCGCTCGACCGCTTCGCCGCCCCGCGCCGCGGCGACCTCACCGCCTCCGCCGAGTAGCCCGCGAAAGCCGTCCCGAGCTGATCGGACCACGGTCTCGAACCAGCCAACTGCCCCGTACCCTGTATGAGTTCACGCGCTGTGCGCGCATGTGCTCGACAGGGAACGGGGCATCGGTGTCATCGGGGGAGAACGAACGGCTCGCGGGCCGCTACAGAGTGGTGCGCCAGCTCGGGCGCGGCGGCATGGGGGTCGTCTGGCAGGCCGTCGACGAGGTCCTCGGCCGTGAGGTCGCCGTCAAGGAACTCCGCACCTACACGGACGCGGGCGCACCCGAACTGGCCGATCTGCGCCTGCGGATGACCCGCGAGGCGCGCGCCGCCGCCCGCGTCCGCCACCCCGGAGTCGTCGCCGTCCACGACGTCACCGAACACCAGGGCCGGCCCGTCATCGTCATGGAACTCGTCGACGGGCCCTCCCTCGACGACGTCCTCGGCACCCGGGGCACCCTCGAACCGGCCGAGGCGGCCCGGATCGGCGCCCACGTCCTCGAAGCACTCGCCGCCGCGCACGACGTGGGCGTGCTGCACCGGGACGTGAAGCCGGGCAACATCCTGCTCGACTCCTCCGGCCGGATCGTCCTCACCGACTTCGGCATCGCCACGATGGAGGACCCGGGCGACGGCTCCGCGACCCATCTGACCCGCAGCGGCGAGATCGTCGGCTCCCTCGACTACCTCGCCCCCGAGCGCGCCAGGGGCCAGGACCCGGGCCCCGCCTCCGACGTGTGGGCGCTGGGCGCGACCCTGTACGCGGCCGTCGAGGGCGGCTCGCCCTTCCGCCGTACGTCGACCTGGTCGACGCTCGCGGCCATCGTCACCGAACCCCTCCCGGAACCCCGCCGCGCGGGACCGCTCGCCCCGGTCCTGCTCCGCCTCCTGGACAAGGACCCGGCCGCCCGGCCGACGGCCCGCGAGGCGGCGCGGCTGCTGGGCGCGGTGGGGGAGACGGCTCCGGATGCGCACGCGGTGGGGGCGGTGGGGGCGCCCAATTCGGAGGCGCCCGTTTCGGAGGCGCCGGGTGTGCAGACGCCCCTTGCGGGGGCGCGGGACGTGGGCGTGAAGGACGCGGGCGCGCAGGCCGTGGAGGCATCCGCGCCGAACCCGTACGGGGGTTCCGCAGGGCCGAACCCCTACGGGGGCTCCGTGGAGGCGAACCCCTACGGGGGTTCCGTGGAGCAGATCCCCTACGGGGGTGCCGCGGCGCCCAGCCCCTACGGGAGTTCCGTGGAGCCGAACCCGTCCGCCGTGCCCGACGCCGGCCCGACCGCGTCTCCGGCGCCGGCCGTCGCGCCGCCCACCGGGGCCTTCGGCCCGGCCCTCCCCGTACCACCGCCCGTGCACCTCGACGCGGGCTCGGCCGGCCGTGCCGGGACGCGGGCCGCCCGCCGCGCGGGCACGAATCCCCGCCGGGGGAACGTGCTGGTCGCGGCCTCCGTGGCCGCCGTCCTGCTGGCCGGAGGCGGGCTCACGTACGCCCTCATGGAGAGGGACTCCGGGGTCCAGGCCTCGGACGGGACGCCGGGCGACGGCGGCCGGGGCGCCGCCGGGGGCGACCAGGGCCGCGTACTGGACCCGGGGACCAGCGGCGTACCGTCGCCGGGTCGGTCGAGCGGCACCGCCCCGCCCTCCGCCGGGGACCCCTCGGGGCCCGGCCCGTCCAACTCGGCCGACGGCACCGACCGCCCCGACCCCGACCGTACGGACCCGGCATCGGACCCGGACTCCGGGGGCACGGAGTCGCGCGGCCCCGGCACCGGAACCGTGGCCGGCTCCGACGGACGAGGCGGCGGTACGACCGCACCGCGCTCGCCCGGCACCCGCACGCCCACCACGGGCGGCTCGTCCGGGGGCGGTGACACGGCCGCGCCCACCAACGGGGCGCCGCCGCCCGCCACGGGCTGCGCGCCGGCCGGCTCCTCCGCCACCTGCCAGGTCGTACGGAGCGCCACGAGCACCCGCTACGACGGCGGGGAGATGGGAACGGTGGGATCCGGCCCGCACGTCTTCTTCTGCCAGGTCGACCTGGACCGGAGCGAGACGTACGGCGGACGCACCAGCCGCTGGTTCGCCAGGACGGACGACGACAGCGGCAACACCAACGTCTACCTCAGCGTCCTGCACCTGTCGGGAGGCGCGGGCGGCGGCCCGGTGGAGGGACTGCGGGTCTGCTGAGCGCCCGTCCGGCGTGCGGTTCTCAGCAGTGCCGTTCAGCGGTCGTCGGCACGGCAGTGCTCCGTGACGGTCAGTGCGGCGTGATCTCGCCCGAGCCCCGGGCGAGGAGCGTCGTGCCGAGGACCACCCGCTCCGGCGCCTCGTCGACCCCGTCGAGCCGCCGGAACAGGCGCTCCGCCGCCGTTCGGCCGAGCGAGGCGGGGTCCTGCGCGACGACCGTGACACCGAGCAGGTCGGCCAGTTCGATGTCGTCGAAGCCGACCAGGGCGACCGGCCGGTCGTGCCCGGCGAGTGCGCGGACCACCGTGACGGTGACCCGGTTGTTCCCCGCGAACAGGGCCGTCACGGGCTCCGGCGCCGCCAGCAACTCCCGTACCGCCGTGCTCACCCGCTCCGGATCCGTGGACCCCAGCGCGATCCGGTCCTCCCGGACGGGGAGGCCCGCGTCCTCCATGGCCGCGCGGTAGCCGCGCAGCCGCTCGGCCGAGGTGTGGATGCGGGGGCGGTCGCCGATGAAGCCGATCCGCCGGTGTCCGTGGGCGATCAGATGCGCCACGCCGTCGCGCGCCCCGCCGAAGCTGTCCGAGAGGACGGCGTCGGCCTCGATCAGCCCCGCCGGACGGTCGACGAAGACGGTGGCGACACCCGCCCTGATCTCAGGCTCCAGATAGCGGTGGTCGTCACCGGCGGGGATGACGATCAGGCCGTCGACCCGGCGCGCGCACAGGGCGAGCGCCAACTCCTGCTCCCGGTGCGGGTCCTCGGCGCTGGACCCGTTGATGAGCAGCGACCCGTGCGCCCGCGCGACCTCCTCGACCGCCCGGCTGAGCGGCCCGTAGAACGGGTCGGCGAGATCCTCCAGGACGAGACCGACGGTCGCGGTCCGGCCCTTGCGCAGCACCCGCGCGCTGTCGTTGCGGCGGAAGCCGAGGATATCGATGGCCTCCCGGACCCGGCGCTCGGTGTCCGGGGTGACCCCCGGCTCGCCGTTCACGACCCGGGACACCGTCTTCAGGCCGACACCCGCGCGCGCGGCGACGTCCTTCATCGTGGGCCGGTTGCCGTAGCGGTGCTCGGAGTGGCGGGCGATATCGGCCACGGTGCGCGGTTCCTTCGTCGTGGGGCGGGATCGGGCATCGCCTGCAAGGCGCGGTCCGATCGTGTCACTGGCCGAAGCATAGAGTGTGGACAACGTTGTCACGGCGGGGGAGACTGTACGGGAAACCGCCCCGCGAGACGGACATCCCCCGGGTCCGACCGCCGCCGACTGGAGAACCCCGCGCCCATGCAGACCGATTCCGCGACGGTCCCGGCCGAGCGCCGATTCCCTTCCGACGGCCTCGCTCTCGACGGCGGTCTCGCTCCCGTCGACGGCCCCGCTTCCCACGACGGCCTCGTCGTCGCCCTCGACATCGGTGGCACCAAGATCGCCGGAGCGCTGGTCGACGCCGGGGGCGGCATCCGGCTCCGTGCGCGACGGCCCACGCCCGCGCGTGGGGACGGCGAGACGGTGATGCGAGCGGTGGAGGCCGTACTGGGCGAACTCTCCGGATCGCCCCTGTGGGCCTCCGCCGGGGCCGTCGGTATCGGCAGCGCGGGCCCCGTCGACGTGCACCGGGGAACCGTCAGCCCGGTCAACGTGCCCGGCTGGCGCGACTTCCCGCTGGTCGAGCGGGTCCACCGGGCGACGGGCGGGCGACCGGTCACGCTGGTCGGTGACGGCGTCGCCATGACGGCCGCCGAACACTGGCTCGGGGCGGCCCGGGGCCATGACAACGCCCTGTGCCTGGTGGTCTCCACGGGCGTCGGCGGCGGTCTGGTCCTCGCCGGCCGGGTTCACCCAGGCCCCACCGGCAACGCCGGTCACATCGGCCACATCGTGGTGGACATGGACGGAGACCCCTGCGCCTGCGGCGGACGCGGCTGCGTCGAACGCGTCGCCAGCGGCCCGCACCTGGCCCGCCGCGCCCTCGACGCCGGCTGGCGGCCGGGACCCGACGGCGACGTCTCCGCCGCGGCCGTGGCCGCCGCCGCGCACGCCGGCGACCCCGTCGCCCTCGCCAGCTTCGCACGCGCGGCGCAGGCCCTGGCGGCGGGCATCGCCGCCACGGCGGCGCTCGTCGAGATCGACATCGCGGTGGTCGGCGGCGGGGTCGCGGGCGCGGGCGAAGTCCTCTTCGCCCCGCTCCGGAGCGCCCTCGCCACCTACGCCACGCTCTCCTTCGTCCGGGACCTGACGGTCGTCCCGGCCGTCACGGGCACGGACGCCGGCCTCCTCGGCGCGGCAGCGGCGGCGCGCGCGGAGGACGGGGGAGACCCGCCCTCCTAGGGACGGGGGAGACCCGCCCTCCTAGAACCTGTCGTCGAACTCCCGCCTTCCCCACGACGCCTGGCACGCACTCTCGCCGCACCGGGCGAAAGGCCCGAGTGCGTCCGGGCTTCCGCCGGCACGCCGAGAGCACGCACGCTCCGGACGCCGCGGGGCCGCCCTTCGGGCGACGACGGGAGTTCGACGACAGGCCTTGGGCCGCCTCACTCCTCCCGTAGCCGCTCCGTCGTGCGTTGCTCGACGATCACCAGGAAGGCGTCCGACTCCAGGTCCATCACGACCCGGGCCGGTACTCCCTCGTCCCGCCGCGCTCCGGCGAATTCCTCCGCCGGCCAGCTGCCCCGCGGGCCGCCGGCCGGGAAACGTTCGAGAACCGTACGGCTCATCTCCGCACCCCCTCGTGCTTGCGGAACTCAACGACGGCGGCCCGAAAGTGTCACGCACATGCCGAGAAGCCTGGACGTGTGTTCGTGGGTTTCCGTGGCAGGGTGTTGCGGGCAAGCCACAGGGGGTGCCGGTCCACGATCAGGTGCACCTTCCGGTCGAAGTGACCGACGAGCCGGGCGAGGAAGCGGCACATGACCTGTGCGTCGAAGGTGTCGGTGAAGACCATGAAGTGCGTCCGGCCCTTCGTGCTGATCGCGGACATCGCGTTCACGGAGAACCGGTTCCCGGTGCGGCGGACGACCGGAGTTTGTCCCTGTTCGCCCCAGGTGCGGCCGGTGACCTGGTCCGAGCGGATCCCGACCTGGTCGCCGAAGAGGACTTCGGCGCCTTCCGCCTTCGCCCTGGCCCGGATCGCCGGCCAGGTCTCCTCGCGCCAGACGCGGACAGCCTCCGGATCCTGCTCGACAGCCCGCTTGTCCGGCCGCTGGAAGGTCAGACCCCAGCGTTTGAGGTACTTGCCCACCCCGGGCTCGGTGAACCGGACCCGGTACAGCTTGAAGATCAGCTCGCCTATCTGCCTCCGCGTCCACAGCTGACCCGAAAGCCCCAGGTCGGAGGGGATGTGAGCGAGGACGGCCTGCCGGACGGCGGCCTGCTCGGCCTCGGAGAGAACCTGATGCTCGCCCACACGACGACCTCGCGGGCGCGACAGCAGTGCGTCCCGGCCGCCCACCTGCCACTTCGCCCACCAGTTGTCCACGGCCTTGACCGACACCTTGAACAGGGCGGCGACCTCTCCCCGGTCCCGGCCCTCCACCGGCGCGGACACCGCCAGCAACCGCACGGCCTCCTGCGCGTCCGGCGACCAGGCCCGCGCATCCCCCACCAGATCACTCACACACCATCAACGAGCCTGAACTCAAAGCGTTTCGGATCAATAGGACATCCTGCGGCCTCAAGGCCACCTCCAGCGTCCGTAGGGGTAACCAAGGTTAAGGGCGTTCAGACACCCCGACCTCGTCGCCCCGCTGCACCGTCTTGTCGACGAGATCACCAGCGGGTTCGCCTTCCCCGCAGAGTGACAGGGCTCAGAAGCCGTGGTCGTCACCGGGAAGGTGCGCGAGGGGCATGCGCCAGCTGGAGATGGTCTCGTCGAGCGAGGGTACGGCGTAGTGAGGTTTCACCTGGCGTGAGCGGGCCGAGGCCCGGCGAACGCGAGTTCGCCGGAGCGTCGCCCGCGAGGCACTACGGTGGACACCGCCTCAGCACCCGTGGCCGGCACTCTGACAGGACTACCGTTCCGAGCCGGTCGCGGCCCGGAGCCCGGCCCGCACCTATGGGCAAGGCACACAGCTCTGGCGGGGTACGGCCGCCCATGTCAGAGGTCCGGCTCCGCCGGCTTCTCCGTCCGGGACGCGCAGATCTCGATGACCTCCAGCTGATGGTCCGAGGTGAGCTGGTCGAAGAACTGCGCGTCGCCGTATGCGGCCTGCTTGGCCTCCAGGGCCTGCTCGGCGGAGGCCGCGACCAACCCCACCCACGCCGCGGTGCACCAGGGCGTGGTGCCTGCGGCGAAGACATGGGCGCGCCCGTGGTCGAAGCACCACGCGTGAAGGTCCGCCGGACTGCCGCTCATGCTCTCAACTCCTACCGCACGCGGGACCGACGCCGCTGACAGGCGGCGCCTGAAGGGGAGTCTGCCAGCAGGGGCCGACATTCTGAGCGCCACGCCAGGGCGGCGCTCACCATCCCCGCCCCGTCCCGCGGCGCGCGGGACGGCCGCACCGACGGCGCCGCGGCCGCCGTGCTGCGCCCCGGGCTGCTGGCCGAGCACCTCGATAGGGGTGCTGCGCCAGACAGGTGTGCTGCTGTGGTGTCCTTCGGCTGAACCAGGCGGCCTCGGGGCCATCCGCACTTCACCGTTCACCTGGCGCCTTGCGTCCGGCCGGAGTTCGGGTTCAGGGTGTGGCCCAGTACCGGGCCCAGGCCCGGGCGGCGCGGATCGTCTCCTCAAGCCCGGTCATCCCGTAGGCCTGCCAGGCTTCCCAGGACCGCGCTTCTGCCTCGGTGAGGATCACGACGGCCTCTCGGGGGGCGGTGGCGAACGCGGGGACGGTGCGTGTCCAGGCGGCGGCCTGTTCGGGGGTCTGCTTGCCGTCCAGGACGAGCCGCATCCCCCACAGGGCGGTGTCGATCCAGGCGGGCCCGCGCATCGCCCACGCCCAGTCGATCATCCATACCCGCCCACCGCGTTCGACCATGAAGTTGGAGGCGGCCGGGTCGGAGTGCACGAGCCGGTCCCCGGTCAGGAGGATCTCGTCGGCAGGGTCGCAGTACTCACCCCACCGCTCCCATGGCGTGAGCCGCACCTCCTCAGGCGCGGGAGTGTGGCTCAGCTCGCCCAGGACCGCGGCGATCGCCTCCAGATGGCCGCTGTCGTCGCCGAACCACGCCCACGCGCTGGCGTTGGCGCCTTCGAAGCCGAGCAGGAGCCACCCGCCGGCCTCCTCCTGCCACAGCAACCGGGGGGCGCTGGCAGGCAGGTAGGGATTGACGGCGGCCTCCGCCTGCAATTCGCCGATCCGGTCGTGGTCGAGCGGCAGCCCCTTGACGAACACCATCTCCGTGCCCGAGCCCGAGGGCCAGAACAGGGAGGCGAGTGCCGAGCTGGTGCCGTTCTCCACCTCGGCACGCGGGCAGTCCAATCCGACCCGGGCGGCGATCGCCTGCCGGGTCGCCTCAGGGAGCTCGTCGAAGGGGAGCCGGTCGACACGCATGACTCAGCGCCTGGGCGGGGGCTGCTGCGGGTTGCTCGGCGGGAACGGCGGGTTCTTGTCGGGCCGGGTGGGCGGGCCGGTGGACGGCCGCCCTGGCGGGGGCGTGGAGGTGGGCCCGGGGGTCGGGCGGCGATCGAGCACAGAGATCGTCATGGCGGCGAACGTACCCGCCGGCACCCGCCGGGCGCCTGGTGTTGGGCGCATATGGCCGGTTGGTGCCGGTCCGGGGCGCCGGGAGTGGCCCGCGCAGGATTCCACTGGCCTGCCAGGAGACCGGCGGCGGCGCCGGTGGCGCCGCGCTGTGCTCGGAAGGGCGAGCCGAGTATCGGACGGTACTGCCGGCGGCAGGCCCGGACCGCGCGGAGCCCGGTCGGTCGCTCACTCGCCCGAAGACCTTCGCGGGACAAGCCTCAGGCGGCATGAGTGGCTGTGCGCTTAGCGAATGAGCCCTGCGGCGTGTCCGATGTGACATGAGGCTGCTTGGGCGGCGCGCTTTTCATGATCAGTTCATGGAGTACACCGGTGGTCGATGCCCGGGCGCTTGCAGGTCTTCCGGGCGCCAGTGCGGTCAGGCATGCGTCTCTGCGGCGCAGGAGTGGGTGTAGCTGGTGTCGTTGAGAGCGGCCGTCCAGACTTCCCGGTTGAACCACTTGGTGATGTCCGGCTGCATCGCGGTGATTTCGGCCATCTCCCGCGAAAGTCCGCTTTTACCGGAAGGCCTCACCCCGATCGTTTCAGAAGGATTCCGGTGAGGACCCAACCATGAGTCGCATGCTGGTCGTGCTCCGCTATCGGAACGGCGAGCCGGAGCCTCTCGACATGGATCTCGTACGGGACACCCTGGCGCCGTACATCGGCACTGCCGGAGAGGACCTCAGGGACGGGGTGTTGATCCGGACCGCCGAAGGCTACGAGGTCAAGCTGGACGTCAGCGATGTCTGCGTCTCCGTCAGCCGCTACCCGGCCGGGCAGTTCTTCGACGTCCTGGCCGAGCTGGTCGACCGCCTTGGGGCGACCGTCCTCTCGTCGGACCAGCCGGTGACCATCCGCCAGGAAGAGGACCGGGCGCATCTGTCCGAGGACATCCGTGAAGGAGCCGTCGTCGTCGCAACGACGGGACCGGCCCTGGAGGGCCACTTCACCGGCTCCTGACCGGGAGCCCCCCTTCTCGTGGCGTCAGTCCTTCGCGTCCGCGATCCGCTTCAGCTGAGCGTCGACCAGCAGCGCCGGGATCGTGGCCTGCTTGGGGCCCAGCATGTTCACGCCGTAGAAGGCGGCGACGACGCCGCTGCGGATCACCGTGTACGTCATGGGCACCTTCTGCTTGCCGATGTCGCCGGTGATTTGGTCGGCGACGGCCTCGTTGGAGCCGGCGCCGAGCTTGGGGGCGGGGAGGTTCTCGACCTTGCCGTAGGTGAGGCCGAGGGTCTTGACGCCCTGGGGGCAGGCGGTGATGGCGGCGCGGAGGTCGGTCATGACGCGGGTGGCGTGGGCTTCGGAGCGGGAGGCGAGCCATATGGAGCCGACGGTGGCGTCGGTGGGCTGGAGGGAGCGGTGGGAGGTGCCGACCGAGGGGAGGTGGGTGAAGCCGCCGATGAGGCTGGTACACGCCTCGCGTGACCGCTGACCAGCGGAAACGGCCGCGACTCGGCCAGGTCGCGGGGGCCGGTCCGCATATGGTCCGGATCTTGGTCGGCAGGGCGAGGGGGTTGCGCCCCGGAACTCGATTCCGACGAACGCCACGACCATCTGCGCTACCGCATCGACACCACCTGCTCCGGGTTCGCCCGGGCGGCGGTTGCGCTGGGTCGGGTGGTGAGCCGTACGCCGCCCTCCCTTGCGGGCTTATGCCGGCCGGGCGCCCTTGTGGACGGGCGGACCGTCGACGTCGAGGGTGAGGGTGCCGTCCGGGTCGTACGCGACGCGCGAGCCAAAGCCGCGGCCGAGTCGGCCCAGGATCTCCTGAAGCCATCGGCAGTCTTCCGCCGATGCCCTTTGAAGCCGCATTCGCCGGCTCTGGAGGGGCACGATGCGCAGTTCGCGGAGCCTGCCGGTGTCGGGCTCGAGCGAGGGGAAGTAGAGCAGTCGCAGGTCGTCACGGTAGTCCTCGTATCCGGTGATGCCCTCGTAGTCGTTGACCAGGTCGCCGCAGCCGTAGGCGATGAGCCTGCCCCGGTACAGCTCCAGCGGCCGGGGATGGTGCGAGGAATGCCCGTGGACCACGTCCACGCCGCCGTCGACGAGCGCGTGCGCGAAGCGGACCTGGTCGCGGGGGACGGTGTAGCCCCAGTTGGAACCCCAGTGGATCGAGGCGACGACGATGTCGCCCGGTCGTTGCACCTGCCGGATCCGGGCGACCACCGCGGCCGCCGCGGTGTCCGAGGCCTCGGACACGTAGTCGATCCCGCTTCGGTCGGCCGTGGCGGCCCAGCTCGGCGGGATTCCGCTGGACGGCATGCCGAAGGAGTGGACCAGGATCCGCCGACCGCCCTCGACGGGGACGCTCGCCGGGCGCCGGGCCCCCTCCGCGTCGCGTCCTGCCCCCGCTGAGGCGAATCCGGCGCCCGCCAGTGCGTCGAGGGTCTCCGCGAGCCCGCGGCGGCCGAAGTCGAGGACGTGGTTGTTCGCCAGGACGCACACGTCGGGACGGGCGGGGGTCAGGCAGGGCAGGTTGGCGGGATGCATGCGGTAGTGGACCGCTTTGCCCGGTGCGAAGTCGTTGCTCCGCGTGATGCTGGTCTCCAGGTTGAGCACCACGGCGTCGGGCGCGGCCCGCTCGAGGATCCGCAGTGTGTCGCCCCAGGGCCAGGAAAAGTCGACCGGGCGGGGAATCGGGCCGTTCGCGGCCTCCGCCAGCTCGACGTAGGACCGGGCGTCACGAACGTACGTCTCCGCCAGCGTGGGATCACCGGGGTGCGGAAGTATCTGGTCGACACCCCGCCCGAGCATCACGTCGCCGGCGAGGCACAGCGTGATCAGATCACCCTGCATCCGTCCAGGCTAGAACCCTGCCACCGGGATGTCACGGGACCGTGACGTCGCCACGGTCTGCCGTGGGCTCGATGGGGACGGTGGCGGAGGAGGTCGACGACGCGGGTGGCCGTGATCCACTCGGTGAGTTTCACGTCGCTGCCGCCGGCCGGCGTCAGCAATGCGGCGAAGCCGCCATGACCCAGCCGTGTGGACACGCCAGGCGGCGGCCTGCAACCCGCGCCTCCCGCTCTCTCTGCTCGGCGAGGCGCTTCATTCGGGGTTGTAGGCGCAAGTAGGACGGTGACGGTGAGTAGGACGTGGTGCGGGTCTGCGTGTCCCTTCTCGGCTGGGGCGCGAGTGGGTTTGACGGAGACGACCATGAGGCCCCATGCCAGAGGGACTGGAGCCCGCTACCCCGAGGAGATCTTCTTGAAATCGTCGCCCTCGGTGCGCTGACCTGCACGGATCGCTTTGCGAGGTGTGCTGACCTGCGACTTTGCTCGTTTCTGGGGCTTTCACGGTGGCGCCGATTTACGCAGTCGATTCTCCCCAGCCGCTCCCCCGGGGCGGCTTCATTCTCCCCGGATTCTCCCCAGAGGGCGCCGCTTCGGGAGGAGTATCGCCCCTGGCAGAGCGGGATTTCCGGCTAGATGAAGCGGCTACGGATCGTATGGGAAGGGCGACTGGCCGGGGAGGGCACGCAGCGTGCGCACCTCCCCGCCTGCGCCTGGCTACGTGGCCGCGCCGGGCGAGGGCACGCGTCCACCACCAACCGGCTCGGCCTGGAGTACGTCGGATTGCCCGTCGAGCGGTGCGCATTCGCAGACGATCATGTGGAGAACCTTCCGTCGGCTGCCGAGTTGGGGATCACCACCATCCACGTCACGGACGAGGACGCGGCCGTGGACGGGTGGCCAAGCGATAGCCAGGTGCCGTGCCGCAGTCACCTCCGCACATGCAGCAGTCCCGTGCGATCGGGGATGCAGATGACCTGCTGGCCGTTGTCGGTCAGCAGCGCGATCATCAACGCTGCCCCGCCGGCATTGAGGTCGATCGCCCAGGTCGGGTCGCTTGATCCGCTTCGACGCGACGGAGGGAACCGCGCTTTGCGCCGCGAGCGCCCGCACGCCCGCGGCACCGCTGCGGGTGGTCCGAGACTCAAGATTGCACCTGCGCGGATTCCGTGGGTAGCCCGCTGACCTTGCGCAGGAGCGACCCCGCGGGAAGCACGACGTACTCAGGACGGCTTCGGGTGCGAGAGAGGCCGACCGCTGGCGAGGGCGCGCTCCACCGCGTCCCGAGCAGGCTCCTGTCGGGTGAACACATCCTGTCCGATCACTGTGGATTCCCACGCCTGTGCCGGAGATGAGGAGCGGGTCAGCAGCCAGGTGGTCAGAAGCTGTTCCGGGTCCGGTAGGAGCTGTCCGCTCCAACTCGTCAGAGAGCCCACATCGCCGTGTTCGTTGCGCCAGGCGATGGTCCAGCCGAGAGCGATGCCGTGCCCCGGCTCCGTTGGCCCGCCATGGCGGCCGATGAGGAGGTATGTGCCGGGCGCGTGTCCCACGGCCGTGAGATACGTCCCGCTGATGCCTCCCACCGGGTCCGATCGCAGGTGCATGCGCGAGCCGAACTCGTTGTACCAGTCGCCGTCGATGATCACGGGGCTCTCCCAACACGTCGATGCTCCAGCAGTCATGCCGGACATGCACCGGTTCCTGCCTCTCAATCGATTGGACCGTAATGCCGAGAACGTTCTAGGCGGCGCAGACATGCCGATACTGGGAAGCGGGGGGCACGCGGTTACGGCGAGTGTGGCCTGTCGGCGGCCGCTGACCAGGAGCTCGGCGAGATCCTTGACACACGTCTTTGCTGGGGACGGGTCGTAGGGATCCATGGGAGGCCCGGCCTTCAGGATGTCCTGGACCGGTGCGGCCAACTCAGGCCCGGGCACCTGTCGCTGAGAACTGCGTCCGCGTCGCCGTCGGGGCCCGGACGGCCCTGGCGGGCGCAGTCGGCGCATGCTTTCCTGAAGGTGAGGAGAGGTCCTCCTGGAAGGACGCGGGGGAACGGACGTCGGGCCGCGCATCGCGCAATCAGGATCCGCGAGAAGCGGATGGGCCCCTCCTCCCGACGTGCCCGTGTCATGAGGTCCGGGCGGACCACGGCCAGGCCCGACCGGCCCTACCCCGCCTCCGCCTTCCCGTGTGAGCGTGGCAGCGAGGCATCTCGCATCCCGAAAGGCGGTGGGGGCCATGGAGACGCCCCTCGTGCTCGGAGTGGACGGTTCCGACGCCAGTCTGACGGCGACGGACTGGGCCGCCGACGAGGCCGTACGCCTGGGACTCCCGCTGCGTATCGTGCACGCCTCGCGGTGGGAGCGGTACGAAGGCTCCGTACCGGCCTGGAGCCTGAACCGCCCTTCCGGCCAGGTGCTCGCCGAGAACATCGCCACCACCGCGGCCGAACGTGCCCTGCGTCGCGCCCCGGGCCTGAAGATCACGACGGAAGTCCTCGCCGAGGACGCGGCGAGCGCTCTGCTCAGGGAAGGACGCTCGGCCGAGGCGATCGTCGTCGGATCCCGGGGCCGCAGCGAACTCGCCGACCTCCTGCTCGGCTCCGTCGGACTCATCGTGGCAGCCCGTTCCCACGGTCCCGTCATCGTCGTGCGCGGCCACCGGCACGCCCTGGAGGCGCGCCACGACAGCATCCTGCTCGGCATCGGCGAGCACGACGTGGACTCGCCCGCCGTCCGGTTCGCCTTCCGCGAGGCCGCTCTCCGGCAGGCCGACCTGGATGTCGTCCGCGCCTGGAGGCGCCCGTCCCACGAACCGGTCGACCATCCCCTGCTCACAGGTGACGCCTCGCACCACGAGGAGCAGCAGGCGACCGTGCTCCTCGACAAGGCCGTGGAGGCCGCTGCCCGGGCGTATCCAAGGGTGCGGCTGCGGCGCACCACGGTCGAGGGCCCCGCGTACAAGACGCTCGTCGCGCGGTCGACGGCGGCCGACCTGCTGGTCGTCGGAGCACGGCGCCGCGAGGGCCACCTCGGCATGGAGCTGGGCCGGGTCGCCCACCGGGCCCTGCACCACGCCGCCTGCCCGGTCGCCGTCGTCCCGCAGCGCCACCGCGCTCCGACCGGGGGTGAACGGTGATGACCGGCGCCACTCCGCACGCTCGCGGCGACATCGGCCGCCGGGTCGCCGCCCGGCGTGAGGCTCTCGGCCTGACCAGGGACGAGGTGGCCGAACGCGCAGGTTCGGCACCGAGCTACATCCAGTACCTGGAGGAGCGGGTGGCCACCCCGGGCATCGCCTTCATGGCTGAAGGCCTCGTCCACGTGGTCGGTCTGGCCCCGCGCCGTGTCACCGGGCGGCGCATCGTCGTCGAGGGCGCTCCCGGGGGGTGAGGGGCATTCGGACGGCCCGGCGTAGATGGCCCGGCGCGGTCGGGCGCCGGTGCCTGGCCATGGGGGCCGGGCGTGTGACCGAGCGCGGGCGGCGCGCGGGGTCGTGCTGTCCCGCGCAACCGTCCGCGCGCTCGCCGGTTCCCGTGTGAACGCGAGAGAGGGCTGCTCGGCCATTCGTCGACGTGGCCGAGGCGGAGTGGACGCTCGCGCAGGACCGTGGTCTGTGCGGCCCGGTCCGCCGCGGAGATGCCAGCGAGCCGTCAAGACCGATGACGACCTGGGCTGCCATGGCGGGCCTTCCCGCGGGGGCGTCCTGGCTGTTCCGTGCGGAGGGGGCTGGGAGGGCTCGAAAGAGACCGAAGGGCCCGGAGCCCGGTCGCGGGTGTACCGGAGTGGTGCCAGCGTGGAAGGTGCCGCACCTGGGGGCGGGCGTATCCCCGACCTTGGGACGTACTGCCGAGGAGGAGCGATGAGCAGCGACTTTCCCGTCCACCCGGAGCTCGGCACCGTCATTGTGGGGGTCGACGGTTCCCCGTCCGCCCGGACGGCCGCCCTGTGGGCCGCCGACGAGGCGGCGCGGCGCGGCCAGTCCCTGTACCTCGTGCATGCCGCCGATACCGACCGGCGCGCTGTGTTCGTCCGTGCGGAGACGCTTCAAGCGATCCGGGAGGCCGGCCGTGACCTGCTCGACGAGACGGCCGCTGCGGTCGAGAAGGAGCACCCCGATCTGACCGTGGTCAAGGAACTCAGCAAGCTGGAGCCGGTCGCCGCCCTCAGCGCGACCGCCGGCCGCCGGGGCACGATCGTCGTGGGAAACCGGGGCCTCGGCGGATTCGCCGCGCTGATGCTGGGCTCGGTCGGACTGGGCGTCGCCGCCCGCGCCACCGTTCCGGTGATCGTCGTGCGCGACCATGGCGACCGGCCGGAGATCGGTACCGTCACCGCGGCCGTGCACGGGGCCTCCGACCTCAGCTGGCTGCGCGTCGCGGCGGCCGAGGCCGAGGCGCGCAAGGCCTCGCTGAGGCTGCTGAGCGTGTGGAACGTGCTCACCCACGTCGGCAGCGTCGCGACCATGCTCGACGACCTGGACGAGATCGCCCTGACACGGGTCCAGGAGGTGAGGGAGATCGCCGATCTCGTCCGGCACTCCCACCCGGGCCTGACTGTCAGCCACCACGTCGAGACGGGCACCAGCACCCCGGGCATCCTCGTCGACGCCAGCGCCCACACGGACCTTCTCGTCATGGGCACCGAGCACCGTGCCCTGGGCGTGGCACCTGCCCTCGGACGGGTCGCCCACGTCGTTCTGCACCACGCCCACTGCCCCGTGCAGATCGTCCCGTCCGACTTCACAGCCTGGGAACGCCGGGAGGAGCAGGAGCGGTGAACGAGATCGTGCATGGAGTCGATCCGCGCGATCCGTCGATCCCCGCGCTCGTCTGGGCCGCCGACGAAGCAGTACGCCGCGGACTGCGGCTGCGTCTCGTCGTCGCCGTGCCCCCGGTCCACGACTGGCTGGGTTACGACGTGGGTGGTCGTCTGAGCGCTCTGCGACTCCGGGCCGAGTCGGCGCTCGCCAACGCCGAGGACCTGGTCCGCGAGCTGCGCCCCGGGCTGCCGACCCAGGCGGAGCTGGTCGACGGGACCCCAGCGGAGGTTCTTGTGGCCAGGACGCCGCACGCCGATCTGGCCGTGGTCGGCTCACGGCACCTGGGCCGGGTCGCCGAGCTCCTCAGTGAGGGTTCCGTGGTCGTCCCGCTCACCCTGCGTGCCGAATGCCCCGTCGTCGTGATCAGCGAACCGGAGCGCGCCGCCGTCCACCCGCCGTTCATCGTAGTCGGCGTGGACGGCAGCAGCAACTGCCGGGCGGCCGTCGGCTTGGCCGTGTCGGAGGCGAGCCTGCGCGAGGCACGCCTGCGCGCCCTCTGGGTCTGGTCCCGCCCTCTGCTCTCCCACGACGACGTCGCCCAGGGTCTGTACGAACGCAGTCGGTTGCTCGCCGAGTCGGTGGCGGGCTGGGCCGAGCGGTACCCGGACGTCGACATCGAGCAGGAGATCGTGCGCGGCCACCCCGTCGAGGAGCTCACCCGCGTCTCCCGGGAAGCCCTGGCGCTCGTCGTCGGCCGAAGGGGCCATGGCGACGACTCCGCCGTGCGGCTCGGCTCCACTGTCCACGGGCTTCTGCACGGAGCGGCCTGCCCGGTCGTCACCGTCCCACCGCCCCGGGCGAAAGGGACCGTCGGCACCGCACACGGGGCCGACCGGGCCCGGCCGCGCACGGACCGTCCGGCCCCTACCGGTTGATCCCCTCGGCACTGGGGTGGCCCCCTTCCGAGGGGGAGGGTGGGAGGACGACAGCCCCTCGGACCGCGGTCCGGGCCCCGGAGAGGTGAGGACGATGCAGCACATCCGGATCAGCCGCCGGCCCCAGCCGCCCCGTCGGCCCAGCCTCCTTGACCTGCGGACGCCGTCCGGCCGCCCGCTCCCGTACTGAGACCCGGCCCGAGCCGTGGAGGACATCGTGAGCGCCATCAGGGACCTGGAGTCCAGGGTCGTGCCGTTCACCGCGCTCGGCCGGAAGGATGTCGGCCGGGTCGGCGGCAAGAACGCCTCCCTGGGGGAGCTGACCACGCGGCTCGGTGCGGCGGGTGTCCGTGTACCACCGGGCTTCGCCACCACCGCCGAGGCGTACCGGGAGCTGCTCGCCGGCCATGGGCTGCGCGAGGCGATCGAGGCGCAGATCGGACGCCTTCACGACGGCGCACCGCTCGAAGAGGTCGGTTCCGGTATCCGTTCCCTTCTCCTCGCCGAGCCCCTGCCCGAGCCCCTGCGGGACGAGATCGTCGGAGCCTACCGGCGGCTGGCCGAGGAGTGCGGCCGGACGGATCCCGACGTGGCGGTGCGCTCCAGCGCCACCGCCGAGGACCTGCCCGAGGCGAGCTTCGCCGGCCAGCAGGAGACGTACCTCAACGTGCGGGGCGCCGACCCGCTCCTGGACGCGTGCCGTCGCTGCTACGCCTCGCTCTTCACCGACCGGGCCATCGACTACCGCGAGCGCATGGGCTACGACCACCTCACCGTCGCCCTCTCGGTCGGCGTCCAGCTCATGGTCCGCTCCGACCTGGCCGGCGCCGGCGTCGCCTTCACCCTCGACCCCGAGAGCGGCTTCCCGCAGGTCGTCGTGGTCAGCGCGGCCTGGGGCCTGGGGGAGACGGTCGTCAGCGGGCAGGTCGACCCGGACGAGTACACGGTCTTCAAGCCGAGCCTGAAGGATCCGGCGCTCGACCCCGTGATCGACGTACGGATCGGGACCAAGCGTCTGAAGACCGTGTACGCCGACAGCGGTCTCACCCGCACCGTCGACACCCCCGACGGCGAACGCGGTCGGCGGGTGCTCGATGACGACGAGGTCCGCACCCTCGCCCGGTGGGCCCTGGCCGTCGAGGAGCACTACGGCTGCCCCATGGACCTCGAATGGGCCAAGGACGGGCGCACCGGCGAACTGTGGATCGTCCAGGCCCGCCCCGAGACCGTGCAGTCTCGCCGCCGCGCCACGACCCTGCGCCGCTGCCGCCTGACCGCCACCCCCGTGCCCCCGTCTCTCGTCGAGGGGATCGCCGTGGGCGAGGCGATCGGCCGCGGACCCGTCGTCGCCCTCGACGCGCCGGTCGACCTGGACCGCTTTCCGCAGGGCGGCGTCCTCGTCACCACCGTCACCGACCCCGACTGGGAACCGGTGATGAAGCGGGCGTCCGCGATCGTCACCGACCACGGCGGCCGCACCTCGCACGCCGCCATCGTCAGCCGTGAACTCGGCGTCCCCGCCGTCGTGGGCACCGGCGACGGCACGCGGCTGCTGCGTGACGGCGCGCCGGTCACCGTCTCGTGCGCCGAGGGCGAGCGCGGCAGGGTCTTCGAGGGGCTGCTGCCGTACGAGGAGACCTCGACCGACCTCGCCGAACTGTCGGCCACCCGTACCCGGGTCATGCTCAACCTGGCCGACCCCTCGGCCGCCTTCCGCTGGTGGCGGCTGCCCGCCGACGGCGTCGGGCTCGCCCGGCTCGAGTTCATCGTCGCCCACCAGGTGAAGGTCCACCCCATGGCCCTGCTCCACCCGGAACGGCTCGACCCCCACGACCGGCGGCTCGTCGACCGGCTCACCGAGGGTTACCCGGACCCGGGGCGGTACTTCGTCGACCGGCTCGCCCACGGCATCGCCAGGATCGCCGCTTCCCGCTGGCCCGCCCCCGTCATCGTGCGCACCAGCGACTTCAAGACCAACGAGTACGCCAAGCTCCTCGGCGGGCGCCCCTTCGAACCCGACGAGGCCAACCCGATGATCGGCTGGCGCGGCGCGAGCCGGTACTACAGCCCGGGCTACCGCGAGGGATTCGCCCTCGAATGCCGGGCACTGCGCCGGGTCCGCGACGAGATGGGCCTGACCAACGTCGTCGTCATGATCCCGTTCTGCCGCACCCTCGGCGAGGCCGACCAGGTGCTCGGCGTGATGGCCGAGGAAGGGCTGGTACGCGGTGAGAACGGGCTCCGCGTCTACGTCATGGCCGAGATACCGGCCAACATCATCCTCGCCGAGGAGTTCGCGGAACGCTTCGACGGCTTCTCCATCGGCAGCAACGACCTCACCCAGCTCACCCTCGGCATCGACCGCGACTCCGAGGCCCTCGCCGATGTCTTCGACGAGCGGGACCCCGCCGTCGTCCGCAGCATCGGGGTCCTCGCCGCCCGGGCACACGCGGCCGACCGTACGGTCGGCCTGTGCGGCCAGCGCCCCAGCGACGACCCCGCCTTCACCGCGCTCCTGGTTCGCGCCCGACTGGACTCGATCTCGGTGGCGCCCGACAGTTTCCCCACCGTGAAACGGACCGTGGCGGAGGCGGAGTCCGCCCTCGACGACGCCGTCGCGACCACGTCGTACGGAGATCCCCCGTGACCGGGACCCGCAGCGTCCCGGTCGGCGTTCCCGCTCAGCGACGTCTGCGGCGGCCTCGTACGCGCCACGCCACCGACTGGTGGTGTCGTGGCCATACGTGGCGTGGCCATACGTGACGGTGCGCCACAGCGACGTCCTCGCCGGTGCGTCCAGCGGTGCCGCCCCGCCGTCGCCGACCTCAGTCGTCGTACCGCAGCCGGTCGACGACACCCACGACGCCGTCCACACTGCCGCACAGCCGCATGACCACCGGCGTCAGACCGCGGCGCGGCAGAACGCCGCTGAGGGTCACCACGCCGTCGACGACCTCGACGTTCACCGCGGAAGGGGCCAGGCGCAGGGTGCGGGTGAGGAGGTCCTCGACGATCTCCTCCTGGATCGCACGATCGCGCCGCAGGAACAGCTGGATGAGGTCTCTGCGGCTCAGCACGCCCAGGACCACTCCCTCCTCGTCCACGACCGGCAGGCGTTTGATGCTCTGCCGGTCCATGACCCGGGCCGCGCGCACCACGCTCCACTCCGGCCGGGCCACCACGGCGGGACTCGACATGAGTTCGCCGGCGCTGTCCCCCCCGCCGCCGTTCGCCTGACGGCGGACGAGGTCACGCTCGGAGTGAAGTTTCCCCGTGATCTTGGACACTCGACGGTTATGCGGCGAGGGCGTGCTGTTGCCGCTGCCTGGTCTCAGCTGGGGTGAGGTAGCCGAAGATCTTGTGCTTGCGCAGGCGCCGGCGGTTGTAGAAGGTCTCGATGAAGTTGAAGACCTCGGCGCGGGCGGTGGCCCGGTCGGGCCAGGTCCGGGTGCC
>NZ_JBEOZK010000019.1:0-156243 GCF_040297565.1 Streptomyces sp. NPDC001728
AGCCGGGCCATCAGCCTGGCCACCACCGACCCGAACAACCGAAACGACCCACCGAAAGAACCGACGGACCGTCACGACAGATCGAAGCTAGAGCCGAAATGAGCTTTGTGAGACAGGTCGAGTTGTTCCTGACCTGACACCAGTCGGCCACGGTACTGGAAGCGCGACGCCGAGGGCCTCGCCGCCGTGACCTGGCTCCGCGCGCTCGTCCTCTTATGGAGTCCAGTCCAGCGAGGACATCGGATCCAATCATTACAAACCTCGGTTGCCCGATGGTCTGACCATAGAGGCGGACACGCGCGTCAGCGCCGATGGATCCGGAGAGGTAACCGCCGATCAGCCCATGTCCTGGCGAAGGCGGCGGAGATAGGTGTCGATCTGCGCCAGTCCAGGCCATTCACTCCCCCGTAGACGGAAGGTCTCCGATCGGAGCCGGTCGCCTACGTGCAGTGCCCGCGGGAGGCTTTCCGCCGCGGCATGCAGACTCATCAATCGTGCGAGGGCGTCCAAGTAGCGGTTGACGGCGTCCTCGTCGTCGGGCGCGGGCGTGGCCTCACTGACACGGTCGAAGGCTTGGATGGCGGCGGTGGCCTCGCCGAGTTCCATCCGGCACTGCGCGGCGTAGTACCAGCACAGCTGGGCTTGCTCGTCGTGCTCTCCGTAGCGGTCGGTGTAGTGGTGGGCGAGCGGCTCGAAGAGCGCGAGGGCCTCGCGGTGGCTTCCGGCCAGGAACTTCACCTGGGCGAGGCTGAACTGCATGCCTTCTTTGAGCCCTGGGTCAGTGGCTCTCGCGATGGCCTCGGCGAGCGCGTCGGCCGCCTGGGTGAACTGGCCATCCTGAGCGAGCCGCGCTGCGCGGTCGGAGACCATGTCCGCCTCTTGCTCTGTCAGCGCGGCGGGGGCCGGCGCCGACCCCTGAGGTGCGGCTGCTGCCGGTGGGGGCGCGAGTGGCGAGGGAACGACGAGCGTGGGGGCGTATGAGGAAGCGACACTGGGGCTGGGTGCCCGGCCGCCGAAGGGGCGCAGGAACGGCAGACGGGGGTCGAGGATGCCCTCGTCGGTCGTGGCGGCGGAGCCGGTGGAGGCATGGACGAAGGGCAGAAGGCTGTCGTAGACCGCCATCGCGTCCATGCGCTGCTCGGCTTCCTTGGTGAGCATCGCCAACAGGAGCTTCTCGATGTCGGCCGGCACGTCCGGGCGCAGGGTGCGAATGGGCGGGGGCGGGGTGTGGACGTGGTGCCACATGTGGGAGCGGCTGTCGTCAGGGGTGAACGGCGGCTTGCCGGTGAGGAGTTCGTGGAGCACGCAGGCGAGGGCGTAGACGTCTGCGGCGGGACCGACGGCGTTGGCAAGGCTCTGCTCGGGGGACATAAAGGGCGGGGTGCCCACGGTCATGCCGACCTGGGTGAGGCGGGGCAGGATGCCGACTCCGCGCAGGGCGGCGACGCCGAAGTCGAGGACCTTGACGACGCCTCCGGGGGTGAGCATCAGATTGGACGGCTTGATGTCGCGGTGAACGACGTCATGGCGGTGGACGGTGTCCAGGACGGAAGCAATCTGGGCGGCGACAGCCGCAGCCCAGGAGACGGGGACCGTCTCGCTTTCATAGTCGTTCTCGTCGACGAACGTCTGCAGTTCCCGTCCCTGCAGGAGCTGCATGACGACAAACAGCCGTCCACTGGCCTCGTCGGTTCCGGTGTCGTAGACGGCCGGCACACCCAGGTGCTCGATACCGGCGGTTATCTGGACCTCGCGCAGGAATCGGGCGCGGCGGGTCTGCAGGGTCTCCTCGAAGGCCGCGCCTTGGAAGCCGGGCGGGACCGGGCTCTCGGCCAGCATCATCTTGACCGCGACCCGGCGGTCCAGTCGCTCGTCGTACGCCTGCCAGACCTCGCCCATGCCACCCGCGCCGATGGGCGTGTGCAGCCGGTACCGGCCCGCGATCACGCGGGCCGGTACGCCGGCGTCGAAGCTCGGCGTGCCGCCCTGCACCATGCGAGGTCCCTCTCTGTGTGGTCGGAGCGTGACCACCCCGTTTGGCCCTTGCGTGACGTGCTGCAGAGCACAAGGCTATGCGGTCGGCGGCTCCGCCCGACGGCTTCCGGACGACTTGAGCTCCGCGGCCCGTTGCTCGGCGGCCCTGCGCTCGGCCTCACGTCGGACCGGGCGTCGAATGAGCTGGTACGCCTGCTGGGTCGCGACCTGCTTGAACAGGCGGTTGACGTCGGCGTCGTCAAAGTAACGGACCATCAGGGCGTCGTTGGACGCCGCCTGATCGATGACGATCCGGTCGAGGTCCTTCTCCAGTTCCCCGCCGAAGACGTCCTGGTCCTGGTGCAGAGCGATGGCCCGAAGTTCGGGGTCCTCGCTGACGGCGACAACGAGCTGACCGAGCAGGATCTGGTCGGTGGTGGACAGCCCGGTCCCGTACTCCTCGTTGACGGACTGGATCACCTCGGCCAGCGACATCTCCTCCGCCTCGGCCACCGCTCCGGCCGCCTCGGGTACCAGGCCAGGCAGTACCTGCGCGCCCGCCGCCTCCAGGCGCAGCTCCGGGGTGCCCGTCTGAGCGATGCGCATGTGACTCGGTGCGGCCGTCCCTATATCGGCGCCGGCGCTGCGCGCGGGCGCGGGCAGGCGGCGCAGCAGGAAACGTCCGTACTGGTAGAGCCGTTCCAGTTCGAGGTTCTCGAATCCGATGACGTGGGAGAGCCAGCCGTACGCCTTGATGTAGGAGTCCAGGGCGCGGCGGAATTCGGCGGCGGTGTCCGGTTCGGTGGCGTTGAGGGCGTTGAAGCGGTCCAGCGCCGGCTGCAGGTAGCCGTAGAGGCGGGCGTGGGCCTTCATGATGGCGGTGTCGGTGGCCGAGCCGCCCTGGAAGGCTGCGAAGTACGCGGTGGCGAAGGCGTCCATCTCGGCTTCCACCAAGAGCTGGTAGGCCATCACCTCGCGTTCGCGGTCGAACAAAAGGTTGGGGTCGGTGGGCTCGCTGACCGACGCCTCGTAGTACTGCTGGAAAGCCTGCTCGATATCCTCGGGCCGGTTCGCGAAGTCGAGGATGAACAGGTCCTCGGTGGTCTTGAGCCGGTGGGTGCGGTTGAGCCGGGAAAGGGTCTGCACCGCGGCCAGCTTCACCAGGACCTTGTCCACGTACATGGTGGTCAGCAGCGGCTGGTCGAACCCGGTCTGGTACTTCTCGGCGACGACGAGGATGCGGTGCTCGGGCTTCGGCACGGAGGGCGGGTTTGGGTCGTCCGCGCGGGTGTAGCCGAAACGTGCCGGCAGTTCACGTTCGGGGAAACCGTTGAGCTTGGCCTCGGTGTACTCGATCCCGTCGAGGGTCAGCGCCCCGGAGAACGCGACCAGGGTGCCACAGTCAGTGAAGCCCCGCTGATCGATGTAGGCCCGCATGGCCTGATAGAGCCGTACAGCGTGGTCACGGCCGGAGGTGACCACCATCGCCTTGGCCCGGCCGCCGAGGCGCGGGCTGGAGTGTGACCGGAAGTGGTCGACGATGATCTTCGCCCGTGAGGCCATTGACGCCTCCGACATCAGCGCGGCCCTCACCAATCGCGAGCGGGCCTTGCGTGGATCCACCTGCTGCTCCGCCTCCTCGGCGGCGGCCTCCTGGAGCTTGAAGTACGTGGCGTAAGTGATGTAGTTCCCGAGCACGTCGAGGATGAAGCCCTCCTCGATGGCCTGCCGCATCGAGTAGACGTGGAACGGTCCCTTCTCCTGCTCTCCCGAGCCGGGATTGGCTTTAGGGGTGCCGAAGAGATCGATCGTCTTCGCCTTGGGGGTGGCCGTGAACGCGAAGAAGGACAGGTTCGGCTGCTTGCCGCGTGCCAGCGCTGCGGCCGTCAGCGGGTCACCGTCCTCGTCCACGGCGTCCGAGCCGAGACGTCCCAGCGCCTTCTTCAGTGCCGCCGCGCTCTCGCCGCCCTGGGAGGAGTGCGCCTCGTCGATGATCACGGCGTAGCGCTGACTTCCCAGCCCGGCGACCTTGTCCAGGACGAAGGGGAACTTCTGCACCGTGGTGATCACGATTCGGGCCGTCGGCCCGGTCAGCGCGTCCGCGAGCTGCTGGGAGTTCTCGTCGATCCGCACGACCACGCCGGCCTTGTGGTCGAACTGGTAGATGGTGTCCTGGAGCTGCTTGTCCAGTACCCGCCGGTCAGTGATGACGATGACCTTGTCGAAGACCAGCTTGTTCGCCCCCAGACCGGAGGCGAGCGCAGCGGGTGCGATCTGCCCAGGGTCGTGAGAGGTGTGCAGGCTGGACAGGTGGTGCGCGAGCCAGGCAATAGTGTTGGACTTGCCCGAGCCGGCAGAGTGCTGGATCAGGTAGTTCTCCCCCGCCCCATGGCGGGCCGCATGCGCGATGAGCTTGCGCACCGCGTCCCACTGGTGGAACCGCGGAAAGATCAACGGCTGCGTGTGCGCGCTACCCGGCTTGTGCGACGGCGCCCGGCCGGCCTTCGCGGCGGCGTCCTCGACGTGCAGGAACCGCTGCAGCAGCTCCAGCCAGTTGTCCCGGGCCCATACCTCGTCGAAGAGGTAGGAGGTGGGGTACTTCCCATCGGTGGAGGCCGGGACGTTGCCCGCTCCGCCGATCTGGCCAGGGCCACCGGAGCCGGTGTTGAAGGGGAGAAAGCGGGTCGCGTCGCCGGCCAGGCGGGTCGTCAGAAAAGCCAGCGTCGGATCGACCGCGAAGTGCACCAGGCTGCGTTTGACGAAGAACAGTTCCTTCGGGTCGCGGTCGCGGCGGTACTGCCGCTTGGCGTCCTCGACGGTCTGCTCCGTCAGTTCGTTCTTCAACTCCACCGAGGCAACAGGCAGCCCATTGAGGAGGAACGCCATGTCGAGGGTGTCGGCCGGGTCTGCGGCAGAGTAGTGGAACTGGCGTACGAAGACGAGCCGGTTGGCGTCGTACTCGGCCAAGGCATCAGCAGCGAGAGTATGCGCGGGACGGAAGTACGCAAGCTGGATCTTCACGTTCCGGTCATTCACACCCCGGCGCAGCACATCCAGGAGTCCGCGGGAGTCGATCTCCCGCGCCACGCGCTTCGCGAACCGGCCGATGGCCTGCTCTTCGTCCTCGCCGTAGGCGGCCTGGAGCGCCAGCCACGCGTCCTTCTGCGATGCACGCAGGAACTCGTGCAGCTCGGAGGTATCGATACCAAGAGCGCGGTTGTAAGTGTTCGACAGCCCGCGCTGCCAGCCGCTGCGCAGCAGCGCCGCTTCTACGGCGTTTTCGAATGCCTTCTCGGTGTACACGCGGGCGTCATTCATCTGAATCCCCCTCAGAGGTCGCGGTCGTGCGCGGGGCGAGCGGTGGTGACGTCGAGCTGACCAGTGACGGCAGCGGTGATCAGCGCCTGACGGCGCTCAGCGAGAAGGGTGAGCTGCTTGGTCAACGCTCGCTTTAGCTCCCCGTCTGCGACCGCGGCGGCATCAAGCTCGGTAACCGCGCTGCGCTGCACTTCAATATCCGGGAATGGGAAACGCTGGGGCCGCAGTTGCTCTCGCGTCAGGTGAGTCATGGTGCTGCTGTTTCCCTGGACGGCGAACACACTCATGCGCTCAGCAGCCAACAAGCAGTAGTAGAGCCACTGCGTGAGATGAATCCCCCTCGGACGCAGGCGGTGTAGTGCCTTCTGGTAATAGATCTCCGGAATAGAGCCATCCCAGATTGCCGCGCGTCCGGGCCAGCTGCCTCCCTCACAGACCAGGAGATCACCCGCCCGCAGCGCATAGCGCCTCCAATCCTCAGGCGGGAAATCCATCTGGAGCAGTTCCTCCGTGCTGATCTCCCCCCACTGCACGTTCGCCACCCGCAGATACGGCCGCAGGTGATCCCCTCGCGAGCGCTCCGGGTTAAGCATTTTTCCGAGATCGACATCGAAATGATGAGAAACAGCTGCCACCGGCCACTCTTTGGGGACACTGCCGAGCCAAGGGAGCCCACTATCCTTGCGGTCCCCCAGGACATGCTCTCCACGAATGGTCGCGAACACGCGCGACACCCCAGCTTCGATCAACAGTTCCATCTGCCGCTCACGCAGGGCAACCATTCCGTCAATGAGGCTGGTCTCGGCGTCGAGAAAGTCGGCGACACGGCGTTGCACGTCCAGTGGTGGACGCGGAATGGGAAGGTTGCCCACTTGTTCAGCGTTGAGATTTGATTGGGTATTGCTTCGCGCCTGCTCCAAGAGCGTCGACCTAAGGGAAACTAGGCTATAGCGCAGGAATCGGGCGTCAGTGGTCGAGTCTGAACGCAGTCCGAGGATAGCTTGATTCCAGGCGGCCGGGCTGCTGAGCCATGCTGTGTGACCGAGGCTCGCATACATGCTGAAGAGGAGCGTCCCTGGATCACCCAACGCGATTCGCGCTGAAGCCAACCCTGCATCGGAGACCCGGCGTGTTGTTGTAGTGACGCTGTCAACCGAGGACATGTCGCTGATAGACACCCACGCATGGCCTTCGTCCCCGTCAGACCAGTAGGTCGGCTCTCCCACAGCTGGCGTGCCGCCTGCTGTGAGCACCGCAATTCGCTTCAGGGGGATGGTCGCCCAACTCATCCCGCCACCTCCCCGAGCAGCGCCTGAATCTCGGCCTCCAGCGACTTCAGCTCCGCATCGATCTCCGCGAGCGGCCTCGGCGGCTTATAGATGTAGAAGTGGCGGGTGAAGGGGATCTCATACCCCAGCTTGAACCGCTCCGTCTCCTTCGTCTTCGGGTTGCGGGTCTCCGCGATCCAGGCGTCTGGGACGTGAGGCAGCACCTCGCGAGTGAGGTACTCGTCGATGTCTTCACCAAGCGGTACGTTCTCGTTGTCCCGCAGATCAGGGTCAGGCTCGGGCTTACCCTTGAGGAGCTGGACTTCACCTTCCGGGTCGGTCACACCCACGGCGTCACGCAAAGCCTTCTGGAACGGCGCGACGGAGGGCCACAGCACGCCGCTGGCCACCATCGCGGTACGTAGAGCTTCCCACGCCTCAGCCTTGGTCGACCACTGCGACCCGAGCAGCGGCTTGAGCGCAGCCAACAACAGCTCGACCGCTGCCTCGCCCCCGACTGCCTTGTTCACGGCGGCAGACACGCCGAGCTGAGCAAGGCTGTCCTCGGTCAGCTCGAAGCGGAGCTTGAGCGGCCGGTCCACAGTGATGCGCTGATAGCCGAAGTCCTTGTTGGCGAAGACCTTCACCCGCCCGTGATCCGGATGGGCCTCGTCACCGACGATGCTCAATGCATCGCGGTAGATCGCACAGATATTTCCGATCTGCGCCCGCGTGATCTCCTTGCGCTTCTCACCAAGGGACTTACGCATCTTGGTCCACTGATCGCGGGCGTCAAGCAGGATCACACGGCCCTTGCGATCGGCGGGCTTGCGGTTGGTGACGATCCAGAAGTACGTGGAAATGCCGGTGTTGTAGAAGAGCTGGTCCGGGAGGGCGACGATCGCCTCCAGGTAATCATGCTCGATGATCCACCGACGGATCTCCGACTCGCCCGACCCCGCGCCACCGGTGAACAGCGGGGAGCCGTTGAAGACGATGGCCAGGCGAGTGCCGCCGACCTCGTCGCCCGCCTCGTCCTTCTTGAGCGGCTGCATCTTGCTCATCATGTGCTGCAGGAACAGCAGCGAGCCGTCGTTAATCCGAGGCAGGCCGGCTCCGAAGCGGCCGTCGAATCCCCGGTCCTCGTGCTCCTGGCGTACGACCTTCTCGACCTTCTTCCACTCCACGCCGAAGGGCGGGTTGGCGAGCATGTAGTTGAAGGTCTCGCCGTCGTGGCCGTCCTGGCTGAAGGAGTTGCCGAAGCGGATGTTCTTGGCGGTATGACCCTTCAGCAGCATGTCAGAGCGGCAGATCGCGTACGACTCGGCGTTCAGCTCCTGTCCGAACAGGTTGACGCGCACGCCCGGGTTCAGCTTGCGGATATGATCCTCAGCCGCCGAGAGCATGCCGCCGGTGCCGCATGCCGGGTCGAGGATATCGACAACCTGTCCCGGTTTCCGGAGCCGCTCGGTGTCCGGAGCGAGCAGCAGCTCGACCATCAGCTCGATGACCTCGCGCGGGGTGAAGTGCTCACCGGCAGTCTCATTGGAGGCATCGGCGAACTTGCGGATCAGCTCTTCGAAGACGTAGCCCATGTCGTGGTTGTCCACGGCTTTGAAGCTCAGATCCAGGCCGGCGAACTTGCGCACCACCTGATAGAGCAGGTCAGCGTTGTCCAGACGGTCGATCTGGAGGTGGAACTCGTAGCGGTTGATGATCTCGGTGGCCTCCGAGGAGAATCCCCGGATGTAGTCCTTAAGGTTCTTCGCCACGTTGGCCGCGTCGCTGCTGATCGTGTCGAAGGTCTGCTCGGAAAGGTTGTAGAACTTGAGCTTGGAGGCTGCCAACAGCAGTCCGTCCTTGTTCTCCCCGGTGTAAGAGGCCGCCCGGTCCCACACTGCCTGGCGGGTCGGGGCCATGACGCAGTCCAGCCTGCGCAGCACCGTCAGCGGCAGGATGACCTTTCCGTACTCCGAGCGCTTATAGTCGCCGCGCAGCAGATCGGCCACCGACCAGATGAAGTCGGCCAGTTCCTGGTTCTTGCTCAAAGCGTCCTGTCCTCTCGCCCCACTGCGGCGTCTCCGTCGGTCGTCGTGCTCTGGTGTTCGGCGTTGCCGCCGTCACGGGTCGGTGGCGGATCAAGTGCGCCGCCGGTGAGGCCGTCGCGGGCGAGCCGCGCAGCCCGGTCGCCCATGCTGGCGAGTTCGGCAAGTTCATGCTCGAACGCACCCAACGAGCGAAAGGCGTCGCCGTAGCGGCGCTGTCGCTCAACGTCCATGCGGGGTAGGCGCGCCGCCTGCAGGTCCGCTCGGAACGTACCCGAGGAGGACGTGCTACGACGGGTGTTCGCCGCGCTACTGGCAAATCCGCGCACATAGTCGGGGTCCAACTGGTCGCCGACAGAGATGAGCTCGTCACCATCCAGGCTGACCAGGCCTGCGGCCAGCAAATCGCTCACCGCGATCGGGACGCCATCGTCCAGTCCGTCGGCCCTGCCACGCGGTGGCAGCTCGGGAAGCAGCGCCCGCAGGCGACTCAGGCGTGTGTCGAGATCCTCGCGCAGCTTGGCGTACTCCACCGCGTAGTCGGGTTCCGGCTCGCGTACGTAGCGGCTGGGCGTGAGGTCCACCTCGTTGTCCAGCAGATCGATCAGCTGCACCTCCGTCTCCTGGTGCGGCTGAGGGTCCCACGGTCCGTCCGGGCTATTGGCGCTGAGATCCACCATGCGTACGGTCCCCGCCGCCCGCCCAGGGACGGAGGGACGGCTCAGCAGCCACAGGTGTAGCGGAAGTGCGTGACTGGCAGCAAGGCCGGGCGGTAGAGCCACCACTGCGGTGACGCAGCCGCGACGCACCAACTCCGCACGGATTCTGCGACCGGAGCGACGATGGGCGACCGATGCCGGCAGAACCACCACGGCTCGCCCGCCGGGTGCCGTGTGGTGGTAGCAATGCTGAAGCCAGGCGAGTTCGCTCTCCCCGCGCGAGGGCACACCCGCCTCCCAGCGCGGATCGATGAGCAATTCCTCCCGGCCCCAGTCGGCCACGGCCGTCGGCGGCTCGCACACGACCAGGTCTGCACGGAGATCGGGGAACGCGTCAGCCCGCAACGAGTCGCCCGCCACGACCTGAACCGCCGCCGTCGGACCGTTGGCGGCCAAGGCCGCACGCACCTGCGCTACGCGGGTCGCATCTGCGTGTGTGTCCTGCCCCAGCCGGCGCTGGACCGCACCGCCGCCCACCGCAACGAGGAGCGAGCCGATGCCGCACGCGGGGTCGAAGACGGTGCCTGAGGTCTCACCAGCGAATTCTCGGACCGCGCGAGCCAGCCGCAATGTCGAGGCCCCGTCCAACGCTGCGCGCGCGGTGGACTCCAGCAGCCGGGCGACCAGAGCGTCCATCACCGCGGTGGGCATCCGATCGCCTACCAGCCCGTCCACCGCCTTGCGAGCGGCCTGGTCGGTCAGCTCTTCCGCATCGCCCCGGAGATGGTCCCCGACAGCAGCCAGCGCCCTGACCATTTCCTCACCGTAGGCGCCACGCAGCGCCTGCCAGAGCCGAACCTCCTCACTGACCTCTCGCCCTTCACGCTGCCCTTCCAGCCACTGCCGTACCTCGGCGAGCGAGAACAGCGGACTCGCCGGGGTGCCGCCGACGGGCGCGGGAAAGTCCGAACGGCGCCTCCGCCAGTTAGATACCGCGGCGCGCGTCACGCCAGCCAATCGCGCGATCTCCGCAGCGGTCACCGCGGCACCAGGCACCTCGTCTTCTGCGGTCATGAGGCAACCGTACACCAGGAACGCCGCGTGTCGGAGTTACATCGCGTTGACACCGCCAACTGAATAATGTTGACTTCGCCATCAGGCGCCGACGATGTGGACGCCCGCGCCACATCCCCCAGCAGGCTTCACGGGGGCCGAGTGAGGGGAATCGATCATGACCGCTGATCACGCGTACGACGAAGAGGACGACCGCGAGAGCATCGATACCCTCTACCGCGACTGGGAACATCTGGTCTTTCGACTGCGCAGGACCGGCGATGAGGCGCGGGCTCTCCACGCGCGCACGACGCCGTGGCACGGGTCGGAACCGCGGCGTGCGGCCGACTGGGCCTGGATCATGGATGACTTCACGCGAGCAGCCTCAACCGCCAGCAAGAGCGACTTCGAGAGCTTGATCCTCCAGACCACGGAACTGCACCACCGTGGCACCGGAATCCTCAATCCGGACCGCGGACCCCAGCCCATTCCGTCACCGTTCGTGCGGCGAATGCCCGCAGATCAGGCCAAAACCGAAGCCAAGCGCTACCAGCGCCAGGTTCGACATGTGCTCGCCTATCAAGAGCGCATCCGCCACTCCCTCGACCACTTTGTCATCGCTTGGACGGCACTCGTCGATGCCTGCTCGATCTGCGACTGGGAGATGATCGACGACGAGTTCCCCAAGCTCACGGAGTTGTCCACAGAAGCCCAGAGGGCTTTCGACATCTGGGCATCCCTCGACCAATAGCTGCACAGTTTCATGGACGGAGGGATCGAGGCGGTGCGCATTGGGCCCCACTTTCCTCCCGTTCTCCTGCCGCTTCGGCACGTCGGATGAGCGGGCCGCACTCGAAACCCCGTCAACCAGAGGCCGTCTCAGTCCAACGCGTGGGGGCGAGGCAGGCACCTACCCGAAGATCATCACCGATTGCAACTCCTGACGGCGTTCTTACCAGCACCGCGACTCGAAGGAGCACGACGTGGATGTCACAAAGAAGAGCAAGACCGGTACCCGCAAGTCCACGCTGCACCGGCTCGCCGTTCCCGGCGGCGGTGAGGTCGAACTCCGCGCCCTCGTGCGCCCGCACTATCTCGACAGACCCGGGTACCAAGTCCGCGAGTTCGCTCGGGAGGGAGTCACCGGCCTGCTGGTGAACGGGGGAATCCCCCGGGAGCGTGCCGACTGGTGCCCGGCCGTCGAACGGATCACCGGCCTGGAGGTCAACGAACGGAATCACTCTGCTGCGGGCCTGTTGCTGATGCGCACCGAGCGCGGCCTGTACGCCCTGAGTTACGGGGTCGGCCAGCACATGCTGGATCCGTACTACCGTGATGATGAGTTCGGCCTGGAGTTCGCCACTCGCTGCCTCGACGAGGACGGCATCATCAAGGTACGCAACCAGATTATGGACGGACGAGGGCGTGTCGACGAGTACTCCGTCGCCCGGGGGGAGCGTATCGACGGCTTCGGGCTCGACCGGTTCGGCGCAGTCGTCCGCCGCATCTGTGGAACGGTCAGCGGCATCCCGTTGACCTCACTGCCCTCTGGTACCTCCAAGCATGTTCGAGTCGAGTGCTCCGAGTCGACCATCAAGCTGCCGTTGGCCACCACCCCGGAGGAATTCCTCAACGACCTGCGCGCGATAGAGGAAGTCTGCTCGCGCCAGGATCCGCTGCCCGAACTGGGCTTCGTCGATCGGCTCCGCACGCTCGACAACCGCAGCCGCAAGGCGGTAGACGCCCAGGCAATCCTTGAGCGGATGCTCGCCGACCCGAGTCACCCGCGGCTCACGCTAGGAGTTCCGGAGAGCTGCCAGGAGGGCTTCGGCTCCGCCCAGGCGTTCAGGATCAGCTCGGGTAGCCGCAGCATCGACGTCACCAACCTGGACCTTCCTGTCCTCCTCGAGTTCGTCTCGGACAAGACCGAGGGCGAGCGCCTCAAGGCGCTTGGTCAGGTCCGGGTCGTCCTGTTCAGCGACGACGACTTGAAAACGCCGGCCAGCGCCGCGACCACCGGCAAGGAGTGGCTCATCGCGGACGTCCCCGTGGGAACGGTGCGGTACTTCTACGGCCACGGAAAGTGGTACGAGGTGGGAGCCGGATTCCTCGAGACGTTGGAGGAAGAACTCCGGGAGCTGCTGGGCAAGTCGTCCAGTGTCCAGCTGCCCGCCTGGCCGAAGGGAGTACGGAACACCAAAGGGCGGGACTCTCACGATGAGGACTGGTACAACAAGCAGGCGGCAGGCCAGGAGGGCTACCTCCTCTTCGACAAGAAGAACATCGTCACGGACAAGTTCAACGGTGGCGGACTGGAGGTCTGCGATGTCCTCGGCCCGGACAACCAGCTGATCTGCGTCAAGAAGGCCGCCAGCAGCGACGGCACCGCGCCGCTGAACCACCTCTTCGCCCAGGCGGTCACCGCCGTCGAAACCCTGCGCAGCGACGAAGCTATCCGCAGTGCCTTCCTGAGACAGGTTGCGGACCGTAGTCCCGACCACCGTCTCCTGAGCGACTTCGGCACGCTGAAGGTTGTGCTCGCCGTCCTCCTCAAGGACGGAAAGGAGATCACCGTCGACTCCCTCTTCGCCTTCGCCCAGGTCTCCCTCCTCCAGTCGGCACGTCGCCTGCGCGCGATGAACGCAGAGGTCGAGGTCGTCGCCATCCGACGCTGAGCACACGCTGCCGCGAGGTGACTTCCCATATCCACTTCGCGAGCGCCGTGACGCGTCCAACACCTGTCCGAGTCTGACAAGCCCCACGCGGCTGATCATCTTCCCTGAACGATCCCGAGGCGTCCACGTTGGCTGAGAAGCAGCGAGCGGAGCCCGACGAGGCATGAGGCGCAGGTATCCAATGGAATACCCGCAGGCCGGTTTCGATTGCTCCTCATGTAGTGATCACGGAGGGGACGCTGATGGCCGAGCTGATGTTGTTCCGGCGGGACGCGGACGGGCGGGATGTCGAGCTGTCCGGTTCGACGGTGGCGCTGGAGGTAGAGCTGCAGCGGCGGGTCGAGGCCGGGCTGGAGCAGATGCTCGGCATCCGGTTCGTGGCGTCGGAGTACGCGACTGGTCCGTGGCACCGGGGGCGGATCGACACGCTGGGGCTGGACGAGAACGGCAGCCCGGTCGTGATCGAGTTCAAGAAGGGCTCCGACAGCGGGGTGCTGTCGCAGGCGGTCTCGTACCTGTCCTGGCTGCGTTCGGCGCAGCACGAGTTCGAGGCGCTCGTCCGGAAGGTGCTGGGCGCGGAGGCAGCCGAGTCGATCGACTGGCGCCGTCCGCGGATGGTCTGCATCGCGGCCGGCTTCTCCCACCACGACCGTGTGGCCGTGCAATGGCTGCCCGAGCGGATCGACCTGGTGCGCTACCGGGTCTTCGAGGGCGGCCTGCTGAGCCTGCTGCTCGTCGACTCCTCGCCCGGCTCAGCGAGCGCCGCTTCGTCTCGGCGGAGCCGGGAGAGGGGCGCGGTGGCCGACAGCGCGCCGACGGCCCCGGCGACGCCTTCGCCGGCGGGTGCCGGCCTCGTGCCGGAGTCCCTGCGGGACCTGTACGCGGAGCTGGACGAGGCGCTCACGGCGTGGGGCGAGGTGGAGGTGGCGCCGCTGCGGCACTACATCGCCTACCGGCGGCTGGTGAACGTGGCATCGGTGATCTTCCGTCCGAAGCACGAGGCGATCCTGGTCTATCTCAGACTCGATCCGGACTCGGTCGTGCTGGAGGAGGGCTTCACCCGGGATATGCGCGGTGTCGGGCACCTGGGGACCGGGGACCTGGAGGTACGTCTCGCCTCGGCGGCGGATCTGGAGAAGGCGGCGCCGTTGATCCGGCGGGCGTTCGAGGCGGCGTGACGCAACGAGAAGGGCGGCTGGTGCATCGGTCATTCGATGCTCCAGCCGCCCTTCGGCGTCTGCGGCCCGCCGGCCTCTGACTCTCTCCGCTCTCATGGTCACGCCTCCGGTCCGGCCAGGTCGAAGTAGTCCTTGATCAGCTCGGCGTGGAGCCGCTGCTCGGCCACGTCGGCGTAGTGCGTGGACAGCTCGACGCCCACGAAGCGACGTCCCTCGCGAAGGGCCGCGACGCCCGTGGAGCCGCTGCCGGTGAACGGGTCGAGGACGGTGCCGCCCTCGGGGCAGACCTGTACGAGCTGCCGCATGATCTCGACGGGCTTCTGGGTGATGTGCACCCGGTCCTTGCGGGGCTGGGAGGCGATGTAGTGGCCGGGCAGGTAGAGGTCGCGGGTGTTGTCGAGGGAGCCCTTGACGCCCCAGATGATGAACTCGGAGTCCTGCTTCGGTCCGCCCTTGCGGGGCCGGCTGGCGGGCTTGATCCACGGGATGGTGCCGCTCCAGGTCCAGCCGGCCATCTGCAGGGCGTCTGACGTTGTCGGTTCCTGGCGCCAGTCGGTGAAGACCATGGCCACCGCGTGCTCGGTCGAGGCCCGGTACGCCTCGGTGAGCAGTTCGGTGAGCCAGGAGCGGTAGGAGCGCTGGTCGCGGTTCTCGCCGGGGAAGTTGGCAAGGTCGTGGGCGCTGTTGCTGGTGACGTACTTGGCGCGCGCGGTCCGTCCGGTGCGTTCCGAGCTCGTACGGCCGCCGGAGTTGTACGGCGGGTCGGTGATCACGGCGTTGACGCTCTCGTCCGGCAGGGACTTCAGCACGGTTAGGGCGTCGCCTCGGTGCAGCGTGTAGCTCATAGGAAGGGCCTCTCTCAGGACATGGCAGGGCTGGGACCGCTCCGGGCAGCGCTCAACGGCGTTCTTCCGGGGCGGGGTTGTGCCGGAGGTTAGCCGTGCTTTCCGGCCGGACCTAACGAGGCGGTCCGTGCCGCAGAACCCGGTCCGGGAGTCGTTTGGTGCGGCCGGAATCCCGGTCTACTGTCTCGCCGTGTCACCGGGCAGGAGCCTCGCTCCGCACCCGCTGACCTGTGCTTATCCGTGCTGTCTCGTTCAGTCGAGCGGTATCGGAGGCACGTCCTCCTCTTCCTTACCGCACCGTCAGGAGCCCCGGTGTACTGCCTGAGATTACGAGCGCGGCTGGCTGCCGCGCGTGACCTGAGACCGGCGTCCGGGAGCTACCAACTCCTCTGACCCGGGCCCGCCCGAGCGGCGGATGCACATCGGCGCGGTGCCGGCGGCTTTGCACGAGAAGTCGGCACCACGCCTCCTACGAACAGCGAGGAGTCGCTGCGATGCAGCATGTCCTGATACATCCGCGCCCCGAGCCGACGCCGTCACCCGGCCGGCACCGCCGCCTCGGTGAACGGTGGCGGCGATGAAGAAGACCACCAAGGGCGTCGTCGGTCTCTGCGCAACCGCTCCGCTACTGCTGGCCGTTCCGATTCTCGCTATTGGGGCCGGGACCGCCTCGGCCTCCTGCACGACCGGCGGGGCACAGGATGTGGATACCGCCGCCGTCGCCACCCAGGTGAAGGCCATCCTGAACGGCGGCGACAAGGGCTCGGTCTCCGTGCCAGGTCTGGATGACCCGGCCGAGCAGGTGCCCAACGCCAAGACGATCCAGGCCACCGGTGTCGCGATGAACATCCCGGCCCGCGGGCAGGTCGTGGCCCTGGCGACCGCCCTGCAGGAGAGCGGCCTGCGGAACCTGACCTACGGCGACCGCGACTCGCTGGGGCTCTTCCAGCAGCGGCCGTCGATGGGCTGGGGCACGGCGAACGAGATCCTCGACCCGGTGCACGCCTCGACCAAGTTCTACGAGGGGCTGCGGAAGGTCTCGGGCTGGCAGTCCCTGTCCGTCACGCAGGCCGCCCAGGCCGTGCAGCGGTCGGGCTTCCCGGAGGCGTACGCCAAGTGGGAGCCCCTGGCCACCGCTCTGCAGAAGGCGATCGAGCCCCTGCTGCCGAAGGCCGGTAGCGCGTCACCGGACCCTTCGCCGTCCGGCTCGGCCGACGCCGGTAGTCCTGCGCCCGGTAGCGCGGGCGGTTGCAGTGCCGAGGGGGACGGGACCGACTTCGGCACCATCCCGCCCGGTGCGCTGCCGGCCGAGTACAAGATCCCCGCCAACGCTCCGCGAGAGGTCCAGACGGCAATCCGGTGGGCGCTCGGCCAGCTCGGCACGCCGTACCAGTGGGGCGGGAGCTGCACCGACTCTCACGGCAAGGAAGCGATGGGCCGGTGTGACTGCTCCTCTCTGATGCAGCAGGCGTACAAGGCCGCCGGGGTCACACTGACGCGGACGACGTACACGCAGGTCAAGGAGGGCAAGGCGGTGTCGGTGGATGCCCTTCAGCCGGGTGACCTGCTCTTCACCGAGGGGACGGCCGCCGTACCCGAGCACGTCGGGATGGCCATCGGGCAGGGCCTGATCGTGCACGCCCCGCGCCCCGGCGACGTGGTCCGGATCACGACCCTCGCCTCCTGGAAGCTGCGGATTCTCGCGGCCCGCCGAGTCGTCTGACCGGCGCTTCTCCCCCTTCCCCTTTCCTCGTACCGCCGCTTCGCCCCAGTGGGCTTTGGCGTGCGCGCAATCGAACTGGAGTTCTCTATGTATCTCGCCGACCAGGTCATTCAGCTCGCCTACGATCCCGGGATCAAGCCGAACGAGGGCGGTCTGCCGGGCCTGTCCGTCCTCAAGCAGGTGATGGGCTCGATCAACCTCTTCGGGCTCATCGCCGTGGTCGGCGCCCTCGCCGTCAGCGCGGGCGTGTGGGCCTGGGGCCACCACTCGGGCGGTCACCAGGCGGAGGCCAACGGCAAGAAGGGCGTGCTGGTGAGCGCCGGCGCGGCCCTTCTGCTCGGTGCGGCGAACGGCGTGGTGGCCTTCTTCAGCACGCTGGGGACGCAGGTCCACTGATGGCTCAGCACTCCACCCGCCCCGGCGGCGCGTCTCGCGTGCGCCGCCGGGCGCTGCTCGGCACCGTCGTCCTGGTGGTGCTCGTCGTCCTCGCCGGCCTGGCCGCGTACCTCACCCGCGATGGCAGGGGGCCTTCCGAAGCCCCTGCTCCACCGCCGATTTCACCCTCGGGCTCCTCTTCGGCCCCTTCGGCGTCCGGGTCGTCCACCCCGCACACCCGTCCCCATGCTCTTCCGGTCCCGCCGAAGACCCATGACCCGATCGCGTTCGGGAAGGCAGCCGCAGCGGCGCTGTGGTCCTACGACACCCGTGCGTACTCGCAGCCCGAGCTGCGGAAGGCTCTGCGCGGGTGGGTGACCACGGAGGCGAAGTACGCCGATCCGGCCTCGGTCGACAAGGTCGTTCCCTCGTCTGTGCTGTGGAAGGAGATGGCCGCCAACGGCCAGTTCGCCACGGCCAAGGTGTACGAGGGGCACTTCCCGAACGCGTTTACCCGGGCCCTTCAGGAAGACCCGGGGGCGATCACTCAGGCGTACGTCTACGCCGTCACGGTCTCCGGCAAGCAGTCGATCGTCTGGAAGGGCTCGCCGGCCGGCGGTGCGGAGAGCCGTGCCACCACGCTCGCGGTCCAGTGCCGGCCCGACCGTCCCTGCGCCTTGGTCGGCGTCATGCCGTCCGTCGCGCCCTAATCCCCGTTCAGGAAAGGAGGTATCGCCATGGGAGTCTGTGACTTCCCGCTGATGGACAAGGTGTGCGGCGCCGTCGACTTCGCCACCAATCCCGCCGGAACCGTCACGGACGGCATCGGCGCGTGGATCGCGAAGTCGATGGGTGAACTGGCGGCCAGCGCGGCCGATCTCGCCGCCAAGGCCGTCAACGAGACGACCGCCATCGACCTCAACGCCGGATGGTTCCGGGACAACTACGAGCTCCTGCTGCCCATCGGGCTCGCTCTGACCGTCGGCATCTTCTGCATCCAGCTCATGACCGCGGCCTGGCGACGCGATGAACGCGCTCTTGCTCAGGCTGCGTTCGGCACCATGACCGGCGTCCTCTTCAGCTTCTCCGCCATTGCCTTCACCTCTGTCGCCATCACCGTGGTCGACGCTCTCTCCGACGGACTGTTTCAAGCAGCCAATACCTCCGTCGACGATGCGATCCGGCGTGTGGTGAAGGTCAACGAGTTGGGGGCGATGTACGGCCTCGGCTGGGGTGTCCCAGCCCTGGTCGCCCTCGGGTGCGCGATCGGTGCCTTCTTGTACTGGGGCGTCATGGTCGCCCGCAAGGTCGGCGTCCTGATCATGGTCTCGCTCGCCGTGTTCGCCGGTGCCGGCGGTGGCTGGGAGGTCGCCAAGCGGTGGCGGCGCGGCTGGATCGAGGCCACCGCCACCCTGGTCGTCTCCAAGCTGTTGATGACGGTGGTCTTCCTGATCGGTGTCTCCGCCATGGGCAAGAGCGACGCCGGCGACGGCATGTCGGCCCTGTCCGACGCGATGGCGGGCATCGTCGTGATGGTCCTCGTGCTGCTCTGCCCCTACGCGACGTACAAGTTCGTCCACTGGGCCAGCGACGGCGGCGGCCACGACGACCTGCACCGCACCAGCGTCGCCGGCATGGCGGTCGCCGCCGGGGCCGCGAAGACCGCGGCCACCCTGGCGATGCAGGCTGGCACCGGCGCTCCCGCTCCCCAGGGGCCGAGCCAGGTCCCCGGTGCGGGCGCCGATGGCGTCGCCTCCGGCATCCACCCGGCCGGCGGCAACCTCAGCAAGGAGGGCATCGACGCCGGTCCGCCCAAGCAGCAGACCCGCTTCCGGTATGGCGAGGACCCGAACGCGACCGGCGACAAGGGCCGTGCCCTGATCCAGCGGCCCGGGATCCCACCGCTGATCACACGTCCCGGCGCGGACGAAGCGGAAGGGTCCGAGGCGCTCGTCCACGGCGTCACCGGCACTTCCGACTATCTCGTCGGCGCGTCGGCACCGGGCGGCAGCATGACCTCCCTGCCGCCTGCCGGCCCCGCGACTGCGCCGCCGCCTCCCGCCGGACCGTCGGCCACCGGTTCTCCGACGCCGACGAACTGGGTGTTCCCCACCCAGCCGCCGTCGGGTTCCTGACCGTCACACCCGGGGCGGGCTGTACACCACGGCCCGCCCCACCCTGACCGACCAACATTGGAGTCCCCCATGACCTCCAGAAGAGCGCCGCGCGCCCCGTCCTTCGCCCGCTCCCACCCTCTGGAATCACCATGTCCGGCAAGCACCAGGCCTCTACAGCCACCGTGAAGTTTCCCCACCGCAGCAGGCGCGGCATCCTGCTCGGACTGACCGCCCCGCAGCTGATCGTCGCAAGCCTCACCGGCCTTCTCCTTCTCGCCATCGTCCTCACCCGCGGCGTGGTCGGCGCCCTCCAGCTCATCCCGCTGTGGGCCGTCATCGCCCTGTTCGTCTTCGTCCGCCACCGTGGCCGTGCCCTAGCCGACTGGGCTCCGATCGTCACCCGGTACGTCCTGCGCCGGATGTGCGGCCAGCTCGTCTGGCTCACCCGGCCCTCCCGTCGGCCGACCCGCGAAGGGCTCCTCCACCTTCCCGGCACCGCCGCCAGCCTGCGCGTGGTCACCGCCCCCGACGGTAGGTACGGTGCGGTCCACGATCCCCACAGCGGCACGCTGACCGCCGTGGTCAAGGTCTCCTCCCGCGCCTACGCGCTCCTCGACCCGGGCACCCAGCAGGCCAACGTCAACGGCTGGGGACGGGCCCTGGCCGCGCTGGCCCGTACCGGGCAGATCGCCCGCATCCAGGTGATCGAGCGCACCGTCCCTGACTCCGGCGACGCGCTTCGCCGCTACTGGGAAGAGCACGGCCGACCCCACGCCCCCATGGCCGGCACGATCTACAGCGAGCTGATCCAGAGCGCGGGCCCGGCGGCGGCACCCCACGAGGCATACGTCGCGGTGGCACTGGACATCAGGGCCGCGCGACGGCTGATCAACCAGGCCGGCGGTGGCCTGACCGGCTCCTTCAGCGTCCTGGCGCAGCTGACCTCCACCTTCGACCAGGCCGCGCGGACCGCCGGGCTCAACCCCACCGGCTGGCTCACCGCCCGCGAGATCGCCGCCGTCGTGCGCACCGCCTACGACCCCAAGGCCCTCACGGCGCTGGACCGGTGGTCCACCGCAGGCCGTCCCGAGGCCGAGCCCGCAGCCGCCGGCCCCGTCGTGGTCGTCGAGAAGGCGGACCACATCGCGACCGACTCGGCCGTCCACGCCACGTACTGGGTGGATAACTGGCCGAGGACCGAAACGTCGGCCGGCTTCCTGCACCAGCTCCTGTTCACCGGCGGCGTCCGGCGCACGCTGTCGCTCTCCTACGAGCCGAAGGGACTGGACGCCGCACTGCGCGACGTCCAGCGCAAGAAGGCCAGCGTGATCGCCGATGCCGCCGAGCGGGCCCGGCGCGGCCAGGTCGACTCCGAGGCGGACTCGATCGAGTACCAGGACATCAAGGCGCGCGAGCGCCAGCTCATCGCGGGCCACGCCGATGTCGCCCTGACAGGTCTGCTGACCGTCTCGGCCGACTCCGAGGACGAACTCCGCTCCGCCTGCGCGGTCGTGGAGACCGCCGCCGTCGGCGCCCAGCTCGACGTCCGGCCGCTGACCTGGCAGCAGGCCGAAGCGTTCACCGCCGCCGCCCTGCCGCTCGCGCTCTCCGCCTGACGCCGGCCATTCCCTCCCTTCGAAAGAGCACCCCATGTCCCGCACCGCCAGCCTGACCGCGCAGGACTTCGTGCCCTTCGCCACCGCCGCGCTCGACTTCCACCGCGCGCTCAACCTCCCCGGCGGCCCGCTCGTCACCAGCCGGGCCGAGCTGGACGCTCTGCACGCGCATCTCGTCTCGGTGCACGGGCTGCTCGACGCCCATGCCGCCCGTACCGGTCAGCTCGTGCCGATCGAAGGCGACCAGCTTCGCGCCGCCCGCACCCGGATCTGGCAGGCCGCCGACCGCGTCCACGCCGCCTACCACGCGGCGCCCCGGCCGGACTCCGGCGAGGTGCCCGAACCCGAGGCGTGCCAGGCCGGCCTGCCCGAAGGGGCACCGCAGCTGACCATCTGCCAGCGCCATCAGCGCGCCGCGCACCTGGTCCGTCGCCGTACCACCCCGGCCGAGCTGCACGCGCCTTTCACCGGTCTCGTCCGCCGCTGACCCCATCACCTGTCTGGAGAAACCGTTCATGCCCCGTACCCGCGCCAGCGCCTCTCCCCTCTACGTGCCGCACAACGCTTCACGGGCCCAGCAGAGGGCCGCCCGAGCTGGATTCGCCGAGGCCCGCCGCCAGGCGCGCCTCGCCGGAACACCGCCCAAGCACCGCGCCGAGGAAACCCTCGACCCGGAGCAGCGGCCGGCCTACCCGCCGACCGGTCGTCCCGGTTCGGCCTCGGCCCGGGGCGGCAAGCTCCGCCTGCCCGCCCACCGGATGACCACCGCCACCGCTTCGGGGGCCTACCCCTTCGTGGCGGAGGGCGGCCTGGGGGCGGAGGGCATCTTCATCGGCCGCGACGTCCACGCCGAAGCCGCCTTCTGTTTCGATCCGTTCTCGCTGTACAGCAGCGGCCGGATCGAGGGCTTCACGAACCCCAACGCGGTCCTCGCCGGGATTATCGGCATGGGCAAGTCCGCGCTCGCGAAGTCCATCGCCACCCGGTCGATCGCCCACGGCTACCGGATCTACATCCCCTGCGACCCGAAGGGCGAGTGGACCGGCGTCGCGCAGGCCCTCGGCGGCTACAGCATCGCCCTGGGCCCCGGCCTCCCGGGCCGGCTGAATCCGCTGGATGCCCCGGCCCGGCCCGCCTCCGTCAGCGAGGACGACTGGGCGACCGAGGTCCGAAAGCGCCGCCTGCTGCTCCTGGCTGGCCTGGCGCGCACCGTCCTCAAGCGCGACCTGCTGCCGATGGAGCACACCGCCCTCGACCTCGCTCTCGACCTGGTCGTCGCCGAGGCCGCCGCCCTGGGCACGGTGCCGCTGCTCGGTGAGATCGCGCACGCCCTCGGCTCGCCCGAACGCCTCGACCGGGCCCTCGGCCACCCGGCCGGACACCTCGGGTCGGCCGCCCAGGACCTCGCGCACGCCCTGCGCCGGCTGGTGCACGGCGACCTGAGCGGCATGTTCGATGCCCCCTCGACGGTGACATTCGATCCGAGCGCGCCGATGCTGTCCATCGACCTCTCCCGCCTCGGCGGTGCCGGAGACGACACCGCCCTGGTCCTTGCGATGACCTGCGCGAGCGCGTGGATGGAGTCCGCCCTCGCCGACCCCGCCGGCGGCCGGCGCTGGGTGATCTACGACGAGGCGTGGCGGCTGATGAGGCACGTCGGCCTGCTCGAACGGATGCAGAGCCAGTGGAAGCTCTCCCGGGGCCTGGGCATCGCGAACTTGATGGTCATCCACCGGCTCAGCGACCTGCTCTCGGCGGGCGACGCCGGCTCGCGCGGCCGGGTGCTGGCCGAGGGCCTCCTGGCCGACTGCTCCACCCGCATCATCTACCGCCAGGAGCCCGACCAGCTCGACGCCGCCGCTTCCCTGCTCGGCCTGACCGGCGTCGAGACCCAGGCGGTGTCCGCCCTGACCAAGGGCCGGGGCCTGTGGAAGGTCGCCGGCCGGTCCTTCATCACGCAGCACATCCTCCACCCGGCCGAACGCGAACTGTTCGACACCGACGCCCGCATGTCGGCATAAGCCTGTCCGGAGGATCGATCATGTCTGCTTCTCCCAGTTCTCCCGGCCTGGCCGAGCATCGGCCGCCGGCGGCCACCGACCGCCTGGCGTGGCGGAGGCACATCCCGGCGCTGGCCTCCGCCGCCGCCGGGATCAGGCAGGCGTCCGACGCCTGGGACGCGGTCTCTGACTCCTTCTGCGACGGCGACGGCTGGCCCGTCGACGAGCAGGGATACGAGGACGGCAAGGTGAAACGCGACGCCGAGGCGTGGAAACACGTGGAGGTCTTCCTCGCCCACGGTCCCGAGGTCCTGGCCGGCGTCCGCGCTGCCGCCCGTGGTGCCGACTACGTCGAGGGGCCGGCCAGCGAAGACCTACGCCGGCTGCGCGGCATCGACACCACCCTGGAACGGGCGGGACAGCTCCAGCGCGAGTGGGATCAGATCATGGCTCTCATGGACGCCTCGCTCCCCGGCTCGCGGAAGCTCTATGAGAGCGAGGCGGAGGAGGACCGCAACGCCGACGGCTGGCACTACGCCGACGAGCTGTCCATCCGCGGCCCGGCCCTCGTACGGGCCGCCGACTTCCTGGTCGGCCGAGCGGACCGCGAACAGTCCTCGCGGACCGAACAGGCGCGCGTGGCCCTCGCCCGATCCGCCTCCGGCCGGCGCGGGCCCCTGCCCGCTGCTCCCCCGGCGCCACCGGCACCCGGCCCATCGGTGCCGGGGCGCTCCCGCTGACGCCCGTAGCACCGAGTCCCGGCGGGACCAAACCTTCCGATCGCCAGATCCTCGTGGACCACCGCCCGCCCGGCACCGCGTTCCCGCAGCCCGCACCGCCGACCGCTGGAACACCCCACCACGGAGAAAGCCCATGCACCAGGACAACCCCCTGATCACGTTCGAGCGAGAGGGACCACATATCACCGCGTGGACCAGCACCTCTTCCTCGCCTGTTGTCCCCGAGGAGGCGAAAGAGGATCACGGGTACGGCTACCTCACCACTCCCCTCCGCCAACGCGGCCTGGAGGTCACCGTCGAGTACGGCCTGAGCGACTACATCGTCCACGCCGCCCTCCCCGACGGCAGTTCGCTGATCATCTCGCCGCCACAGGAACCGCCCAGCGAGGACCCCGAGTTCCCCGAGAGCTGGACGGCGATCCGCCACCGGGACACCGGGCCCTCGGTGTACGAGGAGATCTACGACTCGGAACCCGGCGGGCCTGACGCCCGGTACGGCGGCAGCGTCCCGAGTCTGCTCGCCGCCCTCGACACACGCCTGGACCAGCTCGGCGTGCCGCCACGCCCCGAGCAGCAGCGCTCCTCGCAGGAGCACGCCGCAGACACCGTGCTCCACCGTGCGGGTTTCATCGCCGCCGTCTCATTCGACGGGGAGCGCTACCACCGGCTGCCCACGACCATGACCGATCCGACCGAGCAACGACGGGCGGTGACCCGGGCTTTCACCGTGCTGCAGGACGAGGGGTTCACCGTCCTGTGCGACTCGGCCCTGCTCACGTCCAAGGGCCGAAGTCCGATAGACCGGACCGCCCTGCCGGCCTCTGCTCAGCCACGGGTGAGCACTGCTCTCGCGCCCTCGCCGTCGGCCGGACCGCGCACGGTCCGCACGCGCCTTGCGACGGCCCCTCCCCCACGTCCCGTGCTTCCACCCGCACGTCCCTCCACCACCCCTGGTCGCTGATCTCCTCACGTCTCGGAGTACGCCGTATGCCTCTCACCAGCAGAACCGTTCCGGCCCTCGACCTCCCCCGTCATCGAGCCCGCACCGGATGGATCGACCGTGTTGCCCACCTCCGCCGAAGAACTGCTTGCCGACGTCACCGTCGGCCGCCACCCCGACTACGGCATCGTCGCCGCGAACCCCAAGAACCTCGCCGCCAGCACCTGGATGCTGGAGCGGCTCGACTTCCGCTCCGTCCTGGGCGAGCCGACCCTGTACGCCCTGACCGACCAGCAGCGTGACGGGCAGGGCCGCGCCACGCGGGCCGCCGCGCTGCTGCGCAATGCCGGCTTCCGGGTCGACACGGACGCCGTGTTCAACCCCTCCCTCCTGCCTGGCGCGGGGCCCGTCCCGTCCCGGGCTCCGCACGCCGAGCCAGATGTCGCGTTCGCCGAGCATCCACGGCTCGGCATCGTCGCGGCCATCGACAGCCGCGCCTCCGGACTCACCGGACTCGCCCTGGTCGAACACGGCTGGCGGCACGATCCGCGCCTGGACATCTACACACTGCCCGCCGCCACCAGCCGCGACGAGGCCCTGGGGGAAGTAGCCGACGCCACGCTGGCCCTGCACCGTTCCGGTGTCCAGGTCGCGGTGCAGCCCCGCCTCGCCGAGGACGTAGCGGCCCGCCATCGCCCCGCGCCCGCCTCGTCCCGCGACCGCATCCAGGCCGCTGGCCGTAGTTCTCCGATCAGGGCCGCCGCGCTTGCCGCCAGCCCGACCCTCGCCAGTCTCCCGGGCAAGGCTCCGGTGCCAGCTCCCGCCACCGCCAACTCGGCGGCCCGGCCGGTCGACCCCCGCATCGCATTCTCCCGCAACCGCTGACCCAACTCCCGTAAGGAATACCGCCCATGGCCGTGAAGACCATCTGGCCGATCAACCACCTCCACTTCCATGTCGTTCCTTGGCGAGTGGACGAGAACCTGCCCCTTGCCCTGGGCCCCTCAGCACGCCGTTTACGCCGCGCAGAAGGCCTCGCTCTCGGGGTCAAGGCCGAGGCGGGCACTCCAGGATCCGGCCGTCGACGGTCCCTATGAGCAAGTGCCCTTGGGGCGCGACAGCAAGGGACAGTGCGGTGGTCGGTGCTCCTTCGACCTCGAGCTCGGTGTTCCATCGCACCGAGCCGTCGGCGGCGTCCAGTGCTGTCAGGGCGCCGGAGTTGTCGGCCACGTAGACGGTGTCCCCGTCGGTGTCGAGGGCGGTGGCGGGATGATCGGTGCGGTGCTGCCACTGCACTGAGCCGTTCAGGGATCGCCGCACTGTGTAGGCCCCACCGGGTTGGAGCCCGTGGCCATGGTGGACAGCGCCGGCATAGACCAGGGACTGTCCGATTTCGACTGCGGGACCCCCGAAATGGTGCTCTGCTGGTACCCAGGAGTGCGGGAAGAGCGGCCGCAATGTCCCATCGGCGCCCAGGGCGGTGACCCATTTTTCCCTATGCGGCTTGTCCGGGTCAGTACCGACCAGGAGGTACGGTTGGCTCGCGCGGCGGACGGCGAACGGATGATTGAACAGGTCGAAATGGCCGACCTCAGGGCCGTTCACCGGACCGTCCAGGTCGAACATCACCAGCCGTTCGGGACGCTTGCGGCGGCCGCCCAACGGCCTCAGGATCGCCCTTTGGCCGCCTGCGACAAGAACCGTGAACACGCCCGGGCTCAGGGTCTCCAGCACCTGCCCTGTGTCGACGGCGATCCGGGCGACTCGGGGTGCGGAGGTCTCCCAGCGCCTTCCGTTGCGGCGACTGCGGCGCTCGGCGTTAGTCCAGACCGATGTGCCGTCGGAGGCCAGAACCAGCTGTCGGCCGCCTTCCTCGTCCTCAACCGCCCATTGCAGGTCTCCTGATGGCAGCCACGACTCCGCCAAGATTCCGTCCAGAGCGGCCAACACACGGCCGTCCTCCGTGCCTTCGACAGCCCACACCCGCCGGCGCACGGACCACTGCCGGCCGGCCGAGGCCGCGAGGTCCGCGAGGGTTCGGCGGGCCTCCGCACTGTTATCCGGATGGACGACCCGTTCCGCGGGGGCGGCCAGCTCCTCGGCACCGATCGACCCCCGCCCGACGGCACGCCAGTCCGAGCGAGCCACGACGACCGTATGCCCCTGCTCGTGTGCCTGAGGGTTCTCCCAGTCGTCACACGGCGCCAAGACCAGACGAAGAGCCGTCTCGCTGCGCCATTCCACGCTGAGCACCTCCCGCGGGTACAGCAACGTGGACACGACGTCGCCGGAGTCCAGGTGGATCAGCAGCAGCTCACCCTCGAAGGAATAGCCGCCGTCGTAGCACCCCGTACCAACGGCCAACAGAGGAAGAACGGGGTGGAAGGCGAGAGACCGAACGGGGTACCGAGACCGCACCAGGTGCCGACACCGCAGCCCGTCATGCTCATAGACACCCATCCGATGCCCCGTCCATCGGGAGTCCGCAGTCCCACTGCCACTCCACTGGACATGCCCGAGGTCCCCACCCACAGCGACCGTCCGCGAGCGCTCGTCAACGACGGCCAGAGCAGGTTCTCCGATCTCGGCGAATGGGCCGTCGCCGAACACGCGTCGGACTATCGGCACGAGGGTCATACAGGGTTCCTCCCAGGGCGGCACATGAACGACCGCCGTCCCGGGCGCGGCACGGCGGCAGCTCATGATCCCGTCGGGCGGCGGGGTACACCATTGGATTTCATCCGGGCAAAGCACTGCCCCGTACAACCCGTGCCCATCTGGGTGAACGTGGCGAGCTGACGGCATTGCGATCCCCCTGTCTCGCGAGACACACAAATCGCGAAGAACACAGCTGCGGCCATAAAGGCGACCGAGAACCCCTACTTCTAGCCGCTCGGTGCCCCGATGCGGCGGGGCACCGAGTCCTCCTCTCCCGTCAAGGTCAGGGACGGGTGAGCACGGCGTCTATCAGGGATCCCCGGCCGGGCCAAATCCCGAATCCTGCTGATTCTCTCCCTGTTGGTCCGACCTCCGGACCCTCGTTTCTTCCTTCTCTTTCGAGGTAGACACCGTGATCGCCCACCTGCAGCGCGCCAGCGACACCGTCGGCCTGCTCGCGTACCTGTATGGGCCGGGTGAGCGCCGCAACCACACCAGCCCCCGGTTGATCGCGGGCGACGGTCACGGAGCCCCAATCGAACTGCTCGCCGAGCCGGGTTCGCTGTCCTACCTGGCCCGCGCTCTCGACGCGCCCGTCGAGCGTCTCGGGGCCCGCGCCCCCGTGCAGCCGACCTGGGTCTGTTTGGTCCGCTCCGACCCGCATCGGTCCGACCTCACCGATTCGCAGTGGGCCACCGTCGCCCGCAGCCTGGTGTCCGCCGTCGGGCTAGCCCCCGGACGGCGATCCCGACGCCTGCCGGTGGATCGCCCTGCGCAACCAGACCCGGCAGGTGCACATCGTCGCCACCGTCGCCCGTGAGGACGGCGGTCTCCACAACACCTACCGCGACGTCTTTCGCGTGCAGACCGAGTGTCGGCGCCTCGCTGCCGAGCTGAGGCACCTGCCCGCCGCTCCCGACCCGACCCCCCGCGCCCAGGAGGCCCACGTGCCTGCTCCTTCGATCATCATTACGTCCGAGTTCAGCGGCAGCGTCGTGGCAAAGGGGGCCACCGACGATCTCTCCGCCTCGATCCTCAAGCATGCTGGCTTCCAGCAGATCGACGACTGGCACGGCCGGCGCCATCGCCTTCCCACCACCACCCCAATCGCTGACAAGGTCGCCATCGCCACCCACGCAGCCGAGATGCTCCGCGCCGCCCGCTACAGCGTCGACCTGCCTCCCTCCCTGGACACGGCCCGGATGAGCGCGCCGGCACACCCCCTCGGGCTCTATGCCGCCGGAGCGGAACTCCTCCAGATCACCGACCGGATCCGATCGACCGAGAACGGGGCCGACCTTCAGCGGGCGGTCGACCATCTCCTTCACCCCGAGCACGGCGCCCTGGAGCGCGTCCGCGAGGCGTTGGAGGCAGCCAGCGAGCACATCAACGACCTCGACGACGAGGCGTACGCGCTCGCCGACCGGTTCGGCTTCGCTGCGGAGTTCGTCAGCTCGGCGCAGTCCGAACTCGTCGATTCCGGGGCCGAGCTGCGCCGTGTCGGCAACACGCAGCAGCCCGAGACCGAGACGCGGACGCGCTCCCCGAAACTGCCCGATCACCGGGACGCCGCTCTGGCCACTTCGCCAGCCGTGGCCAAGGCCAAGGTTTTCCCGTCCCTCGGCGTCGAGGCGACGCACTCCACTGTGGCCGTGCGGCCGTCGCACGCCCCTGGTCCGCGGCGGTGACTCTGGTGATCTCGTCGTACGCGCCCGCCGTCCTGGCTCCCGCCTACCTCACGCGAGCGGTCGATGCCCTTGCCGACAACCGGACCCCGTCAGTCGGACCAACACCGGCACCAGCGCCCCGCCATCCACCACGCCGCCCCGTCCGCGGAACGCCCCGCTCCCTCTCCCGATGAAGCCTTCCGTTCGATCCGCAAGGAGTAGGCCCATGAGTTGCACGAGAGCCGAGCGCGCCCCGCCCTGCCCGCTCGCACCCCAAGGAACCACCCGTGCCTTCCCCGCGCACCAGCGTGCCGTCGACCACCACCGGATCCGACGCGCTCCTCTATCTCCTGTTCGGCGCCCTCGGCGCCGCCATGGCCTTCGGCTCCCTCGCCTGGCTGACCGGCAACCTCACCAACTCCCTTGCCGGAAGCGGCCCGTGGACCCCGTTCCGTGCCACCGACGCCCTGCTGCACCCCGAGGTGCTGTGGCCGGCCCTGAGCACCACCGCGCTGCTGGTCGGCGTCCGCGTCGTTCCCGGCCTGCTCACCCTTGCGCTGATCACCACCGGCCTGGTGCTGTTGCTGCGCTGGCGCTCCGGCGCCAAGACCGGTCTCGCCCGCAAGTCCGACCTGGCGCCGCTGCTGGACAAGGAGATCACCGCCAAGGCCAAGAGCCTGCGGCCGTCCCTCGGCGACCGGGAGCGCAAGGAGATCGCTCCCGCCGACCGCGGCATCCTGCTCGGCACCCTCGATCCGGGCCGGACCGATGTCCGGGCGTCCTGGGAGGACGTGATCGTCGCGATCATGGCCCCGCGTTCCGGCAAGACGTCCGGGCTGGCGATCCCCGCGATCCTCGCGGCCCCTGGTCCGGTGCTGCTCACCTCCAACAAGGCCGCGAACGACGCGTTCACCGCGACGATGGACGCCCGTGCCGAGGTCGGCGCGGTCTGGACCCTCGACCCCCAGCAGATCGCCCACCACCCGCGCGAGATGTGGTGGGACATCCTGGCCGACGCCCGCGACCTTGCCGGGGCGAAGCGGCTGGCCGGGCACTTCGTCGCGGCGAGCGTGGACGAGTCGAGCGGCTCCGACTTCTGGTCCACTGCCGCGTCCAACACGCTCGGCGCTTTGTTCCTGGCCGCCGCGAGCCATCGGCAGCCGATCACCGACGTGTTGGCCTGGCTCGCCTCCCCCGCTGACCGGACCCCGGTCGACCTGCTCACCGACGCCGGCCACGACGCCGTCGCCGCCCAGCTCCAGGGCACCGTCTCCGGCGCGACCGAGACCCGCGACGGCATCTACGAGACGGCGAGGCAGTACGCGAGCTGCCTGCTCGACCCGGACGTCGCCGCCTGGGTCACCCCGAGCAAGGACCTCCCCGAGTTCAGGCCCCTCGCCTTCGCCACCTCCCGCGACACGCTGTACCTGCTGAGCAAGGACGGCGGAGGCAGCGCGTCCGCGATCATCGCGGCGGCGGCCGACGCGGTGATGCGCGCGGCCGTGATCGTCGCCGAGCGCTCCGGCGGACGGCTCGACCCGCCCGCCCTGTGCGTCCTCGACGAGGCCGCCAACGTCTGCCGGATCTCGGACCTGCCAGACCTGTACTCCCACCTGGGCAGCCGGGGCGTCATCCCGATGACGATCCTGCAGAGCTACCGGCAGGGCCAGCGGTGCTGGGGCGAGGCAGGGATGGACGCCCTCTGGTCCGCCGCCACCGTCAAGATCGTCGGATCGGGCATCGACGATGCCGACTTCGCCGACCGCCTCAGCCGGCAGGTCGGTGACCACGACGTCCAGACCGTCTCGGTGTCGACGAGCGAGAGTGGCAAGTCCACCTCGGTGAGCATGCGCACCGAGCGGATCCTGCCGCCCGACGCGATCCGCGCCCTGCCCAAGGGCAAGGTGCTGCTGCTGGCCACCGGTCTGCGTATCGCCATGCTCAGCATCCGGCCCTGGTACAAGGAGCCCTCCGCCAAGGTGGTCGGGCCGGCCTCCGCCCGCGCCACGAAGGCGATCACCGAGCGGGCCCTGGCGAAGACCGTCGGCCACGACGGCTTCGGGCTGTCGGCATGAGCGCGCCCACGCCGCGTTCCGCGCGGCTGGCGCAGTCTCCGGTTGTCCTGCGCGAGGGCCGTTGGTGGCTGGTCGGCGATGCCGGGTCGGTTCCCGTCACCGATCCCTCCTTCGCCACCGTGCTGGACGACTTCGCTGAGGCGTTGGCCGCTGCCGACCGTGCGGTCGCCGATCTGCGTGCCCGGCCGAGTGAGCCGTCCGCTTCCGGCACGCGAGGTCGTCGATGAACCCGCTGCTGGAGGCCGAGCAGGCGGTCCTCGGCGCGGTGCTGCTCGACCCGGGCCAGCTCTCGCACCTGGAGTGGCTCGCGCCGGATCACTTCTACCGGCCGGTCCACCAGGCGCTGTTCGCCGCGCTACGAAAGCTCCGAGGCGACGGCCACCCCGCGGCGGAGGGCGAGGGACCGGTGCCGCTGTCGTGGGTGACCGACGCTGTCGACGAGGCCGGCCTCCACATCCGGGGGCTGACCGCCTCGTACGCCCATCTCCTGGTCTCGGCCTGTCCGCGTCCGGCGCACGCTCCGGTGTACGGCCGCATGGTGCTTGAGGGGGCGATCCACCGCACCGTCACCCAGCACGCGATCCGCCTTCACCAGGAAGCTCGCACGGGCGCCCTGCGAGGCGAGGTCGAGGGAGCGCTGCACTACGCGGACGTCCTGACGGGGGTGCTCACCGATCTCGCACGGCGGTGGGGCACCCAACCGCGACCGGTCGCGCCCGCGACATCGCAGGCCCCCGACCCGCCTGCCCTTCCGCCGGCTCAGGCCGATCGGGTTGCCGAGGACGAGGAGTTCCTTCTGGCCGTCCTCGTCGAGCGGCCGGGGGCCATGGGCGAGGTAGTGGAGTGGCTGCGTCCCGGGGATTTCGCCGACCCGGTGCACGGGCAGCTCTACCGGTGCCTCGGGGCGCTGCACCACCGGGGCGAGCCCATCGACCGGATCACCCTGCTCTGGGAGGCCCAGCGGCGCGGGCTGCTGGCCGACAGCACGCTGTCGGAAGACCGGTTCGCCGCCATCTGCGACGGCGTGGGGGCCGGCGACGCCGAATGGCTCGGCAAGCAGGTGATGCGTTCCTCCCTCACGCGCACCGCAGCCACCTCCGCCCGCGCGGTCCGCGCCCTCGCCGAGGACGACGTCCTGGCCCCTGGACGGCTCATCAACCACGCCCTGCACGCGCTCGGCCCACTCGACGAGATCCGCGCCCGCTGGCAGACCGCGAACGGCCGGCCGGCTTCACGGGCGCCAACAACCACCGCTACTTCCCCAAGCGGGCCGCCGGCGGCGCGGGTGCACGCGGCCCTCACCCGCAGTACGCCGCGCCCCGCTCCGCCTCCACCAGACCAGCTCGGCCCCAGGCCGACCCCGACCGCCGCACGCCCGCCCTCGCGCAACCGCAGCTGACACGCCCTTATCCACCGCTCCTCCTCACGTACAGGAATTCATCGTGCCCACGAACCCTCTCGCCGACGCTCTTGCCATACGTGCCACGGCCTCAGCCTTCGACGCCCAGCGCGGCAAGCTCCCGGTCCCGGGCGACCCCCACCGTCTCCCGGGCAGCGTCGCCGTCGCCCAGCAAATCTCCGAACTCGGCAAGCTGATCACCGAGCTGGGCGACGAGGTCCTCATCCGCACCGTCAATAGGGAACACCGCTCTCGCACTTCCCTGGCCGTGTCCAGCTTCTCCGCCGCCGTACGACCCGTCGGTGAGGCGGCAACGGCCCTCGGGGACGTAGCCCAGCAGCTCGCGTTCCTGGAACGGACCGAGCACCTGCACGAGCGGCCCGAAACCCGGGATGCCCGTGAGGCGGCGGGGCGGGTGATCGACGAGGCGCTCGGGACGGCGGACACGGCCCTGCGGGAGGCGGCCGACTCCCTGCACGCCGCCTCAACGGCGGTCTCGCCGCCGTCCTCACGGCTCCGGGCCGCCCTCACCCGGACCACCACCTCCGTCTACGAGGCCGTACCGGCTACCCCCGCAGCGACGGCACCGGCGACGGCTCTCGTGCCCCGGGCCGTACGAGGTCGGTGACATGCCCGTCACCGTCTCCCGCCCTCCGCTGATCGGGTCGCTCTGCTCCGGGTACGGCGGCCTCGACCTGGGGGTGCAGGCCGCTCTCGGCGGCACGCTTGCCTGGCACGCGGAGGTCGATCCGAACGCCTCGCGCGTCCTGGCCCGCCACTGGCCCGGCGTCCCCAACCTGGGCGACATCACGACCGTCGACTGGTCCACCGTCCCCCGCGTGTGCGTCCTGACGGCCGGCTTCCCCTGTCAAAGACGTCTCGGTCGCCGGCCGCCGGGCCGGACTCAACTCCCATACCCGATCGGGGCTGTGGCTGCACGTCGCCCGTGCGGTCGAGGCCCTCCGACCCTGCTTGGTAGTGATCGAGAATGTGCGCGGCCTCCTCACCTCCCCCGCCGGTTCCCCTGGCGACGTGGAACCCTGCCCGTGGTGTCTGGGAGACACCACAGGTCAGCCTCCTCTGCGGGCACTCGGTGCCGTTCTCGGATCCCTGGCCGACCTCCGGTACGACGCGAAATGGCTCGTGCTTCGCGCTTCTGACATCGGAGCCCCGCACCGGCGCGAGCGGACCTTCCTCACGGCCTGGCCCGCCGGAGACCCTGCTCAAGACGCCGACCAGCAACATCGGCAAGAACGGCGGCTCCCAGCACCCGGCCAAGAGGAAGAGCGGGGGCCACGGCCCGAACCTGGCCGACGAGGTCGAGTGGCTCCTGCTGCCGACCCCGAAGGCGTCGAACGGGATCAAGGGCTCGCCCAACCAGCGCCACGGGAACGGGGACATGACCCTGCCCAGTGCGGCGGCTTCGCTGTTGCCGACACCGCGGGCCAGCGACACGGGCACCCCGGGCCGCCGCCCTGGCAAGGGGTGGCGCCCTCCCCTGTCGGCGGTGGTCCTGCCGCTGTGGGCGGAGCCATCCCCGAAAGCCGAGGAGTCGAGCGGCGATGGGGACCGTACGCAGCCGCCATCGCCCGATGGGAGACGCTCACCCGCCCCGCGCCGGCGCCTACGGACGCGGCCGGTCGGCTCCGTGCCGACTTCGTCGAGTGGATGCAGGGCCTCGACGCCGGCTGGGTCACCGCCACCCCGGGACTCGGACGCCCGGCTCAGCTCACAGCGCTTGGCAACGGCGTCGTTCCCCATCAGGCTGCTCGGGCTCTGCAGTTGCTGGCACCGCCGTTCGCGCGTTGTCCGCGCTGCGCGGCCGGGTAGCGGCTCCCTACCGGGTTTTCCCGGCCGGGCCAAACCGCGGATTCGCCGCATCCTCTCGGGCATGTCGCCGTCTCACAGATGGAGCACGCTCTCATGTCCGACACCAGCCCGACCGCCCCCGCCCCCGCCCCCGGCCCTGAGCCGTTCCGGGTCTCCGACGAAGACCTCGACGACCTCGCCAGCGCCCTCGCCAAGACCATCGCGGAGGTCAGGCGCCACGGCGTCATCCTCGACCGCCTCGGCTCCGAACCCGATCCCCTACTCCCTGCCGACCAGCAGACGGACGGCGCTCCGGAAGCCGGGGCGGCTGGCCCCGAGAAGGCCGACGGCCCCACCTCGGTGTTCATCCTCGCCCTGGGCGGCGAGGCGTACGCCGTCGAACTCGCCGCCATCAGCAACTGGGTGAACCACCTCCTCCTGCCGGTGTACGGCCGGGAGATCAGCACGACGCGTCCGTGGTGCGCGCTGTGGCACGAGCACCCGGAGGCCGTCGCCCGGCTGCACGCCCTCTGGCTCGCGTGGCAGCAGCTCACCGACACCGAAGCCGGCCTGGCCGGTCCGTCGACCTGGCACCGCGACCACCTGGACCAGGCGCTGGTGCACCTCCGCGCCCCGGACGGTCCGTTCGCCGCATGCACGACCAGTCCGACCCGGCCCAACCACCGGCTGCTGACCACTCCCGCCCCTGTGCAGTCGGGGGTGGCGGCATGAACGACCGCTTCGTCTTCGCCTTTGATTTCGATCTCGACGAGCTCGCCCCCGCCGATGCCGCGTCCGAGGTGGCGGTGGAGAGGTTCTGGTCCGGTGACCTGACGGCGCTGTCCCAGCACCACACCACTCCCAACGGCTCCCACAGCTTCGTCATCGCCCACGACCAGTCAGCCACTTGGGGAGCGCCCGGCGCGCCTCAGGTGATGGCGATCGCCGTCGCCCGGGATCTCACCCGGTTCACGTACACCCTGGAGACGAGCCACCACGCCACGGTGTCCTTCGCCCAGAACTGGCTGGTCGAACGCGGCTGCCCGCCCGAGAAGATCGCCAAGGTCCGCGACGGCCTGGTGAAGCCCGCCGACGACCTCACGGTCCAGGTCGAACGGCAGATCCGGGAGTCGGGCACCCGGTACGAGGTCCTCGACAACCACACCTCGGACTCCGAGCCGTGCGAGACGTGGACGCTGACGCGCGACTCCCGCGCCGCCGAGGCGCCGATTCGGGTCTTCCACGAAGAGTGGGACCACGACGCCGGCACGTACACGATGCGCGAGGGCGCCTTCGCCGACGTCGGCGCCGCCCGCTCCTGGCTGGACGACCGCAGCGGCCCGCTGCCGGAACCGCCGGAGTACAGCGATCACAACGGTGCCGTCGTCCGGGCCCGCATCGCCCTCGCCCGGTCGGCCGGCGCCTCCGCGGCACCGAAGGCGGGCCTCGACGCCCCCCGTACGCCTCCGGTGGGACCGGCCCAGCGTCTGGTCCAGGGGAGGCTGATGTGAGCCGCGCCCGCTTCGCCTTCGCCGCACACCCTGACGCCATCGCCGACCTTCGGGAACTGCCCGATGAGATCCGTGACTTGGCGCTGCTGGAACTGCAGAACCTGGTCCACGGAAGTGACGACTGCCTGCCGTTGAAGGGTCGCCTCGCCGGCTTTCACAAGGTATACGTCGACCCCTCCGTCGCCTACCGGCTGGTCATCCAGTTCCGCCCAGCCCCGCCGACCTCGAACCACAAGCGCGAGGTCTACCTCGTCGCCGCCGGAAGCCGGAAGGACTACGCGGTCTACCGCACGGCCCACCTGCGCACCGCCCCTCAGCAGGGCACCGAGACGGCCTCCGCCGCCGAGGCCCGCGTCCAGGCCGCCCGGTCCCGTTCCTCCCTCACCGCAGGCCGCCCTACGGCCGCCGCCCCGGCAGCTCCTCCCACAGTGGCCCTCTCCTCGGCCGCCACTTCCCGAAAGGTCCCCCAGCGATGACCACCGACCGCGCCCCGCTGTCCCGTACCGGCCTGGCCAGCCTCCTCACCGGGGCCGCGCAGAGCGTCTCCGAAATCCTCGCCGCCGAGTACCCGACGGCCGCCAGCCGCTCCTACCTGCACCCCGTACTGGGCGCGCTGTCCGCCGGTCCGCACGTGGTGGGCGAACTGACCGAACGACTCGAAGAGTTCATGGCCACTGAGCCGCGTCCCGCCACGCCGGCGGGTCTGTTCACTCTGGCCTCCTACGTCTCCGCGCTGGGCTGGCTCACCGAGTCCCTCGCCGAGCTGACCACCGCCGTCGACCAGATCTGCACGCGCGTCGTCATCCCCACGGAACCCGGGGACCTGGCCTTCGCCGCGACCGAGGACGCCGAGGAGGAAGACGGGTTCGACTTCGCCTTCAGCGCGCTGGAGCTGGCGGCGATCCGCACCGCCGCCCGGGCCGCCGGGCTCCCGCCGGGCGACTACATCGACGTGCTCTCCCAGTCTCTGCTCGCGGCCTCCCGGATCACCGACGCCTGCATGGAGATCTCCAGCGGCCTGATCGAAGACGCCGCCTACGTGCTCGACGAGGCAGCCGACCAGATCTGGACCGGCGGCGAACCCGGGGGACTGCCCACTCTGGTCCGTTCGCTGCTCGCCCGGATGGAGGCAGCCGAATGAACCCGCGCGATACGCCCGACCGACCCGCCTTCTTCCCCATCGGTTCGTTCGACGCTCAGCGCATCGAGGACGCGTTTTCCCTGATGGGACCCAAGTGGACCACTTGGTCGGTGATGACCATGGCCCAGGAAGGCCGTCCCATGCGGGTGCGGGATGTCGCCGCCAGGCTCCCCTTCGTCAGCGAGCAGCTGGTCGGCAAGCGGCTGGCCGCCATGCACGCCGGCGGACTGGTCACCCGAACCGACAAGCGCCATAGGGCTCCGTACCGGCTCAGCGCCCTCGGCGAGTCCCTGACGCACGTGCACCGCACCTTGGCCGATTGGTCTCGGAACTACCTGTCGCCCGGCGCGATGGCCGAAGCCGAACGTGTCGAGGACGCCGTACAGCGTCTGCGGCTGCGGCACTCCACCGCCATGATCCAAGTCCTCGACGCGGGCGGCCCTATGCGGTTCGTCCACATCGCCGAAGGCGTCGGCCTGGACGTCAGCCTCACCCAGCATCGCCTCCTCCGGCTTCAGGCCGACGGCCTGGTCACCCGCACAGGCCCGCGCCACGGCGACCCCTACGTGCTGACCGATGCTGGCCGGGAGCTGGGCCCCGTCTACGCGACCGTCGAGCACTGGAGCGCCCCCTTGGCCACGCGGTGGACCCCTTCACCCCCTGCCCCTGTCTCGACGGCCCAACGAACCCACTCTGATATCCCGTTGGGGTCGGACGGCGCCCGGACCGCTGCGGCGCTGCGCCGGAGCGCCGCCGTACCGAATGCCCTGTTCAGCCATGCTCCCCAGCCTCAACCGCGGGTGCCGGCATCCGCGACCGCTCCGTCGGCCCCAGGACGGGTCAGGTGATCCGAGTGGCGCCGAGAACCAGAGGCACCCCGCCATCACCACAGCGGCGTCCGCGTGCGCTCCGGCCCTTCACCGCGCTGCGCACGCGGGCGCGTTCCCCTCCTCCCACACGCGCCTGGAGCTTCGACCATGTCCGCCCTTCCCGACCCGTCCCGCCAAGAAGAGGTACTGGTCTGCCCCATGTACCTCGCCGGCTCCAACGGGACCGGAGACGCCGGCTTCGCCCCCGTGGCCCACTGGCCGCACCACTACCTCGATGACGGCCCCTGCCAGCTCCTCGTCGCCTCTCCCGACCAGCGGATCCGGATCGGCTGGTTCGGCGACGACTTCGAGCTGTGGAGGATCACCGCGGCCGAGGAGGCTGTCGCCGCGCCCCGCTGGACGGCGACCTTCAACCACGTCACCCCGGCCGAGATCGTCGCCGGCCTCACCACCGCCCTGGCCCAGGACTACGCCGAATCCGACCCGTACGAGAACAACGGACGCTTCCTGGCGGACCCATCGCTGTACTGGGCTGACGCCGTCCAGCCACTGCTCGATGCCGACTGGCGCCGAGGGGCAGCCAAGTACGGAACCGTCGAGATCACCGCTCCCGACGGGCTGGCAGGTGTCGAGATCGATACCCTTCGCGGCGGACGAGACGCCGAGGCCGTCATGCTGTGGGCCGGTCCCCGGGGCTGGGGTACGCGGGCGGAGGCGGTGTTCACGGCCCGCACTCCGTCCCATCTGATCGCCGCGACGGCGGCCGTCATGGCCAGTTCGGCCCCGGTGGTCCGTGAACGGCACATGATCCACCGCGAGATGGAGTCGCTGGTCACGCTGACGCCGGTCGGTCCGGCTGCCGATCCCCGGGTCTCCCGCTCTCCGACTCCGCTCGACGTACGCCGCACCGCTGTCACCGAGGCCGTACGCCGTGCCGCGCACGCTCCGCGGACAGCAGCCGACCTCCGCATGATGGCGGCCCAGAGCCGCACCACGCCCTCGGCGCAGAAGCGGTCGAGCACCCTCGCGCCCGCAGCCTCAGCCCGGCAGCCGGCCGCTTCGTCGGCTCCCCGGCACAGCCGCTGACCCCCGCCCGGACCTTCCCGGACACCCTCTCCGGACAACAGGAGTTCCTTCATGGCCGACACCACCGCGCTCGACCAGGCCACTTCCATGATCGAGAAGGCCTGGGGTCAGCCCATCGAGGTCCTGGAAGTCCTCGCGGTCCGTCGCGCCTGCGACAACCTGCTCCTGCGCTCGGCCATGCACATCCGTACGGCCCTGGCCATCACCGACAACGCGGTGTCCGTTCACCAGGATCGCCTGCACACCATGACCCGGCCCGGATATGTGCCGGCCTTCTACGAGCTGGACCGGCTCTCCAGCTCGGCGGCCGACCTTCGCGTCGCGCTCGCGGAGAGCGGTGCGTACGTGCAGGCGTTCCGGCGTGTGGTCGAAGCACGCGAAGCCGCCTCGACCGCGGACCGGGGGCCGGCGGCGAACCTGTCCCGGGCCGCTGTCGCCCGCTCGGGGCTCGCTTCACATGCCCCGGGCCAGGTGCCCGACCAGCCTGTTCCCGCGGCTGTCGTCGGGCCGTCGGCGCCCTCACCGGGGCCGCGCCGTTGAACGGTCAGGCAAGGTCTTCGTCGTGGTGGGCGTCCTCGGTTGGGGCGCCCACCACGCGGGCCAGCTCCTCCACCGTCAGCTCGACGTGCCGTCCTTCCGCGACCCGGTGCTCCACCACCGCGTCCTCGCCCGCCCACCTGTCGGACTGCGCGCCGACGCCCCACTGGCCGTCGGCGACCATGGCGATGTCACCCACGGTCCACGGCCGCCCGGCGGCGCGGATCTTGCGCTCCAGCCCGGCCCCGTCCCAATGTCTGCTCGGCTCCGTCATCCCTGCTCCCCCTTCGGTCCCGTACGGCCCGCTGCCGTAACTCGTTTACGACACCCCCGAGCGTCGTTCCATTCCCTTGCCGCCGACCTTCTGGGCGTCCGCCCGTGATCAGTTCGCCCACGGCAGACAGGGCGTCCCCAGAAACGACTACGGACTTCGGCACACCCCATGTCAACGTACGGATGTCGGGAAAACCGCAGGTCAACGAAGGGATCGTCCAACCTTGAACGCCTCCGCCACCCTCCTGCCCGCCGTCGTCCGGCCGGCCGTGGAAGACCGCCACTGGCTCTCCTCGGACCACTGCGCCACCCCGGTCCTCGAACTCCTTCACGCCCTCGACTGGACGGTCGTCGACACCCCGGAGGCCAATGTCCACGCGCCGAGCCCGGACGGCCGCGTCTACGTCGGCTGGCTCCCCGAGGACCCCGCCGCCTGGACACGCGACATCGTCTGGCGGGTCCAGGTACAGCCCACCGAAGGTGCCGCGTGGGCCCAGGAGTTCGGTACCCACACCCCTGCCGAGGTGGTGGCCGGGTTCGTCGCCGCCCTCGTCGCCCACTCCCCGCGCTAAATCGGTGAGCGGGCTGCACCACCGGCCCGCCCCGCTCACCGGCACCCGTTCTCGGGTCCCCGCCCCCTCCGGGCCGACCGGCCACCCCGTCCCCGCTCACTGGCCCAGCAGGAGGTTCCGATCGCACGCATGCTCCTGGCTACCTGTCCCGCGTACCGCCGTAAGTGCGCCTTCGCCCGTCGCTGCACCTGCTACTACCTGCCCGGTCAGTACGGCCGCCGCGCCAAGCCCCTTCGCCGCCGTGCCGCCCGCTGAGCCGAACGACGCCTGTGGCGGGCGCGGCCTCGCCGAATGACCGAGCGCCCTGACCTCCTCCGCCCCGGCCGTCCAAGGAATCCTCCCCAACACGAGGAACTCACCGTGCCTTTCCACCCCCCGCTCACCAACCACCATGCCGACGGCACCCTCTGCCCGGCGGACCACAAGCACACCAGCTCCGGCAAGCCGCTCCACGCCGACTGCCCGGGGCGCTCGTATACCCAGGCCGTCTGCTCGTGCGGCGGCTGGGAGATGAAGCAACGAGGCAAGGGCTACATCAACGAGTGCCGCAAACGGCACCTCGCCGGGCACGCCCCGGGGCCGAAGATCCTCCGGGACCTGCTCCGTCTCGACGCTCCCTGACGCTCCGATCCCGCCCGCCCGTACCGCTTTCGGAGGCTTCCTTGCCCCAGTACATGACCGTCGGCCACCTGCTCCGCCAGCTCCAGGACCTCGACCCCGCCCTGCCGATCCGCCTCGCTGTCAACCCCGACTTCCCCTTCACCCACTACGTGGGGACCGATGTCGTCGTCCAGGACGGCAAGGCGTTCATCCCCGACGACGGCCAGGAGGACTACCTCCCCACGTCGGTACGCGGCGCCCTCACCTGGTCCTGACCCCTTCCCCCACTCTCCGGAGGCTCTCATCTCGTCGCACATACTCCCGCTGCACGGCCTCGCCGCACTTCCCCTGCCGGACGGCGTCCGCGGCGCGCTGGTCCAGCGCGTCTCCACCCGGCACGACGGCCCACTCGACGTCACATGGCTCGCCGCCAGAGCCCCGAGGCTCCCCCTCGGCCGCATTCGCCTCCACTGGGAGCCCGCCTCTCGCTCCGGTTGGAACGTCACCGCTCACCTGGGCCTGGCCACCAGCGAGGTACACCTCGCCTCCTGGCCCGCCGCCCCGGACGACTGGCCGCGCCTGGTCCGCCCGACCCTCCACGAGGTGACCGGCCTCTGTGCCGCCCTCGCGTTCGCGACCGACGCCCTGGACCTCTCGAACCGCCTCGCCGAGGTCTGACCAAGAGCCGCAGAAGGCCGCCTCTCGCCGATCAGGCAGGGGCGGCCTTGCTATGCGTTGCGTACGCTCATCCCGACGAACGAGGAGGACACGATGGCCGACGACCAGCAGCTCTGGGGCTACACCGAGGTCGCCGCCCACCTGGGCATCAGTGTCGGCGCGGCCCGCAGCCGGAAGAGCCGGGGCAGCCTGCCCGCGCCCGACGACGACAGCGTGCCGGACCGGCCCCACTGGAAGCCGGCCACGTACCAGGGCTGGAAGCCGATCGGCCGGGGATTCCGCAGCGACCTGCACGGCCCACCGACTCCGTCACCTCTCGGCTCAGGAGCATCATGAACAACCTTCTCGTCGGCGCCTTCGTGGTCACCGCCGCCGGCGCGGTCACCGCCGTCGTCGCCGCCGCGCAGGACGACTACGGCCTCTGTGCCGTCGCCTTGTTCACCGTCGCGGCCGGTGCCGTCGGCGCCTACCTGATCAGCCGCTCTCAGGCCGCCGCGACCGATCGCACTGTTCTTCACCGGCTAGAAGAATCGCCCACCAGCCCGTCGATGTCCTCGCGAACGAGCTTGGTCTTCGCCCGGCCGCCGTCCGGCTCAGCCTCACCGCCTGACCAAGGCAGGCGTGCTTTCCCCGAAAGCCGATCCCGCTGATGACGGCTCGCTCGCCCATAGGGTCAGGCGCATGAGTGAGTCCCCGATGCCGTCTCCGCCATTCCCCTCGCCCGACAATGCCGCACTCCGGTTGATCGTCGGCAACGCCATCGAGTCGGTCCGCAACGCTGAAGCCTCGGTGGAGGAGGCGATCCTGCACGCGGCGGTCCACGGCTGGTACGAGGGCCACATCCAGGGTGAGGACGAGTGCCCCGGATGCGACTTCCGGGGCGGGCTGCCGAGGAACACCAAGCGGGGCTGACCACACCTGAAACGCCGAGGAGCGCCACCGATCCGTCGGTGGCGCTCCTCAGCGTTTGGTCCCCGATTTGCGATACTCCCTGACACACCGGGCACCACTCTGGTGAGGACGGGAGGCGGGCTCCTCGACTGACTTGAGGAGCCCGCCGGTATACGAAGACCCGGGTTCTACCGCGCCGGTCAGACCCGCAAGATCAGTGCTTCCACCTGTTCAAGCGTTGTCACGCTCGCCTGGGCTGCGGCCCGGGCCTTCGTCAGCTTCTCCATCCACTCGATCCGCTGATCGGCCGGCAGCGCGTCCTCTCCGAGCTGGACTCGCAGGCGGTGCGCCTCCTCGAAATCCGTCATCAGGGTGTGGGCGGAGTCCACGGCCTGCTCGTAGCCGCCCTCGACGAGTTCCACACGGGCGGGAAGCTCCCGGCGCAGCATGACCAGCTGGTCATGCGGATCGGCCGGCGGAGCGCCGTGCACGGTGGTGACAGCGGGATTCGTGCTGGCTCCGGCCGTGGGGGAAGCGGTGGTGCTTCCGGGGTCGCTCGGGGCGGGGCTGCCGAGCTCCACGGGGAACGTCTCGTCGAACCACGCCTTGTCGGCGACGTAGTGGGTGGGCTGGCCGTCGATGGCAGGAGCGATCACCATACCCGCGGTGATCGGCGTCCGGTCCTTGGCCCAGTGCTGCTCCCCATAGCAGATCAGAGGCATACCGTCTTCCGCCTCGGGCGGCTGCGTCGCGTCCGGGTGCTCCAGCACCGCCTTCGCGAACGCGAGGAGAAGTGCCCGGCTGATGTTCGGGGCGTTGGTTGCCGTGTACGCCAGGGTGAGGGCGGCGAGGGCGCTCTTGGGGGTGCGCCGCACGCCCTTGCGGCCCTCGCCTGCCTCGCTGCCCTGACCAGCGGTGATGAACGGCTGCGGAGCGTGGATCAGTGCCGGTGCCATGCGCTGGACGAGGGCGGCCCAGGCGGTCGCGTCGCCGGCCTCCGCCCCGAGGAGGAGCACCTTGAGTGACCGCGGGTCCTGCCCGGCGCCCTTCGCGGTCTCCGGGACGCCGAAGAGGCCGAGGGCGGAGAGGATATTGCCCCGGTGCAGGAACAGCTGGGCGATGGCGGCGGACCACAGTCGGGTGCGTGCCTCTGCCGTCTTCGCCTTGGTCTGGCTCCACGCCGGCTCCTGCAGTGTCCCCCTGACGATCGGCCAGAAGCGCCCCGTGTCCCGGACGGTGCGAGCGTTCGTCCGCTTCGGGGCCTCGGGCGGGATCTCGGGGAACACGAGCGCGGTGATGGCGCGCACCGCGATGTCGCGGAGCACGGCAGGGGAGGCGTCGTCGCCCGTGGGCACGAGTGGCGCGAGCGGGTCGAGCGGTCCGTTGGCGGTCAGCGCGTCGCGCACACCGACCAGGTCGAGGAGGTCCGCGCCGCGCGCGTCGGGGAACGCCTCGGTGAGCGCGTCCGCGAGGAGCGATTCCCTGGCGTACGCGTCGACGAGTGTCGCGAACAGGGCGATCAGGCGCGCATCCTCGTCGTAGGGCTGGATGCCGCGCAGGTGGTCGTTGACGTTCAGCGTCCGCAGTACGTGTTCCAGAGCCGCCGGCTTGGTGCAGCCGATCACGATCTCCGCGGAGACCGTGGCGATCTTCCCAGCCCGGACCGACGGGTCGGTTTCCTCCGTCTCTGGCTTGGCGGCGGCCTCGTTGAGCCGGTCGGAAAGCCGGTTCAGGATCTCCCGCTGACTCAGCAGCAGCAGCTCGGGGTCGGCCTTCTTGCCCTTCGGCATGGGGAGGAGGGACTGGGGCATCCCCGTGACCAGGTGTTCCGGCCGCACGCGGAAGATGTTGAGACGGGCCAGTGCACGGTTGTTCCCGGTCACGGCGGCCAGGCGCCACAGCTTCGACACCGTGCCGTCGGGGCGGGTGATCTGCCACTGCTGCAGGACGTTCATGCCCTTGGAGAGCTGGCCCGCGTCCACAAGGGATTCTGCCAGGTCATAACCGCGGGTCTGCCCGGCACGCTCCAGATTCTCGGCGGCGTACCGCTGCATGTGGACGGCCACGTCGTAGGGCTGCTCGGCGAGAGCGAGTGCCGCCTTCGGCTCCCCCTCTTCCTCCGCCGCCCGGACCACAGGACGCGGCCGGCGGCCACCGAGGGCGGTGAGGAGGGCCTGGCGCTGGCCGTCAAGTTCCCCCACGCGGCGCTCAGCGTCCTCATGCTTCTGCGTGGCCGCCGCCAGGGCCTGTGCGACGTAGGTGCTGTCACCGGCCGCCCGGCGGCAAGTTTCCCGCTCCTTCTCGGCGGTCTTCGCGGTCTTCCTGGCCTCGTGCAGCGCCTGCTCAGCGGCAACGAGGTCCTTGACGCACTGGCTGGCCCCAGCAACGGGCGGTGACCAGCAGTTGACGGTGCGGTCGTTAAGGTCCCACGGGATCACCGCAGCACCATGGACGTCACACATCAGCAGCAGTACCTGCTCGTCGCCGGCCTGCACGAGACGGTAAGCCGAGGGCTTGAGTACCTTCTTGCCGCTTCGGGTGGCGATCAGGCGCTTGATCTCGGTGTCCGGGAGAGCGGTGGCCAGTCCCTCGCTGATCGCCTGCCGCGGAGGCGGTACGACCCCGAGTTCCGCGCAGGTGTTCGCGATGGCGTCCGCGAGGTTCCGGCCGTAGGCGTCGGTGCCGATGCCCGGGTAAATGCCGTCAGGTCGTTTCGCGACCATGGTGTTGTCCTTTCACCCGGGTGCCCCGGGCGAACACGCAAGCCCCCGTCCGTCGGGAGCGTGTCACGCGCCCGAGCGCCGAAGCCTCGTGCCGGCGAGGAATGACCCGACACCCTGAAGGGGTATGCGGCGGTCCTCGCCCCGTACGGCCCACCTGCCAACGCCCGAAGAACGATCAGCCCCAACAACGCCTCGGTGGCGTCTGGACGTCTCGCAACTTGCTCCTGCTCCGCCGACGGCGGCACGAGGCGGACGCCGGTGATGAGCCACCGACGTGCACCACGGAATCTGCCACCCGCTCTCACGCAATGCCGAACCAGGACGGCGGACTTCATTAGATCAGGTGAAATAACAACCACCTGTGCCGCCCAAAGGCCGATTTGAGGTAAGGCGCGATGGCAATGGAGCAGCAACAACTGGCAAGCCGGGCTACTCGGCTCTGGCCTGCGTGCCGTCGGTCGTGCACCGATGAGCAACTCCGACATGCGCGGTACTCCTGCCTCAGTAGGCCCGCAAGGCGGTCAAAGCTCGGTGAGAACGCTCAACCTTCAGTGAGAGGGGACACTTCCTCCAGTCGCTGAGCAGCGAGGACGATGGACGCAGTACCTGGGTGCCCGCCCAGCTCAGGGGCCCACTTCGGCATGCTCAAGACTGCGACGTCTCCCCGATGCGTCTTCGTGTGGTCGCCGCGCTCTACAGCCTTCATCGCTACCCGGCAGCGTTCTTCGAAGGCGGCCACGATCTGTCGGGTCTCAACGTTGTGCGCGCTACGAAGGACTTCTGCTGCCATAAGAAGGTTGGTGTTCTCAGTCTGATGACCAGCGTGCGCTCCTACTGTCGCGTACAGGTACCGCATGAGGGGTCCACGGGCCTCCGGGCGCACCCAGGTCAGGCGGGCTGACTTCTCCACCAGATCTGTACCGAACAAGCCAGCGCCGTCATACAGGTCATGCGCTTCTGGACAGAGGAGCAACACGTTGTCCAAGCAGTGAAAGCGCCGCTCGGCTATGAGCTGCGGGAACGAACGGCTCAGCGCCTTGATGGCTGGCCAGCTACGCACATGTGCGATCTGGAGTCGACCTTGAGTCAGCCGGTCGAACCCCTCCGCATGATCAGTACTGTGCTTGTTGCGATGCCAGGAGAGAGCCGCAGCTTCAGGATCGTCGGCGGGGCGCCCCTCGGTCAGCACCGGGTCTTGGAGAGCACATCCTGTGCGTCGCATGGCATGGAGCAGTTCCCGTAACGGCCGAGACATGGGCGGGCGGTTGCTAGGCATGAGGCATCTGTATCAGCGAGCACTGACAGCGCCGCTTGAGGTGGCCGACCTTCGATGGCAATCGCTGAAGGTTCGCTGTCACGAGACAACCCCGGCGCCGATTGTGGCTACGGTGGGCGCGTCGTTTCACAAGGAGGGGAAGTGCCAGAGCTAAGGTGGCAGGTCGTGGCCGAGGGCCTCGAACGTAAATGTGCGGCGCCGACGGCCGAGCAGATCACCGTCGCCCGTGCCCTGGGCCTGCCCCTGGGGCAGGCCACACCCGCGCTGGTCGCTGCCGCCGAGCTACGCGTCCTGCTGCGAACGCCTCTGGGGCTCGCGCTCGCAGGGGACTTCGGCGACGACGAGTACGAGGCCCTCCTCGATCTCGCGGACCGCACAGACCTCGCGGTTCCCGACATGGACAGGCTCGGGTGCCGGGAGGTGCTTAACGCCTGGCTGAGCGTCGCCCGTGACCGCGAGTCCGTCGCCGCCCTGCGTCGGCTAGAGCCCGCGGTCGATGACGTTGTTACCGCTCGCGATCGGCGCAGGGGCCCGGATCTGTACGGCGAGATTTCATCAGTCGGCGACAACGGCCGGCTTCACTTCCGCGGCGGCCACGGGCTCGGCACGGCCCCGTCCCGGGTCACCCGCATCACCCGCCCCGGTGAGGACGACTATCTCGATCAGCTCCGCCTGGCCCGCGAATACGCCGCTGCAGTTCAGAGCAACCCGGCGCGGATCACCCGAGCCCAGGAGGCGCAGCTGGACCGCTGGAGGATCAATTTTCCAGCGACCCCGGCGGCGGTCGAGGCACTGCGCAACGCACTGGAGACAGCCGACGACGAGGCCGCGATGCAGCGGCTCCTGGAGAAGCACCCGGCGCTGCTGGCCGGTACCGTAGTGGGCACCCACGACACCTGGATCCGGCCCCAGGTCCAGCTCGGGAACCACTACATGGCCGACTTCATGATCGCCGGTCAGACCTCGCTCGGAGTTCGGTGGACGCTGGTCGAACTGGAGAGCCCGGTCAGTCGCCTGACTAACCCCGGCAACAAGCGGGCGACGGCCACGCTGCGGCACGCCGTCGACCAGATCGAGGATTGGCGCAGGTGGCTGTCCACCAACCTGCACTACGCCCGCTCCGCGCGCGACGCCGATGGACTGGGCCTGCCGGGCATCACCGCCGAAGTCCCAGGTTTGATCATTATGGCCCGTGAGACCTACGACGACGCAGCCGCCGAAATCCGGGAACTGCATGCCCGGCGCTCACACATCCAGGTACGCACCTACGACTGGCTGATGCGCATCAACGAGTTCCCCGACCCCCTGCGCCGAGACGCCCCCGACCAGCGCCTTCGGCTCGCTTGAAACCGGCCGTCACATCCATCCCTCCCGCTTCACGAACACGAAGGGTGGCCCAGGCGAGATGGAGCCACCTGTCGAGCGAACAGAGCTGGCGGCAACGGATGCTGCCGCTGCATCCACTGCAATGCCGCTCGCTACGCCAGGTAGATGCCGGCGAAGACGCCGTCGAAGCCGAGCGCGACCAGGCCCTCCTCGACGCTGGGGTAGGTCGTCCCGTCCGGGCCGTCGATCAGGGCGTCGAAGTCGGCGCGGCTGATCTCGGGTTCGAGCCACTGGTTGCTGCACCGGCAGCGGATCCAGACGTTGCGGCCGTGGTTGATGAGCAGCCAGTCGCGTCGGGCCCGGCAGGCCGAGCACATCACGGGGATGCCGCCGAGGGAGAGTTCGTGTGGGTGGCTGACGCAGCGCGTCGCGCCCGGGCCGTCGGTCGGCTGCGTCTCGTACTGAAGTTGCAGCAGAGGGTCGGTGCCGGTCGGAAGGACGGGCAGCGCGGGTGCCGGCTCCGTGGTGCGGTCGGTGGTTCTGAGCACGAGCGTCATCTCCCGGTCGAGGGCTTCCTGTTTCCATCCGTAACAGCCGGTGGAACCGGCTGCCCATGCATTTCGTGGAGTCCGGTCGGTCGGTGGCCGGCCTTCCGGGCGCGCTGATCAGCGGCGCGGTGGGCGGCTGCGCGGGTCAGTGACGGCGGGACGCGGCGCCGCTGTGGGTGCGTTCCGTTCGCTGGTGCGGTTGGCCGAGGTCTTGGTCGGGCGGGTGCCGGCCTGCGGGCGACGAGGAGCTTCGCCCGGGTGGGCGGGGAGCTGGGCGAGGCGGCGCAGGCGCCAGACCAGGACGTCGTTCACGTCCGCGGCGGTGTCGAGTTCGCGCATGTCGATGGCCTGTTGCAGGAGGGCCTCGGGGTCGTGGCCTGCCTGCTCGGCCTGGGCGAGGGTGGCGACCAGGGCGTCGGTCTTCGTCGGCATGCCATCTGCTCGTACGCCCTGCTCCGGCAGAGCCGCGCGGAGGGTGGCCCCGTGTGTCCGGCGTTGGGCCTCGGGGAGGGCACGACCTTGGTCGTGCAGCACCCGCATCGGGGTGGCGGCGGCCTGGCGGTAGGCGATGCGCAGGTGCTCGGCGGCCTGTCGGGAGGCGTGGGCCTGCTGGGCGTGACCGCGGGCAGAGTGCCAGCGGGCGGCGGCGAGGGTGACCAGGACCAGGGTGGAGAGGAGCATGGCGGTGGTGCCGCCGTCCTCGCCCCGGCCGAGCGCGCCGCCGGCCTGGACGATGCCCCGGGCGGCCGAGCGGAGAGCCCGGATGTCGGCGCGCTCTGCTCGGACGTGGCTGCGGGTCGCCCGCTCGAAGGCTCGGGCGGCAGCAGCCAGCTCGGCGCGGGCGGCGGCCGGGGAGGTCTGGGCGACCGCGTCCAGGAGTTCTCCGACGCCGGCGAGCTGGGCGGCGGCTTCATCGTCGTCGCCGTCGAGGAGGACGGCGGCACGCTCGGCGATCCCGGTGGCGCTGCGTCGCTCTCGGGCGGGCGGGGACCAGTCCGCCCGGCCCTCGGCAGCTGAAGGCGTTGCCCGCTCGGCGGTACCGTCGGCAAGCCGGAGGCGGATCTTCGGAAGGGACAGGTCGGGAGCCAGCTTGGAGCCGGAGTACCAGACCGGTTCACCGTGACGGTTGCGGTCGCCGGGCAGGGCCACGTTGTAGCCGAGCGCGTCACCGGACGGGGCATGGCGCACCTTCACGCGCAGGCCCGCCTCGCGGAGCCGGGTGAAGAACTCCTTCTCGTCGTCCGCTCCCGCGACGGCCTGGCGGACGGCTTCGCGGAGCGTCTCGCGGGAGGTCTCGGGGCGGCCGGTGCGTTCGGCCTTGAACTTCTCGGCGCTGGTGGGGTTCTTCGCTGCGGTGCCGTCACCGGCGTTGAGGCGGCGCAGGCCCATTTCCTGCTCGATGCGCCGGCAGACAGCCTGGGCCTTGTTGAAGTCGTAGTTGAGGCGGGGATTGCGCAGGTCACCGCGGACCAGGGTGGCGACGATGTGGATGTGGTCCTCTGCATGGCGGACGGCGATCCACCGGCAGCCGTCGGGATCGCCGTCCGGGGCGATGCCGGTGGCGTGGACGATGCGCTGGGCGACGGCGCTCCACTCCTCATCGGAGAGCCGCCGGTCGCCGGGGGCGGTCCGGACCGAGCAGTGCCACACGTGCTTGGCGGGCGCGCGGTCGCCGGCCTGCTTGACCCGGAGGTCGAGGGCGGCGGTGAGGCGGGCGAGGGTGACTTGCGGGTCGGTGTCGCGGCCGGGGTCGGGGGCGAAGCCGTCCCAGGAGCCGACGAGGTGCGCGTCGGTGTGTTCCTCGCGCCTGCCGGGGCCGTAGAGGTAGACGAGGAGTCCGTGGGTGCGCGAGCCGCGTCCGATGTCGGGAACCATCACAGCCGCCTGGTCACCAACTCGTTCGCCGCGTCGTCGAGGCGACCGAGGGACCGGGTCAGAACGCTCAGTGCGTGTTCGAGTTCGCCGGGGCGGGGCTGTCCGCCGGCGTTGTGGACGTAGGCGATCTGGTTGATGTTGTTGCCGATCCGGGCCAGGGCGGTACGCAGGGCGGCGAGTTCGTCGATGGCCGTGTCGAGTCGTTCGTTGGTGTGCAGGGCGGTCGAACCGCGGGCTGCTGCGAGGCCGGCAGCTGCGAGGAATCGGGCGACGGTGACGCCGCGCTGCGCGGCGGCGACGATCTCGGCTTTCTCGGTGTCAGAGAGGCGGGTGGTCGTCTTGCGGGTGCGCTCGCTCGGGTTGCGGCTGCGGCGGCGCGGCTTGCGGTCGGGGAAGGCGGGCGTGCTCGGGCTCGGCTGCTCGCGGTCGGCGTGGTCGTCTGCTGCACCTCCCCCGGTGACCGGCGCCCCCTGGTGCCGGTTGCCCGGCTGGTTCCCGAGCGCCCTCGCTCGGGAACCAGTTGGGCTTCCCCCGCCCTCCTGGGCGGGGGCAAGTGCGTGCGACGGGCCGTAGGACCGTCGTACGCGATAGCTTGCTCCGCCAGGATCCGTTGTGGGGTCACGCTGCTGTCCGGCGGTGGTCACCGCCGGGTCGTCGGTGGTCATCGGCTCGTCTCGGGGTTCTGCTGCTGGATTTCGCGGACGAGTTCCTCGATCCAATCCATGGCGAGGACCGGGTGGTGGAGGGTCCAGGGGCGATTGTGCTGCTCTCGTTGCACGATCCAGGTGGTGTCGGGGCCGGACTGGGCGCGGTGGAGGTGGCCGCGCTGGTGAAGGACGGTCAGCCAGGAGTCGACTTCGGCGGGAGTGGCCGGGTGGGTGCGCATCGGGTGTTCTCCGCTTCTGCTCTGGAGGGGTGTGGCGCGGGTGTCCGGAGCGGGTGACCGGCTGGGGTGACCGGCTCGGTTACCCGCTCCCTGGGTGTCCGGTCAGTTCTGGGTGGAGGTGACCGGCTGTCCGTGCTGGGCGCGGAGTTTGGCCATCAGGGCGGTCAGGGTGTCGCTGGAGAGCGGGATCTGCTGACCGCGGATCGCCTGGGCGACCACCTTGCGGGTCAGCTTGTCCTCGGCCCTGACCGCTGACCGGGCGATCTTCAGCAGTTCCTCGGTGTCCGGGTCAGGCCGCCGGTCACCGGGTGTCCGGGCCTCTCGGTCAGTGACCGGCGGCGGCGTGACCGGCGGGGTGGTGACCGCCGCCGGGCTGTCCTGGTCGCCGGTGACCGGGGCGGTGTCGGCGGGGCGGTCAGTGACCGGCCGAGCCGAGTCCGACTGTCCGGGCAGGTCAGCGGCCTCGTGGGACTGGCCTCGGTCATCGGTGACCGTGTTGCTGCTGCCCACCGGGGCCCTGTCCCCGGTCAGTGACCGGGAGGCAGGAGCCTGCTTTCCCAGGGACAGTGGCAGCCGGTCGGTGAGGGCGGTGACCGGCTGACCGGCCTTGACCTGACCGATCGCCGACCGGTTCTGACCGATCCGGTCAGTCCGGGTGACCTCCACGGCGTCGCACCGGTCACCCTGACCCGAGTGACCCGGGTAACCGGGGTGACCGAGGTCCTCGCGGTCACTGCCCTTGACCGGCCCCCGGGCTATGAGGATGTAGAGGTGGACCGCTCCGGCCAGGGCGAGCGGGGCGATGGTGGACAGCGCCGCGACCACCGTGTCCCCGAGCCGGAGGCCGGTGCCGGCGACCGCGTCCTCGTTGAGCCGCACCGCGTGGAGCGCGTTGGCCCAGATGCTGGCGGCGGTGGCCGTGCCGAAGAGCGTCCAGACGTAGAGCCGGGCGCGCAGCGGCGCGTCGCGGAGGACCAGGAGCGCCCGGACGCCGTAGGCGATGAACCCGTCAATCACCAGGGGGAAGAGGTAGGTGAGGAAGCCTCGGATGTGGATGGCGACGGCCATCTGCTGCAGCGCGTCGTACGACAGCGCGCATCCCGCGCCGCCGAGGGCGATGACGACCGCTCGGTCCCAGCCGCATATGTGCGCCGTCTTCGGCGCGGTCATGGCGGTCACGCTGCCGTCCCGAAGTCGTCGCGACCCAGGCGCTCGCTGCCGGCCTCGGACGAGGCGGTGGCCGTCTCAGGTTGGTTCAGGTCTCGGTTGCGCAGGGCGCGGCGGAGTTCGCGGTACCGCTTCTGGGCGTGCTCCTCGGTGATCTTGAGGAGCCAGGCCAGGCGCTGCTCGGTCACCCCGTGGCGGTAGGCGGCGCGGATGACCGCGCGGCGCTCGGCCTTGGTGAGGTGGATGTCGCGACCGGCGATGGTGTCGTTGACGCGGCTGTAGTCGAGGCGGTGGGCGATCTTCTCGTGCAGAGGTCCGCGCTCCTCCTCGGTCAGTCCGCCTCGGATGCCGTCGGTGTCGCCGGCTTCCAGGGCGGCGTCCAGGCAGGTGCGGCGGACCGGGCACTGGCCGCACAGCGCCTTCGCTGCGGTGATCTTGTCGGTCTCATCGGGGTCCGGGAAGAAGATCTCGGGGTCCACCGGGTTGTACTCGGTGCTCTGGCAGACGGCCTGGTCCCGCCAGGTGTGGTCGCCGAGCGACCGGTGGCGGACAGGGCTGTGCGTCGTGCTGGTCATGCGGGTGCTCCGATCGCTCTCCGTGCGCAGGGGCGTCGGCGGAGAGGTGCGCTGGGTCGGGGACGGGCTCGGGGCGGCGCGCAGAAGGCGCGGCCCGGCGTGGCGGCCTGGGGCGGGTCAGGCTGCGAGATGGTGGCGTCTGCGGTCGACCTGCTCGAACTCGACCCGGGTGGTCATCTGTGCGAGCCGGGAGGCGACGCGGTCGCCGAGGTGGGCACGGAGGTCCCTGATCGCCAGGTTGGTGGTGATCAGGGTCGGAAGCTCGTAGTTGTACCGGCGGTTGATCAGCCGGTACGTCACTTCCTCGACCCACTCGCTGGCCTTGGCCGCGCCGAGGTCGTCGATGATCAGCAGCGGGTAGCGGCTGACGGTGGCCAGCTCCCGCTCGCTGTCGGCTCCGGGCCGGGGTCGCAGGTCGGCGTACAGGTCGGCGGCGGTGGTCGCGCGCCAGCGCACGCCGACTCCGCTCTGGACCAGCCGCCGGACCGCGCCATACGCCTGGTGTGTCTTGCCCGCGCCGACGACGCCGGCCATCAGCAGGCTGGGTCCGGTGGTGACCTGTCGCCTGGCTCCCTGGTTGGGAGCGACGGCGGCCTCGGCGACGGTCCGGACCCAGGCCAGGACCTGGGGGTGGTCGGCGACGGCGGCCCGGTAGCGCGGGGGCATACCGGCCGACAGGGCCTCCAGCGGGGAGACGGTCTCGAGCTCCTGGGCCGGTGCGGCGCTGGGGTCGATGTTGCGGGCGGCCAGGATCCGGGCCATCCGGTCCAGGGTGCCCTCGCCGAGGGTCTGCGGTTCGCGGTGACGGGTGCGCATCACAGCTCCTCGGCGTAGGCGGCAGCGGCGTTGGAGGGGGTGGTCCACGCCTGATGGGCGGGCACGTTAGGCCGGATTCCCGGCCGGGCAAAACTGCCGGGGCGTGCATTCATGGCCTCGTTGACCATGCTGGCCAGCACGCTCGGGTGCTTGGGGTTGGCCGCGAAGTTCGCCAGCCCGGCCCTGATGTGCTCCGGCGCGATGCCCTCACCCAGGAGCTTCTTGGCGATCCGGCCGAGATGTCCGATCACGTCGCTGGGCGGACGCTCGTCGCATGAGGCGACGTACTCGCCGACGAGCTGGTTGGCCGAGACGCCGTCTGCGGGCGCCGTGCGCCCCGTAGGGACAAGAGATCCAGGATCCAAGATCCTAGATCCAGGCGCCGAGCCCTCTCCGATGCTTCGGGGAAGGTTCGGGGAGTCCTCGGGGAATGCCTCCTGACCTGCGCTCTTCGTTCCAGCCCGACTAGGAACGCCGCACGCATTGTCGGCGGCTTCCTGCCGGTCGACGGAGGCCCCACCCGCGTCTCCGGAAGGCGTGGAGGTGGTCTTGGCGGGCAGGTCGAGGGCTCGGGGAGCATTCGGCGAGGTCTCGGCGAGGTCTCGGGGAGTAGCAGACGAACCCTCGGTCCGCTTGGTGCAGGAGCCCTTGCAGGGCGCACACCGGTCGGCAGCCTGGTGCTGCGGGCAGGAGGGCAGGCGCGACTGGCTCGGCTTGTCGATCTTCTGGTGGTCGGACCAGGTCACGATGTGGAGGTACCGACGGCCGTCGCAGCCGGTGTACCGGCAGATCAGGCCGGCGGCCGCGAGCTGGTGGAGGTCGTCTTCGACGTGGACCGAGGTGTGTTCGGCGCGGAGGGGCCAGAGGAGCCCGGCGATGATCGCGGCGTTGTCGCGATGACGACCGTGGTCGTCGGCCTGGGTGAGCAGTCCGAAGAAGGTCCGCTCGGCCTCGACGCGCACTTCGGCGAGCGACTCGGAGAAGAATGCCTCCGGCTTGATGGTTCGTATCCGCGCCATGTCAGCGGCCCCGAACAGCGGCGGTCAGGCCGCTGCGCGTGAGGGTGGCGTCGGCAAGGTGGAAGGTGTGCGGTCGCGTCAAACCCGCCTCCGGCCAGGCCCTCAGGATCCAGCGGCCCGCGCCCCTGGCAGTGATGCGGCCCACGTCCATGGTCTTCCCGGCCTCGTCGTCGACGACGGCGTGCAGGTGGGGCCACGTCTGCTTCGGGTCGTTGAGGCTGACCCGGATGGTGGCCGCGCCCGCGATCATGTCCGCGAGCTGGGCGGCGAGGCGGCGCTGGCGGCCAGCGTCCGGGCAGGCCGGGGTTCCGATCGGCATGGCGAGCATGCGATACTCCGTTTTTCGTAGGAGCGCGGTGCGGCGGTTCTCGTGCAAAAGCCCCGCCGCCCGCGTGATGTGTATGGGCACCTCTCGGGGTGCCGACCCGGCGCTTGGGAGTTGGTAGCTCCCGGGCGCCGGTTTTTTGTTGCCGAGCCACGTCAGGGACCATACGTCCGCATTCGCCCCACCTCCTCCTCGATCTCTCTCCTCAGGCATACGGCCTGACCCCCGCAGGCAGGGGTGCGCGTCCCGGCGTCTTACGACCTAATCGGTTCGTGCCTCTCATCTGCTCGTTGCGTCCCTCCCCAGGTCACTGCCCGGCGAGGGACGACGAACATATGTAGACACCTGCAGCAAGTCCATCCCTGGCTCCTTACGGGTCGCACAGGGTTCGCGACAGCCGGTGTCGGGAAAGGGGACCACGACCGGCCGGCAACGACTGGACCGAATCCGACGGCGCGTTGCGCGAGTGGTCACGACAACGCAACGTACATAGAGGTCCCCCAGGGCTGGCACCATAGAGCCGGAGCCCGGCCAGCAGGTGCGATACGGAAACGTACGTCAGTTGCGGAAATGTATCAAGCCTGGGCTACAGTTGCCCCAGAGGCCGCCACCACCAGCCTGATCGCCACCCCGCAGGAGTTCATGTGCCACGTCAGTTCGACGGCAGCCGCGTGCGTGCTGTCCGGCGGGGCAAGGACCTCCACCAGAAGGAATTGGCCGAGATGGTGGGCGTCAGCGCCCCCACGGTCGCGCGATGGGAGAGCGGCCAGGACTTCCCCAAGGGTGAGAAGCTCCCCGCAATCGCAGCGGCGCTCGGTCAGTCGCTCGATGCCCTTTTCCCCCACGACGGCCCGCCGGACCTGCAGCTCCTGCGCTGCGACGCCGGCCTCAGCGTGGCGCAGGCTGCTGCGATCATCGGCGCGAGTCGCGTGCCGGTGAGCAACGCCGAATCCGGCCGGCGCCGGCTCAGTGATGCTTACGTGCAGCCGCTCGCAGAGGCGTACGGGGTGGCCGAAGAGGAGTTGTTGGCCGCCCAGGACTGCTCGTTCGGGCTTCGCCCCAGCGCCTCGCGTGACCAGCATGCGTCCGCACCCCGCACGGCGGGAGAGAAGATCAACTACCTCCTGCAGCACGGGTACGTTGGTCAGGAAGCGCCCTCCGATGAGGAGATTGCGCGGATCGTCAACGAGCATGCGGGCGTGGCGGCCGTCACCGCCGACGACATCGCCGCCCTTCGTGCGGGCGCCACGACGGAGGCTTCTGATGTGGTGCGTGCCGGCCTAGCTGAGGCGCTTCAGGTCGACGCAGCCCTCTTCCAAGATGATGCCGAGGTCGACCCTGCGGCCCGCGAATTCCTGGAGGCACTCCGCTTCCTCGGCTCGATTCACCGAGGGCAGATCCTCGGCCTGGCTGCCCGCGGCAACGGCGGGGGTCTGTCTGCCGAGATGATGGCCAAAATCAACGAGCTCGTCGGAGAGCTGAAGCACAAGCTGCCAGAGGTGCAGGACGGGCAGTGACGCCGTCGGCGAGTGCTCCTCGGGGTTGTCTGAGGCGTTTCCGCTCGGCTGGCTTAGGGTCTGACGCCGATCGTCGCCCCTGCGTGGACCGGGGCCGGTACGAGCTATTCCGGCAGCCGCGTCAGTGGTCGACAACAGCGAAGGGACTACGGCGATGCCCTTTGTTGGGGCATCGCCGTAGTCCCTTCGCTGTTGGTGTGGGCGAGCAGGGCCAGCGGCTCGGCTCCGACATCGAGGCTGGTCGGACCACCGCGCGTCTGACGCCGGGCTACGACGCCGTGAGGTCCACGCCGAGCAGTTCGGAGAGAGTGGCCACCGTCTGCCGGGGGTCCTGGTTGTGCACTCCCGCGAGACCGAGCTGTTCTGCTGCCTGGACGTACGCTTCGGTGTCGTCGACGAAGACGCACTCCTCGGCCGGCAGATCCATGAGCTTGAGCGTGATCTCGAAGAGCTCAGCGTCAGGCTTGCGCAGCAGGTGCTGCTCGGAGATCACCACGACGTCGTACAGACGCTCAAGCTCGTAGCCGTCGTACAGGTCCCAAGGGGCGAGCCCCACGCTGTTGGACAGGATGCCCACCTTGGTCCCGGCCCGCCTCGCTGCGGCTGCCGCATTGATCATCAGCGGCTCGGGACGAAGGTCGCCGAAGATGCGGCCCATCAGGTTGTCAGCCGGCACGCCCAGCATCTTGCCGGCGAACTCGTTCCACTCAGTCTGGGAGACCGTTCCGCGCTCGAGGTCGCTGGTGATCCGGACACCCTCCTCGTCCTTGTACAGGGCCGTGAGGCAGGCTCCCTGCGGGAGGCCCTCGCGCTGCTCGAACGCGAGCACTGCGGGCAGCAGCGGAGTGGTGAGAACGCCTCCGAAATCGAGGATGAGGCCCGTGCGGCGGTTGGACATGCGAGAACTCCAGATTGCTGAGATTTCGGACGCCCATCCAAACCGGATAGCGTCACTGCCCGGCTACATGTGGCGACGGGAGTAGAGGTGCGTCGCAGGCCGGGGGTGCACTTACGAGGCGGAGCAAGACCTATCAGTCCGCATGACCCACGGTACCAGCCCAGTTCATACGGCGGACGGTGCTAAATCTCACTCACCGACCCGCCATTCAAGATCGCTATGCATCCTGGTTTCGCTCGTCGGGAAATTGAGTCCGGACCGAGAAATGAGACTGTGAAGCTAATAGCGGGCTAGCTACCCGGTTCGGATTCCACCTCTATGGAGTGCAGGAGAAGCTCCCGAGCTTGATCCGTGGTGATGTGCGAGTAGGCCATACTGACTCGCGCAAGCCACGCCGCTTCACTTTCGGTGTCAACGAACGGTTTCTCTCTCAGAGGGGCAGTGGCATACAGGTTGGCTTGCGAGCTGTCAGCGGCCTGGAGTGCGGCCTTAATCCAGTACGCTTCCGCGGCCGGCTCAGGGTCGGGGTGCGCTGCGGTGATGTCCTCGGCGGCGAACATCAGGTCTCGTGGAGCGTAATAGCGCAGCTTCTCACAAGCGTCAGCAATGTCCTGAGTCCATCGGTCCAGGCGAACATCGATGGGGACACGTATGTGCCTGAGTTCAGCGAGACGCCGCCCTGGCGGATACAGGCTCGTCCCGGGAAACGCGTCCACCATGTCGAACCAGAGCGGGTAAGTCCTGTACAGGGTGCGCCAAGTTCTCCACCGGGCCGCCGCCGCACGAGTGGTGGGAATGCTCACACCTACGGCAACGATCAGGAAGAGCAGGTTCATCCATATCGCTGTGGCATCGACCAGGAGCCGGACCGTGGAGGGATTTAAAGGGAACGCGACCGCAGCCCAAAGGATGGCGATGCGCGCCAATGTATGGGTCAGCCCCATCCACATGGAAATCCCCATCAAGCCCAGCCCGACACGCATGCTCGTGTCCTCGACCCGTCGCGCCGCCCTCGTCCACTGATAGCCGCAGACTGCGGTCGTGATGAGTGGGAAGAAGTAGAACACGGTCATGTAGACCGCGACCCCCCATTGCCCGGCGTGGTCGATGAGGAAGTTCTGGCTCGGCTTGTCGCGGTCCACCACCGTGAAGAACAGGACCGTGAGCAGAATGACGCCTATCGCTCCCGTCCCATAGGACGCGCGTGCGATCCGGCGGGAGACCGCTACGTGCCGGGGCACGACCGTCTCCGAGCTCTTCCCGTAGCTGGTGGCGACGTAGGTCAGGGCCGCGATGATCGCCGCGGTGCTGGCGAAGTGCCTGAGCAGGGCGCTCAGGTCCACTACTGGAATGCGATCCACCGCATCCATCACTGCTGGCGTGTAGAGCCAGAGCGCTACGGCGAATCCCGCATAACCGCCCCAGAGGGCCCGACGGTGAGCGTCGGCGTACCGAACTGCAGGGAATCGCCATACGGCGATGAGGGTCATCACGGCCGCAGTAAGGTATTTGATGTAGTCGAACACGGAACCAGTGGGTATCTATGCCGGCTGCACGCATCGCCGGCCCGGAAGGTCGGCCGGCCGCAGCCTTGATTGCCAATAGGTGGACTGCGCGATGTGACGGAAGCCGTAGGCCGAGAGCTGCGCCTCAGTGGTCGCCAGTCGATCGCGGCTAGAGTCGTCGCCGCGGTGGAGCAGCGACCGGGTGAGCAAGTGAATGCTCCAGGAGGCTGACCATGTCATCGCCCGTGAAGGACTGACGGCGCGCCAGCCGCTTGATCAACGAGGCCGAAAGCTCGGCCTGCTTTTCTTCGGAACTGCCGAAATCTACGCGCCCTTGAATCAGGGCCGACGGGAAACGTCGAAGCACTTCCTGACGAACGCGCTCAGGGACGTATCGCTCGATCTCCGCATCCGTCAGGGAGGTCCCGTGGTTCAGCCACTCATGCGCGAGCTCATGGAGAATGATGTGCTCGGTCTGATTACGACTTGAACGGCGGCGATAGAGAATGATCGTGGACTCCGGCGCTTTGACCCGGAGGCCACATGCCGTGCCCAGGCCCCCGTCGGTGTCATCCAGTGGCACTAGCCGAATCTGACGACCCAGCGCGCCCTCCATATTCCGCACCAGCGCCTCGACGCTGAAGGGTGCGGGGATGGGGAGATCGGCGAGCAGGCTCTCACATTCTTTCACGAGGGCGCGCCGTGAAGGGTCCCTACGCCAACGCATCGTTGCTCCATTGAAATGCCACTGAGGTGTTCACTGCCAGCCCGCGAGGCGCTAGTAGCCAGGAGCTTGTGCTTGGGGTGCGCGGTGGTCGGCCGACACACGCTGTCTACTCCCAATCGTACAAGGAGAAAAGTGCGATCAATGCGGGACGGGCTGTTGTGAAGGTCACCCAAGCGCGACAGTCTCGCAAATCTGGATCCCAAGATCGAAATTGAGTGACGGCGCGTTGATTGAATTTTGAATGCTTCTGTAGGGAGGCCGGTCCGCCGCCCTACTTCTTGAGTCGCCTCCAGCAAATGGGGCTGGAGGCGAGGGAGATGAAGACGTTGTGAAGTTCAGTGCGGCGTTCCCAGCGGACAGCGAGGCGTTTGAACTGGTGGAGCAGGGTCGGCTCGACGCCGCAACGGAGCTCGCCCGGCCCCTCGATGTTCGGGGCGCCCCTGCGGGAGATGACCGGAAGGATCCGGCGCCTGCACGGTTCACGGCGGTTGGGGTCGGAGTCGTATCCCTTATCGCCGAGTGATACGGAGTCGGCCCACGCTCTCAGGTCTACGGGCGCACTTGGATCAGCGCGTGGGTGCCGCTCGTACGCCAAACAGCCCCGGACCGTTCGAGGGTGTCCAGCGTTCCTTGCTCCAGGCCGACGATGACGTCGGACTTCAGGGTCCGGAGTGCCGCGACGGCCCCTGGGAAGTAGGCCGTGCGCTCGGCGAACGGCACGGTCGGGTGCCACAGCCGATCGCCCACCAGACGGCGGTAGTTGAGGTCACCCTTCAGGATCGTGAGCGCGGCATCCGCGAACTCCTTCCGCAGGTCCTCGGGCATCTCCTCGTACGGCAGCGGAGCGCAGAAGAACGGGTGGGTGCGGGCCTCCAGGCTTCCCGCGGCCATGGCCTTCCAGAGTCGACCGCCGATCCGGCCGGCTTCGCCGGGTGCCTCGGTGAGGCGGCGCAGGCAGTCGACCACGTCCGCGGTCATCGCGTCGGAGACGTAGTACGGATACGGCTTGACGTGAAGCACGACCCGCTCGGCATGCCCCTGTTCAAGGAGGTGGTCGATGAGGACGAGGTCGGGAATCAGCTCACGTCCCGCGTTGTCGGCCACCACAGCGATGGTGGCCGAGGCACCGGCGGGCAGGAGCTGCCACAGCGTGGCGCTGTCGTCGGCGACCAGCGCCGAGGCTGCGGCGTCATCCACTGCCGGCTCCCCCGCCGAGACCTGGAAGCCGAGGTCCGCGCGGTTGCCCCAGAGCGAGGCGTGCAGGAGGGCCGTGGCCCGCTGCTCGGCCGACGCGCTCGCGAGCGCGTCGAGGGCCCGCAGTTCCCCTTCCACCGCGTCGCCTCGCAGCTCGGCCTGCTTAAACGGCGCGAAGGGGTCGACTCCCTGCCACGGACCGGGACCGAAGTACCCGACCGCGTCCAGGAGCCTGCGATAGAAGTAGCTCTCCGCCCACAGGAACGGGGTGTCGTACCACGAGCGCCCGAAGTGCTCCTGTCCCCAGGCCGCCCAGCGCTCGTGGTCGTGGTCCGCGGGGGCGAGTGGTCGGACGACACCGTCGGTGATCTCGTCCAGCAGGGCGTCGAGGGCCTCCTGCTGCCGGCGGCCGTACGGGAAGGCGTCCCGCACCTGCCGGATGAGGGCGGGGTGGCGCTGGGCCAGCACACCCCGGGCGAACGAGCCGGGCTCGTTACCCAGGACGGTCGGAGCACCAACTGTGCCGGCGTCGCGGACAGCCTCGTCGCCCGAGGCGCGGGAGGTCTTCTCTGTCATGGTGCCGAGGCCCTTCGCATGTCGCTCATGCGGCCATGATCCCCGTGGGCGTGCTTGCTGTCAGTCCAGCCCGCCGGTGGCTTCGAGGTGGGCGAGGAAGGTGGCCACGAGGCGTGGGCGGGGGAGGTCGGGGACGAGCGCGTCGGGCAGGTCGGCTTCCAGACCCCATTCCGTGTTGAAGGTGATGCCGCTGCCGTCCGGGACGACACTTCCCCACAGCCACCGGACGAACTCCGCTGCGGCCTGGGCCGTGCAGTCCTCGACGGCGATGCCTTCCGGGGACAGCTTGGCCATGCCCTCCAGGTCCTCCTCGCCGACCGTGATGCCGAAGTGCATGACAGACCCGCGAACGGGGCCTTCGTCCCCCTCGTCGATACGGACGAACGTATCCGTCTCACGCTCACGCAGCTTGGCCTCGATCCCCTCGTAGGTCAGGCCCCAGGTGGAACCCTCGGCGGGGCCGAAGACGTACATGGTGCGGAGTTCGGCCAGTTCGGACGCATCCACGCGCTCGCTCCCCCATCGTGTGCTGCCGTTGGTCAGGGTACGTATCGCGCATCAGCGCGCTGGCTGGTGAGGTGCTGTTCCCAGCCCTCTTCCAGCAGCCAGGCGGCAGCGCTGATTCTCTCCAGTGCCTCATCGGCCGCTTCGTCGTCGAAGTCCCACGTGGCTGGGTGGCTTCGCCACTGGGGGTCGACGTCGTCGATGAGACGGTGCGCGAACGAGTTGCGGCGCTCCCTCAGCCACGACACGTGGTCTTCGAGTTCCTGGCGATCGACGGTGTCCTGCCAGCGCTCGGCGAGCACTCGGGCCTTTCGGGTGAGACCTGCCCTGTGGAGATCCTCGTCGCCCGGTTGGTCGAGCAGCCGATTCATCAGGGACTCCAGTGCGGCGACGGCAGCCACGACGATGACGCCGGCGCTGATCTGGCGTGTGCTTGTGTCGAGTTCGTACATTGACTCGTCGAGCATCATGTCGCTCTCCCCTTCCCACCCAGCGACCCTGTGACTCCCACTCTCCCGCGCCTCACGGAGCTCGGTCAGTTCCGCATCGATGCTCTTCGCGATCTTGCTGCGCAGCCAGGCGAGAGAGGAGAGGCGGTATTCGAGGTCGACGAACTCGATGCGGTTGTGCCGACTGACGAAGTACTCATCGCCGTATGCGAGGAGATACCAGCCGTCCTTGGTGTCGTCGCCTTCGTGGCTCTCAAGTTCTGCCTCGGTCATCTGCGTGAACCTCTCGTACGGACCTGACATAACTGATCAGCCTCTCACGCTGGAGCCGATCAGCCTCAGGGATTTCGGGGCAGGCCGATGTCGTGATCTCGCAGGGCTGGATCCGGACGCGTTATGGCGCTTCGGTGACCTTGACCGAGGTCGCCTCCGCTGGTCCCCTTGGGCAGTTGAGCGTCGAACTCGGGGGGCTTCGTGAATGGTCCTGATCTTGGAGCGCTGTGTCGCGTGAGTGGCGTGCCAGCAGAAGAGACTCGCTCCCCCAACGAGTGGGCGGATCGCGCATGAGGTTTCGACGCGGGATCTCGATCGCCGTCGTGGCCGCCGGCGGGGTCGTGACGACCATGCTCGTGGGGCTGGTCACGAACGCGGTGTCCGAGTCGGAGTGGCCGGGGTGGCTGGGGTGGCTGCAGAGGCATGCCTGGTTCTCGTTCGTGCTGCTCGGGGGGCTGCTCGTGGTGATGACGGTGTTGGCCGCCCTGTCGGATTCACGGACGACCGTGCGGCAGCCCGAGTCGGCGCCCCAGAACGAGGCCGAGCCGCCGGGAGCCGCGCTCGTGTTGCGGGCGCTGCCGCGCGACACCGCGGCGTTCACGGACCGGGGTGCGGAGCTGGCGGCGCTCGTGGGGTCGGTGAGGGCGGCGCAGGAGAGTGGTGAGGCGCTGCCGGTGCATGTGATCGACGGGATGCCGGGGGTGGGAAAGACGGCGTTCGCCGTGCACGCCGGGCATGTGCTGGCGGAGCGGTTCCCGGACGGGCAGCTGTTCGTGAACCTCAACGGGCACACGACCGGGCGGAGCCCCGTGCAGGCCGGCGAGGCGCTGGCGTCCTTGCTGGCGGCGACCGGAGTGCCCGCGGGGCGTATCCCGGCCGGGGACGACGTGGGGGCGGTCACCGAGGCCAGGGCTGCCATGTGGCGGAGCGGTCTCGCCGGGAAGAAGGCGCTGCTCATCCTCGACAACGCGGCCAGCTATCGGCAGCTGGAGCCGCTGCTTCCCGGCGCGGGCGACTGCCTGGTGCTGGTGACCAGTCGGAAGCGGCTGGCGGCGCAGGAGGAGGTGGTGCTGCCGGTGGTGGCGCTGCCGCAGGACCACGCCGTCGACTTGTTCGTACGACTCAGTGGGCGGCCGGCGGCGTCGCTCGACCGGGACGTGGTCGCGGAGCTCGTCGGGCTGTGCGGGTATCTGCCGTTGGGCGTGTCCCTGCTCGCGGCGCGGCTGCGGCACCACCCGTCTTGGGGCGCCGAGGACCTCCGCGAGCGGCTGGTGGCCGCGCGGGATCGGCTGGGGGAGCTGCGGGCCGGGGAGCGGGCGGTGGCGGCGACGTTCGAGCTGTCGTACCAGGACATGGAAGAGGAGCACAGACGCTTCTTCCGCGGGCTGGGCTTCTACCCTGGGACCGACCTCGACGCCTATGTCGGTGCCGCGCTCGGCGACGTGACCGTGGCGAAGGCGCGGCGCCAGCTCGACGCGCTGTACGACGCCCACATGATCGACGAACATCCGGGGAGCCGGTACCGGCTTCATGATCTGTTACGTGATTTCGCCCGCGGTCTCGCCGACGAGGGAGGCAGCAGTATGGAGCAGACCGAGGCCGTTCAGCGAGTGTGCCTCTACTACCTGGCCGCTCTCGCCGCCGCGAACCGGCACATCGTACGCGGAGGCGTGGTCGCACCCTTACCGCTCGATGAGGCGGCCTCGGTGGAGACCCCACGCATGGAGTCCCGTGCGGCGGCCCTCGGCTGGCTGGAGAACGAGCGGGCCAACGTCCTCGCCTGCATCCGGCGCGCGAGCGGTCTCGCCCTGCACGAGCTCGTCATCCGCATGGCCGCCGCCATGGCCCCGTTCCTGCGGCAGGCCGGCCCCTGGGATCAGGCCGTCGGGCTCCATCGGACAGCCGCCGACGCCGCCCGGCACACCGGCGACCGCAAGGCCCTCGCCGGGGCGCTCGCCGAGCTTGGAGTCGTACGGCGCTTCATGGCCGCCTACCCCGAGGCGGTCGAGGCGCTCAACGAGGCGGTGGAGGAGTACGAGGCCGCGGGCGACCGGCGCGGCAAGGCCGACGCGCTGAACCAGGCCGGCATCGTCTGGCTCATGACCGCCGACAACGACGCCTCTGCCCGTGCCCAGACCGAGGCCCTCGCGCTCTACCGCGAGGTGGGCGACAGGCTCGGGCAGGCCAACGCGCTCGCGGATCTCGGCATGGCGCGCCGGCAGACCGGCCGGTTCGACGCCGCCGTGGAGGCCCAGAGCGAGGCGCTGTCGATCTATCGGGAGCTCCACGATCGGTACGGGGAGGCGAACTCCCTCCGGGACCTCGGCGTCGTGCACCGCCTCACGGGCGAGTACGAGCAGGCGGCGCGCCGACACCGCGAGGCGTACGACATCTACGTGGAGCTCGACGACCGGACCCACCAGGCGTACGCACTCAACGAGCTGGGCGTCGTGAGGAGGCTGACGGGCGACGTCGTCGGTGCCCGGGAGGCGCATGGCCAGGCGCTGGAGCGCTTCACCGAACTCGGGGAGCGGTTCGGTCGCGCCAACAGCATCCGCAACCTGGGGGCGCTGGAGCGCGTGTCAGGGAGCGCCACCGAAGCGGTCCGGATACTGGAAGAGGCTCTGAGTGCGTTCCGCGATCTCGGCAGCCGCGGCGGGGAGGCCGCCGCCCTGAGTGAGCTGGGCGCTGCCCGATGGATGCTCGGCGAGTGGGATGAAGCCATCGAGGCATTCCGACGCAGCCTGGACCTCCACCGGGAACTGGGGGACCGGTGCGGCGAGGCCGAGGTACTGAACCACTGGGGGCCCTTGGTGCGGGCCTCCGGGGAGGCGGAAATTGCACGGGGGTACTTCGAGGAGGCCCTCGCCCTGGCTCGAGACATCCGCTCTCCGCTGGAGGAGGCGCGGGCTCTGGAAGGGGTCGGCCGCTGCGACTTGATCACGACCGGGATGACGCGGGCCGAAGGCTATCTGCGGAACGCCGCCGCCCTCTACCGGCGGCTCGGAGCCGATGCGGCGGCCCAGGAACTCGAAGAGCTGCTCGCCCCACGAGCCGGATAGGTCGGTCGTCAGCTGGCCGGAATCCGTATGCCGCCGACGACAACAGCACTGCTACGGTGCCGAGTCGGTCTGTCGCTTCAACCGCCATCGCACACCACGAGGAGCGTTGAATGTCGCCACGTACGCCCATGCTCGCGCCGCCCGTCTGCCCAGAATCCATCGAGGGCAATGCAGTCCTGGAACGGATCGCCGCCCGCGTACAGCAGCGACTCGACGAGGAGAAGTCCGAGGCGGACGGCTTCGCCGAGGGGCCTCACGCGGCGTCGCTCATCTGGCCCTGGTGGTTCTGAGCGTCGGCATTTGATGAACTCGCTCGAAGAGACCGCACCTTTTCGGACCTTCATCCTCAAGGTCGCAAACCGCTGCAACATCGATTGCGACTACTGCTACGTCTTCAACTCCAACGACCAGTCGTGGCGGCACCTGCCCGTCCGGCTCGGCGTGGACGTGGCGAGGGAGGCAGGCCGGCGCATCGGCGAGCACGCCACGGCGCACGGCCTGCCGGCCGTCCATGTCGTCCTGCACGGTGGGGAGCCGATGCTGGCTGGCCGCCGCCACGTGACCGAGCTCATCGACGCCGTACGCGAAGGCGTCCCGGCGGAAGTGAAGGTCCGCTTCGAGCTTCAGACCAATGGAACGCTCCTCACGAAGGCGTGGCTCGACCTGTTCGAGAAGTACGGGGTGGTCGTCGGCGTGAGCCTCGACGGGCCCCCGACCGCTAACGACCGGCACCGACTGACCCACACCGGTCGGTCCAGCTCGGCGGCCGCCGTGCGCGGCATCGAGCTGCTGCGGAAGCGGCCGCACCTCTTCGCTGGTCTCCTCGCAGTCGTGGACCTGGCCAACGACCCTGTCGAAGTCCACGACTACCTGGCGTCCTTCGAGCCGCCGGTCATCGACTTCGGTCTTCCACACGCCACCCACGAAGACCCGCCGCACCGAGACAACCTCGACGTGCCCGAGTACGGGCTCTGGATGAGCCGGGTGTACGGTGCCTGGCTCGCCCGGCCCGAGCACCGGCACAGCATCCGGATGCTGGAGGACATCGTGGCGCTCAGCTCCGGCGTGCGCGGTGCGGTGGAGACACTCGGCCTGGCCCCGCCGACGAGTGTCGTGATCGAGTCCGACGGGACGATGGAAGCCGTGGACACGCTGCGCTCCGTCGAAGAGGGCGCCTCCCGGCTCGAGCTCGACGTCTTCCAGCACTCCTTCGACGAGGCGTCGCGTCACCCGAAGCTCCTGCACCGGGCAGACGGCAGGGCTGCGCTCGCCGAGAAGTGCCAGAGCTGCCCTCTGGTGGAGGTCTGCGGAGGCGGCTACCTCCCGCACCGCTTCAGCGCTGCCCACGGCTATCGGAACCCCTCTGTCTACTGCGCGGACTTGGAGTACCTGATCCGCCATGTCCAGGGCTCGCTGCGCGCGAGCGGGTGGGACGCGTACGCGCCGACCGCGCAGTCTCCATGAGACGGCGGGCCGTAGCGCCGCTGAGGCGTCGAGCGTTGGAGCAGGTGAGCGAAGTGAACGACGATCGAGGAACGAGGAGTTGTAGATGACGGTGACGATCCGACCTGCCGAGCAGCGGGACGTCCACGCGGTGGCCGAACTGATCGAGGAGATCGAGCGGTTCTACGGATCGACCGAGATCCAGCCCTTCGAGGAGCGGCGCGCGCAGGTGGAGGAGGCGCTGTTCGGCGCCCCGCCGCTGGCCTCCGCCCTCCTGGTCGAGGACGAGGCCGGGGACATCGTGGGGCTCGCCGCATACTCCTTCCTGTGGCCGGCGGCCGGCTCCACTCACTCCCTGTTCCTCAAGGAGCTGTACGTTCGCGACACCCTGCGGCGCCAGGGCATCGGTGCCCAGCTCATGGACGAACTCCGGGCCCTGGCCGCCGCGCGCCCGGGGTGCGGCCGTGTCGAGTGGATGACGGACCGCGACAACCCCGTCGCCCGCGCGTTCTACAAGTCGCTCGGGTTCGCCGAGTTCGATGGGAAGATCGTCTACCGGATCGAGACGACCGGCACGGTGTAAAGGGACGCGGGGCTGTGAAGGAAGAACTCTGCGAACGATGCGAGCTCATCGTGGGACTGGGCTGCTGCTGCCCGGCGAACGGCACCGCGCCCAGGGCGGAGCGGCCCGCGTCGCCGATTCGGCGGGAATGGCGGGGCTTCCCTGCGGACACCATCCTGATCTCGCCCACGCGGTACGCGCACCTGCCAGGGGCTTGTACTCACCTGGAGGACGAGTACATCAAGGCACCTCGGTGGGGATGGATTCCGGACCCGCCGTCCGGGCTCTGGGACCGGCTGAACGTCACCCATCCGGCGACCGCGACAGAGGGCAACACTGCCCGGCAGGCTGTAGTGAGGTGCAGCGCCTGCCAGAAGGCGGTGTCGTAGCGGATGCGCCGTGTGGATGGTCGCCTGGTTCGACCCGGTCGCTGATCTTGTTATGACTCTGGATCCTGAACGATCACGCTGGGTACGTTGTCGCCATGCTCCCCGAACCGCGCAGCCGTGAAGAGCTGGTCACCTTCCTGCGTGACCTACACGAAGACTTCCGTGCCCGTGGCCACGAGTGGGAGAACAACACTCTGGACGACTTCCTCGAAGCACTCGCAGCGTGGGTGAACGACTCCCCAGGTGCGTACCGCCAAGGGGGAGAGCAGATCCCCCCTGACGGAGACTGGACCTTCATTGCCCGAGCCCTCCACGCAGCCACCAGCTACGAGTAGAGCGGGGCTCCGCGGCTCTCCAGCGTCGCTCAGGGCCTGGTGGCGATGACCGCCTCGGTCCGGATCACCTCGTCGAACCGTCCGGACGGGGCGAAGGCGAGCAGCGCCTCGCGCAGGTCGCGCTCGAAGGCGTCCTTCTTCTCGCCGAGCTGGGCGGGGCTGGAGTAGGAGAGGCTGAAGACCCAGCCGATGACCTCGTCCACGGTGCGGGCCATGGTGTGGTCCCAGCGCGCGGTTTCGACCTGGGAGAACGGGCTGCGGGCGAGGACGTCCTGGTGGCGTTCCTTGGGGTGGGTGTAGGTGCCGGAGCCGGCGCGCCGGTCGGGGCCGAGGTAGCGGGTACGGACCTCGTCGGCGACCTGCAGCCAGGGGGCGGGCTCCAGGTCGCCGGGGGCGCCGCCGGAGGCGAGGACGATCGCTCCGCCGGGCTCGATGATCCGGTCGAGATCGCGGGCCACCTGGTCACGGTCCATCCAGTGATAGGCCGCGCCCATGACGGTGAGGAGCACGGGCCCGATGTCCATCGCCGGGAGGGTGATGGAGTCGCCCTCCCGCCAGGTGATGTTGGTGATGCCGCGTTCGGCGGCCAGGCGGCGGCCCTCTTCGAGCATGCCCTTCTCAGGGTCGACGGCGACGACCTCGCTGACGAGCGGGGCGAGTTCGAGGGCGATGATGCCGGGGCCGGCACCGAGGTCGAGGACACGCTGGGTGCCATCCAGGCCGAATCGGTCGGCGAGCAGGGCGTAGAACTCGGGCGCGTAGCGGGGCCGGAAGGCGGCGTAGTACGGCGCGGTGGACGCGAACAGCTCTTTGGGCTTGTACGAGGGGGTGGAGGAGGTCACGGGTCCAGTCTCTCGCGGGGGTGCGGTCAGGGGCGGGTGATCGGTCAACGAGCCGGGGCCGTAGTCAGGTGCTGCCACCACTCGGTGATCGGACGGGCGCCGGAGCCCTCGCGGGCGACGGAGCCGTCGGGGTTGCGGTCGCGGGCGCCGAGAAGCTGCCGCTCGACGGCGTCGAGGTCCAGCCGGTCGAGAAAGCCGGGGACGGGGTCGTCGACCGCGTTGAGCCACCGGTAGCCGTACTGCATCATCACGGCCAACCGGTCGTGGCCGGAGCGGTTGAGGCCGCCGGCGTGCCAGGTGCGGTTCTCGAAGAGCACCACGTCGTACGGGCCGATGTCCGGAGTGATCGCGCCGGGCGGGTCGATGTCCCCCTCAGGGACGGTGACGGGCCCGGTGCAGGTGTGGCTGCCGGGCACGAACATCGTGAACCCGGCGTCCGGTCCCGGATCGGTGAGGAAGTACGCCACCTTGATTGCCAGGCGAGGCGTGTGCTCGACGCCGAGGTCGGCCATGGTGGAGGACATGTCGCGGTGCCATCCGTGCCGGAACGGCACGCGGATGGTGCGCTGCTCGTCGGGCAGGGACGGCATGGCGATCAGGTTGCTCGACATCAGGTGGATGTTCGGGCTGAGCAGGTCGACGAGGGTGGGCAGGACGGCCGGGTTGGCGACGAGCGGTAGGAAGGCGTCGTCCAGGGCGACGACGCCGCGGAAGCCGTCCTTGCCATCGACCGAGCGGTCCCGGCCCACGGTGCGGTCGGTGGCGAGGAGCCGTACGGCTGCCTCGGCCGCGCGGTCGCGGACCTCGGGGGAGAGCGCGCCGCGCAGGATGAGGAGGCCGTCGCGGTCGAAGGCAGCCAGCTGCTTCGGGTCGGGTGTGGACGGCGGGGTCGTCATCACGGCTCCTTGAGCATCGAGAGCGCCCGGGCGGTGAGCGCGGCGGCGGACATGCCGCAGAGCTCCAGCAGGTCGGCGGACGGAAGGGGGCGGCCGGGGTCGCGGTAGCCGACCACCCGGACCCGGGCGGCTTCGCCGCGGGCGGCGAGGAGGGCCCGTACGGCCGGTGCCTGCGTGACGGTGGCCAGCAGTACGGGAACGCCGGCCGGGAACAGGCGGGCGAAGGTGCCGTCGGGCAGCGCGGCGGGCCAGGTGTCCGGTTGGCCGAGAACGGTGAGGTCGTTGATGTGCACGTACTGGATGCGCGTGTCCGGGCGGGCGGCGGCGATCCGGCCGGCCGCGGCAGACAGCTCGCGCGCCGCGACATCGCCGGCGGAAGCCAGGACGATGTCCGGATGCTCCTGATCGGGGTTACTCAGGTGGGGCCAGATCGCGGCGCCGTTCGTCATCTCCTCGTGGAAGGTGTCCGGCGGGAACGTGAGCCTGTGGTGCTTGTCGGCGATCAGGAAGTTCGCCCGGTCCCGCCCGGTGAGCATGGCCGTGAGGGTCGCGGCCGCGCGGGTGGCGTCGGCCGGGGTGTAGACGTGCACGGTGGGGTTCTCGGTCTCCAGCATCGCTGAGACGAGCCCGGGGTTCTGGTGGGTGTAGGTGTTGCGCCAGCCCAGCGAGGTGATCAGGTAGTTGATGTTCGGTAGCCCGCCCATGCCGGTCGCGGTCCGCGCGCCGCGGTGCTTCAGGTGCTGTACGAGCAGGCTGGTGTTGACCGCCGCGAACGCCTCGTACGTGGCCAGAAGCGCGTCGCGGCCGGTCTCGGTGTAGCCCTGGAGCCAGGCGTGGCAGATCTCCTCGTTGAGGATCTCGCTCGCCCATTCCGGCAGCCGGTCGTCCCCGGCGTCGGCCAGGCGCAGTCGGTTGGAGGCGGCCTCGTCCGGGCTGAACAGCCGGAACGAGCCAGCGGCGGCGCGCTCGCGGATCACGGCGCTGACCAGCGGCCACGCCGGTTCTCCCCGGACGGCGAGCGGCGCTACCGGTGGGGCGGGGCGGGGCCGGGCCAGCGGGTGTGGCAGCGCCTGCCGTACGAGGTCGGATGGCTGCCCCCGGTCGGTGAACAGTTCGGCCGGCTCGTACGAGGCAAGCCAGGCGGCGAGGGCGGCGAACTCCTCCCGGTTGCGGGCGGGATCCTTCAACGGGGTCTTGTGGACGGCCGGGGTTCCGGCGATCTGGCGGCCCGCGACCTGCTCGGGGCCGGTCGCGCCCTTGGGCATGGTCAGGACGATGACCGGCTGCAGCCGGGCGACACCGAGCGGCCGCAGCCTGGCGAACACCTCGGCCAGGACCGTCCGGAAGCCGGCGGCGTCGGAGCCGTCGTGGAGGAACGGCTCGTACCCCAGGCCGGTGAAGTACGCGCGCAGTTCGTTCTCGTCGAGCCCGGCCAGGAGGGAGGGGCCGCCCATCCGCAGGCCGTTGGCCAGCACGACGGGCAGTACGGCGCCGTGCAGCCCGGACCCGAGCAGCGCCCGCCGGGCCGTCCAGGCGGCCGCGGCGGCGCCGGTCTCCAGCTCTCCGTCGCCGAGCAGCGCGACCACCAGGCGGTGCGGGGCGTCAAGGACCATGCCCTGCGCGACGGCGAGCGCCGGTCCGAGCTGGCCGCCGGTGTAGCGCACGCCAGGGATGAGCGGCGTGATCTCTCCGCCGTAGGCGCGGGTGTGGGGGAAGCCCTCGGCGAGCGCGCGCAGGTCTGCGGCGGACCAGCCCGGGCCGTTGCCGGTCAGGGTGAGGGTCTTGGTCAGGTACGCGTGAGCCAGCGCCGACGGCCCGGCGTGCCCGGCGCCGTGGACGACCAGGACCTCGCTGCCCGGGGGCCGTCCGGCGGTGAGCGGCCCCAGGTGCGCGAGCATGAAGTTCACCGGTGGGCACACCCCCCAGTGTCCGCTCGGCGCCTCCTTCACGTCCTCCACCCGCAGCGGCCGGGCGGGCAGCACGTTGTCGTTCAGGTACAGCTGCGCGGCGCACAGGTAGTTCAGCGCCCGCCACGCGGCCGTCACGGCCGCGTCCGGCACACGGGCCGCGGCGTGCGCGGCGGCCTGGCTCCAGTCGGGGAAGTCGCCCGGGCCCGCCACGGCGGCGGGCCCGGGGAGCAGGGCGGTCTTGGTCACCGTGCCGCCCCCTTCCGGGCGGCGACCGCGTCCACGGCGGCGGTGACCCGCCCGGCCCGGATCTCCTCCGTGCCGGCCTCGGTGATCAGATGGAGGATCTGCGCCTGCTCGTGAGCGGGCACCGCGCTCCAGTCCAGCCCGGTCCGCTCCAGGGCAGCGGCCAGGTCCTCAGGCACGCTGCGCGGGGTGCGGTCCCGCACGCCCCGCACCGTCAGCGGCACTCCGGTCACGCCGTCGGTGAGGGCCGCGTACGGCACCGCGGCCTGGCCGCGCAGCGCGTAGGCGACGACGGTCTTGGAGCTGCCGGTGGGGAAGGTGACGCGCAGCTGGGCACCGCGCTGGCCGACCGGCCCCCGACAGGGCAGCAGCAGGAAGTCCCGGCCGCCGATCCGCTCCGGCCGGGCCACGACACGCACGACGTCGGACGCGGCCGGCAGCGGGAGCAGGACCACCGGATCAGGCCCCGCCTGGTCGGACTCGGACAGGAGGGGCGGTCGGGTGACGGCGATGATGCCGCCCTGGCCGCCCCCGGCTCGCCGCGCCGCCTTGTGCGTGAACAGCGTCCGGTCCACCGCCGCGAGCAGGGCGTCGGTGAAGGCGTGCTTCCAGCTCCGTTCCCGCTCGGCGGGCAGGTCGTCGGCGGTGACGTACATCAGGGCGAAGGAGACCGTCACCGGCAGTACGGCGCCGAGCCGGTCCCGCAGCACCCCGAGGGCTTGGTGGAACTGGGTGGCGTCGTCCACGACCGCGGCGAGGATCACCTCGTCGCCGCCGAAGGTCGCCGCACATCCGGAGTCGAAGGGCTGCTCGCGGAACCACGCGCGGGTCGTGGCCCCCACGGTCGCCATGACCTCGTTGCCGGCCAAGTGCCCGTAGGAGGTCGGGTTGGTGGAGTTCGTCCGCTCCACGTGGTCCTTCAGCCCGTCGACGTCCCCGATCGCCAGCGCCACCAGCCGTCCCTCGTCCAAGGCGGCGGTCAGGCAGCGCGGGATATGGCTGTGGAAGTCGGGGAACGCGACGAGGCCGGTGACCGCGTCCTCGCGGCTGCCCTCGCACCAGGTGCGCAGCGGCATCTGACTGGGGTCGAACAGCGGCACAGACGAGGTCAGCGGATCGTGGACAGGCGGTGCTTCCGGGTGGGGCGTACGGGACGGCTCCATTAGCCGGCCACCTCCGATGTGATCGTTTCCGCCGCAGCCCGGGCGGGCAGCAGCAGCGGGAGGGTGTTGAGGGAGTGCAGGCGCGGCGTGGACGCGGCCGGCATCTGTGGGCCAGTCGTGTGCTGCCGGTCCAACCAGGCCGTGTGCCAGCTGGCCGCCGTGGCCCCGCGTACGTCGGCGCTCATCGAGTCGCCGACGTGCAGCAGTTCCTCCGGCCGCAGCCCGCTGGCGTGCTCGACAGCGGCGAACGCCTCCGGCTCCGGCTTGATCGCGCCGGTGCGCGCCGAGTAGAAGATGCCGTCCAGCAGCTCGCGGAACGCGGGAGGATCCTGCTCGGGCACTGAGGAACCGAGCGCGTTGGTCATGGCGTACAGGGCATAGCCCCTCGCCCGCAGCTCGGCGAGCATGTCCGGCACGTCCGGGTACAGCTGCGGCTCCTCAGCCCGGCGCCGGGCCCGCTCCAGCACCTCGGTGAGCGGGCCGGTGAGCCCGGGCCGCCCGAAGTCGGCCGCGATCTCGTGGGCGAGGTCCCGCGGGGTGACCAGGCGCCGCTTGGCTCCCTTGCCCATCAGGGCGCGGGCCTCCTCCAAGGAGATGCCGAGGACCTCGGCGACCTGGCCGGTCGTCGCCACCGGCTCCGGGCGCACCAGCGTGCCCCCCAGGTCGAAGCAGACCGCCCGCACCCTGGACCACATCACCCGGCCGCTCACGACCCGATCTCCCACGTCGGGAGCGGCGAGGAGGTGACCGGCAGCGGGGCGAGCCCGGCCCCGGGGCTCGACGGCAGCAGCCCCGCCTCCACGACGGCGGCCTCAGCGAACACCTGCTGCCGCAGCGGCTCCAGCGTCAGATGCCACTCCACCGCCGGAATCTTGTCCCGGCAGCACGCCCCGGCCAGCGCGAGCGCCGCCCACAGCCGGTCGCCGTGCGGGAACGTCGCCATCCCCAGATCGGCGGCGACCTCGGTGGTGTGCAGGGAGCGGGCCAGCCCGCCCGACCAGCCCGGGTCGGTCTGCCACACGTCCACCGACCCGCCCGTCAGCAGCCGCATCTGCTCGTGCTCGTCGACCGCGTGCTCACCGGCCGCCATCGCCACCCCGGCCCCGGCCGCCCGCAGCCGGGCCCAGGCGAAGCCGCCCGACTCCAGCAGCTCCTCGGCGAACGCGACATCCAGGTCGGCCAGCACGGGCATCAGGGCCAGCGCCTCGTCCAGCCGGCATCGGCGCAGCCCGTCGACCATGAACCGGCCGTCGCCCGCCGCCTCCCGCAGCGCCCCCAGCACCCGGCCGACGACCCGCGGCCCCTGGCGTAGCAACTCCTTGGTGAGCGGCCACTTCTGCCCCCAGAACCCCTGCTCGGCGATCCACGCCGCCGCCTTCACCGCCTCCGGACGGCTCGGGTCCAGGCCGAGCGCGGACGCGTACACCGGCACCCGCTCCCGTACCGTGCCGCCCAGCAGCTCCGGCACCGACCGGCCCGAGGCCCTCGACGCCAGATCCCAGCACGCCAGCTCAACCGCCGACACGGCCTGACGGGCATGCGCACCCTGCTGGTGCCGACCCGCCCGCGGCCGGTAGACGAGCTTGCGCGGCGCCGCCGCATCGTGCCCGACGAGCCCGTCGGCGAGGGTGTCCACGACGAGCCGCGCCACGCCCTCCCCGACGGGCGCGTGCCAGCCCGAGACCCCGTCGCCGACCACCTCGATCGCGAACCGCGTCCGGTGCTCCGGCCAGGACGGACCCGCCGGCGCCACCGCCACCGCGGCCACCGCGTCCGACAATCCCTCCGGCATACCGGCCGGCTGCCCGGCCACCGGCCACACCCGCACCGCCCGCACCACCGTCACGGCCCCGCCGTCCCGCCCGGCCATCAGATCCGCGCCCCGGTCAACTGCTCACCGGCGAACGTGTACGCCCACGGCGAGCGGTAGTTCTGCCACCACTGCGGCCGCAGCCTCGTCTCCGCGAACAGCTCCTCAACCGCGCGGCGCATCGTCAGGTTCCACTCGATCGTCTCCGACCCCGGCGTGCGGTAGACGTCCATGTACGGGTTGTGGGCCTGGTACGTCTGGAACCGCGGGAACGTCGTGGTCACCGGCACCAGCCGCTTCAGGTTCTCCACGGCCTCCTCGATCGGGTCCAGGCCCACGATGTACGTGAAGTCCGTGGCGATGCCCCGCTCCTTAGCCGCCCCGAGCGTGGCGACCATCTGGTCGATCGTCAGTGCGGCCTTGGACTGCTTGAGGATGTTCGCCCTGTTGGTGAAGCACTCCACCGTCAGCGTCAGGTGGAACGGGCCGAGCTCGGCGGCCCGGTCCAGCCCCGCCTCGCTGGTGAGGACTGACGACAGGAAGTGCAGGGTCCCCTCGCAGCCGGTGCTGCGCATCGCGGCGCGCACGCCCTCCAGGTGCTCCAGGGCCAGGTGCTCGTAGAGGAAGCAGCCGGTGCACACCGTGACGGTCTCCACGCCCGACAAGTCAGCCATGCCGGAGTTCGCCGCGAGGGTGGCGAAGTAGCCGGGCAGGTCGAGTTCTCGGATCGCCGGGTCCGAGGCGCCCTCCAAGGTGTTCGGGCAGAACGTGCACCCGGTGCACTGCGAACGCGCGTTGGAGTTGAGGGTGAGCATCTTCGTGCCGTTGCGCCAGTAGCCCAGCACGGCGTCGTCGTCCTCGATGCCGACGACCGTGCCGACCCGCTCGCCGTGGAGCCGCAGTTCGCGCTCGTCGATCTCGAAGGGCGAGTCCTCGCGGCCCAGGGAGAGGATCAGGTACGACGGGTCGTCCGGCCGCGAGTCCAGCTCCAGCCGAAACCGCATCCGCGGCTTGTCCAGCGACGAGCGCGCCCCGCAGCTGTTCAGCGCGAGGAGCAGTACGTCCTCGCGGTTGATCTTCCTCTCACGGGCCACCTCTTCCAGGTGGCTAACGGATTCGAGCATCGGCTTCCCTCTCTGGTGTCTGGTGTCTGGTGTCTGGTGTCTGGTGCTGCGATCCCACCCGCCGTGACGGTCGTCATGCCATGGCCTCCGGCGTCGCCGTGTGCCGCGCCTGACCGCGGAGGAAGATCTGCAGGAGGAGGCGGCGCTCGTCCTCGGGTACGTCCTCCTGGCCGCCGCCGAGGGCCTCGCGGCCGTGGCAGCACAGGTGCTGGTTGGTGATGAGCAGGTCGCCTCGCTCGAGCAGGAACCGGCGCTGCCCGACGATCAGTTCGCGCTCCAGGGCCCGGGCCGCCTTGACGTACGGGTCGGCGGGGTCGGCGTCCGCGAGCATCTTGGCCGTGAACCGGACGAAGCCCTCCGACGGCGGCAGGCCGTCGAGGATCGGGAACGGCTGCCACTCCTCCCCGACGCCCGTGAGCTCGAAGAACGACCCGTCGACGTACTGCGGGTGGGTCAGCAGCTCGGCGTCTGCATAGCCGAGCCGGTTTACGGCGCGGCGCACCTGCGAGACCAGGCTGTGGCCCTGGCCTCTGGGATCGGGGCGGACGCACAGCTGGGCGATGTAGTCCGACGGGAGGGTGGAGTTCACGACGTCGATGTGCATCGGGTCGATGGCGAGGTTGGTGCCGAGCGGCTGCCACAGCGGCCAGTGGTCGAAGGCCCGCAGCGGCGTCGCGATCAAGGAGAGCAGCGCGGTCACTGCCCGCAGGCCGGCCTCCTCGGAGTCGGCCGCGTCGAGCAGCGCGGCCAGCTCGAAGACCGCGAAGCCCTCGCCGTCGAGGGCGCCGAGCATCTGGTGGCAGGTCGTGGTGAACTCGGCGAGGCGGGGCAGGCCGGCCAGCACCCCGTGGTACCGCGCGGCGGTCTCGGGCGAGAGCTCGCCGTCGTTGCCGAGCCGCCACTCGGGGAGGCCGGTGGCCCGCCGGGCGAGGTCGGCGACGAGCTCCTTCGGCAGGGTCACCCGGTATTCGGGCACGGAGCGGGAAGTCATGGAGCACTCCTCGTGGGAATCAGCAGGTGGGCTACGGATACGGGAGGTCGGTGCGGTCGACGGCGACCCGGATGATCAGCAGGACCGGCACGACAAGGACCGCGAACTGGAACCAGCCGAAGCCGTAGCGGCGGAGCAGCCGAACGGGGTGGCGGAAGGCCCAGCGCGACCGGGCGAACCGCCGATGGGGGATCGTGGCTCTGGGCGCCGAAATCACCGCGTCTGCGCTTCGATCCGCGTACACGACGACCCGGGTGCCTGGCGAGACTCGCGACGGTGGGTTCTCAAACGCCTCGCTCATGCCGCCCGGCCCCCGTTCATCGGGGAGGTCTCCCGCGTGATCGGAAAGACGCACCAGGCGACCGTGCCGTCGTCGGTGAACCCCCAGCTGCCGCCGAGCTCCGCCACGAGCGCGTCCACCAGCCAGAGGCCGCGCCCCTGCTCCGCCTCGGCCCTGGCCTGCCGGGGTCTCGGTACCTCGGACGGCGAACCGTCGTCGACCTCCAGCCGGACTTCGTCGCCCACGCGGCGCATGCGCAGGCCCACGGCCTCGCTCGTCCCGTGGACGACCGCGTTGCCGACCAGTTCCGAGATCACCACCTCGGCGGAGTCGACCCGCGCCTGCGGCACCTGGCACAGGGCGCGCAGCCAGGCCGTTCCGATGCGCCGCGCCTGCGAGACCCGCGAGGCGTCGCTGACGAAGGAGACGTCCACGGGCGACGGCGCTATGCGCGCGCTGCTGCCGGCCGTGGGGACGCCACGGCAGCCCGTGAGGCTCGCGCTGATGATCGAGGTGGCAACCGAGGACGCCATCGCCCAGCCCTTCCGCATGTCCGATCCTGGTGGCGAGACGTGGCCGGGAGGCCGCGCCGTCGCGGTCCCCGAACGATGACGGGGGGCCGACGGACTTTCCTACGGCCCCGATCTCGTCGTTCTGGCCCCCGGTTGGTCCTGCCGTGGTCTTCTGGGACTCGAGTGCGTCCTGCCGGGCCGAAAGGTGGGCAGGTGATCGACAATCGCCGCGTACAGGCGAGGGGCCTGACGGCGTCCATGCGAAGGGGGCACGGTGGGCGACAGACAGCTGACGGTGTTCGGCGGACTCCTACGGGAACGCGGCTGGGGATACGCGCGGTTCAGCCGCGAGTTCCGGAAGGTCTGCTCCGACCTGCGTCTGGACGACGTCACGCCACAGCGCAAGCAGTACGACCGGTGGCGTACGGGGCAGATCAAGGGCGTGCCGCGCGCCGAAGCGTGCGAGGCACTCGAGGGCATGTTCCCGGGCTGGACGGCCGAGAAGCTGCTCGCCTTAACGGACTCCTCGCCGCTGGTCGCTGCCGGCGACGCCACACCGACACGCACCGAGCAAGAACCGGAGCGCGCCGCCGAGACAGGGGCGAACGTGCTCCTGGAGGAGGACGAGATGAAACGGCGAACGCTCATCCGTGGGCTGGTCGTCGGAACGACCCTCGGCATCACGGAGGCGGCCCTGGAGGTCATGGCCGCCGCACGGCAGCGCATGGACACGGCGCTGGAATCGTCGGCCGTAGGGCCGGCGACCCTGGAGCGCTGGGAGGCCACGGCCTTCGAGTACGCGCACGCCTACCAGACCGTGCCACCGCATCGGCTCCTCGCCGACGTCCTCGCCGACTTCACCGAGGTGGAGCGGCTGTTGGAGCAGCGGCAGCCCATCCGCTATCGCCGACGCCTCTGTCGGGTCGCCGCGCAACTCGCCGCGTTGGCTGGCATCTTCGCCTCTGCCCTCGGCGCCCACCGCGAGGCACGCGGATGGTTCCACACCGGACGCCTCGCTGCCTCGGAGGCCGGTGACAACCAGCTCGAAGGAGCGCTCACCGTACGCTCGGCCATCGTCTCCCTCTACTACGGGACCCCCGCGTCCGCCCACGAGCAGGCCGCCCGGGCACGCCACATCCTCGGCGACACGGTGGGGCCCGCCACCACCCGCGGCCTGCTCGTCGAGGCCCGCGCGCTCGCTCGCATGGGGCGCGGAGACGAAGCGCTGCCGCTGCTGCGCCAGGCCGAGGACGCGTTCGGCCGACTGACCGCCGAGGACCGCGACGACCCTTCCTTCGGCCACACCGAGCGGCAGTTCCTCTGGCACCTCGGCAACGCGTGGACGCACCTGGGCCGCACCGAGGACGCCTGGCAGGTCCAGCGCCGGGCTCTCGACCTGTACCCGCCCACCGAGTACCTCGACCCGACCCTGATCCGATTGGACCGCGCGACGTGCCTGGCCCAGAGCGGCGAGCCGGAGGAGGCGTACCGCAGCGCCACGCAGGCCCTGACGTGCCTACCGGACGAACACCGCACCGGCATGGTCATGAAGTACGCCACTGACTTCAGCCGCACCGCCGGACACGCCCAGATTCCCGCCGGCAGGGAGTTCGCCGAGCTGCTGCGAGCCTGAGCCGAGCTAGGGGCCGACCACGGGATTGACGAGGGCGCCGATCCCGGAGACGTGCACCGCGACCTCGTCGCCCGGGACGACCGGGCCCACCCCGGCCGGCGTGCCCGTCAGGAGCACGTCCCCCGGTTCCAGCGTGACCGCCGCCGTGATGTACGCCAGCAGGGAGGCGACCGGATGCAGCATGGTGTCCGTACCGGCCGACTGCCGCTCCTCGCCGTTCACCTCGCAGCGCACGACGAGCTTCGTCGGGTCGAGGTCTGTGGTGATCCACGGACCGAGCGGGCAGAACGTGTCGAACGCCTTAGCCCAGGACGGCTGCCCGTCCTCCCGCTGGATGTCCCGGGCGGTCACGTCGTTGGCGCAGGTGTAGCCGAAGACGTACTCCAGCGCGTGCTCGGCCGGCACGTCGCGAGCCGTGCGTCCGATGACCACGGCGAGCTCGGCCTCGTAGTGCACTTCGTGAGACTGGGCCGGGTAGCGGATCGGCTCCCCGGGGCCGATCACGGCGGACGGAGGTTTGAAGAAGAGCCGGGGCGCAGCCGGCGTGTCCAGGCTCAACTCGGCGATGTGGTCGGTATAGTTCCTGCCGACCGCGACAATCTTCCCGGGATTGACTGGGGCGAGCAGCCGTACGTCGTGGAGCGGAGCACGGCGGCCAGTGGCCTCCGCCGTTCCCCTCACCGGATCGGCGCTCAGCACCTCCAGGACGTCGTCCCCGTCCTCGGCGATGAGGCGCCCGTGAAGGACGTCGCCCTTCCACTCGAACCTGGCCAGCCGCTGCGATTCACCCGTCAGCCTCATGCCTGAACCGTACCTTCGTGTCGAGAGCTTTGGGCCTGGGAGCCGATCCGAACGCGTGGAGTACACCCGGGTCTTACCGCCTGCCATGGCGCACACGTAGACGTCGATCCACTAGACGCTGCGGCGTCGGAGGCCGGTCCGGGAGCGTACGGTCAGGTTTGGGCCGGGCGATCGGAACTGGCCACCCTGAGCGGTCGCCTGGTCCGGAACTGAGTGATCGGTCCCGTCGTCGAGTGGCGACTGGTTAGGGTGATCAACGCCGCCGCGCCCACGGCCTGGCCCTTCGATCCCACAAGGAGAAGCAGTGCGTCCGCAGTTGCGTATGTGGCCCCTGGTGCCGCTGGCCGTTCTGGCGTCGGCGTGTGCCGCGGCCGATCAGCAGCCGGCCACGTCCGCGAAGGCGGACTCCGGGCAGCACGTGGCCGCGGCGCCGATCAACACCGGCGGAGTGACCGAGAGCTCCGTCTGCGCAGCCAGCCTCACAGAGGCCCAGCAGAAGGCCATCGGGGTGTGGGACGCGAAGCCGATGTCCGGAAAGGGCGAGGTCAGCTGCTACTTCTCCATGACTCCGGATGAAGACAACCCGGCCGGCTACGTGGTCTCCTTCTTCAAGAACGAGGAAGCTCTACTGCAGACCGCCGACGGAACGGACCCCAGCCCCACGAAGGCCGTGCCGGTCACGGTGACGGGACGTGGTGCGGCCCGGCAGGTCATGTACGGCGACGACTGGCGGGCGTCGCTCACGGTGGACATCGGTGCCGGTCAGTTCCTCTTCGTCGAGAGGTATTCGCCGGCTCACGTGGTGTCCGAACAGGACCTCAACGCCCAGGCGCGCAAGGCAGCCGAGCAGGTGCTGGCGAATCTGGAAAAGGGCGGCGCCAAGGGCGCGTGACGGCTGGGGCTCGTGCGCGTCAGCGGCACTGGGTAGGACGCGTTACAGGATGGCACTCGCGCCCGGTTACCGCGCAGACCTGAGGAGGTCTGCCACGGTACTCAGCTATCCGGGCCGCGTGCTCGGCGCGAATGAGTTGCTCCGCTTCGGCAAGGCTGGCGAGGCCGTGCCCTTCGCTCCATACTGCTCGCGCGACTTCGCGGATCGTCATGAAAGCGAGTTCTGGCAGCGGCTCGTCGAGCTGATCCCGTGCGGCCCCCTTCCGCGCGGCTCGAACGCCGGGGTTATTGGCTGCGGGTCGTGACGTGTGGCTGAGCGCGCGTTCGCGAATGATCTGCTCTCTGGCCCGGTCGATCGATCTGGCGATCGAGGTGCCCCAACTGCCCGAGAAGAACCCGTGGTCCGCTTGGGCCATGCACATCCGGGCGGCGATGCTCCCTTCGCGTAGTTCGATGATCAGGGCCTCCAGCTCCTCAACGGAGCTTCCACCGGAGGAGTGGGCACGCTCAGCGGCCAGGCGCGAGGGCAGGAAGTCGCGGAGAACCGCCGCCTTCACCATCACCTCGGCCGCGCCTCGGATCGCGACCTCGTACGGAACGACGTCATTCATAGAGCCAGCATGCGCTCGACGGCCGCACAACGCGCTGGGCTACGAGGAAGCTGGTTCGGCGGAGCGCCCGCAGAGCTATCCTGCGCGGCTCATTCGACTTGACTGCGACGAGCCGGAGCTTAGGCTCCCCCGGTGACGACGCCGAATCGCTTCCAACTCACCTTTGACGGACGTTCCTACGCTGTGGCGGTCGACGGCCGGGACGTGAGCGAGCACGTAGCCGGAATGGATGTCCACGCCGTACCTCACGAGCTGCCACGTGTCGTGCTGCAGCTGAGTCCCATGGCCACGTGGCCCGCCGAACTGGACCTTCTGGCTCGGGTCGAGATCGGCGCGCCGCCGGATCCCGGCCCGGCCGCCGCCGCGTTCCTGGAGGCGATGGACCCGGTGGAGGTGGAGCGGGCGGCGCTTGCGCGGATGGACCTGGAGAACGCGAAGGGCGGGGGGACGGCCGCGGTGCTGCGGCAGTTGGTGGAGTGGGCCCGTGGCACTTGATCTGTCAGGGGTGCGTCGGGTGGTGGAGGGGATGCTCGAGGACGAACTCGAGCTCTGGAGGGACAGCGGCGGGACCTCCCCGCCGGTTCTCAACGAGGAATCCGGAGCGCTCGTTCAGAGGGAAGAAGGCCAGGTGATGGTGTGGGCTGGTCCAGGTGCGATCCTGCGCCGCGGGCAGCTTGCCGGGGCACCGCCGCTTGCCGGTGCAGTCGCAGCGCTTTCCACCACAACCACGTATCAGGCGCTGCTCCCTCTGGCTGCCCCGCCTGTGGTGAAAGATGATGGGCTGCGTGTTGCCCGCTCGGCGCGGGATGTTGAGCTGGAGCGGCTGCGGTTTCGTGTCGCGGACGTGGACGTTGGAAAGTTTGTTGTGGCACGAGTACTTCTTCTGGAGCCCCTGTTCTGAGCCGACTTCGCCTCGGGTCAGCATGTCCATCCGATATTTACCCCGAGATGAAATCGGGCCATGGAGTTCAGTGCCGCAGCTTCATCTGGGTCACGAAACGGGGCCGCTGGTAGATGATCGCGGCCGAGGGGGCCGACGCCATTCACGACGTCGTCGTATGCCGATGAGACGGCGGACCCGATGAATAGCTCACTGGCCTCGTCGAGAGTGAGACGCTCGGCAGGCCAGCCGAACACTCCGTCGTTAATGACTTTCAGGGGCGGGAAGAACCACCACGGATAGTCCGGAGCTCCTGGGTCCAGTAGGCGATATCCATCGATGTCGATCAATAACGAGCCGAAATGAGATATAGACCTGCCGTCGGCGCGCCGTTCATTGTGAAGCTGTTCGGCTGCAAGAAGAGGAATGCCCATCATCCTACGGGCAAAGGAGCGCCTGGGGTCCGCGATGTCACGCAGGTGCGAGTCCTCCGTTAGTCGGCAATCGATCGACCCTATGCGGATGTCGGTGTCTCGAGTGACCGCGCTGAAGAAATCACTAACGTGGTCAATTGTAGGTCGCGTGGCGACTGCCTCTGAATGCTTATATGTGTGCCGATCTGCCATTTCTGCTGCGGCGAAGAGAAAGCGATACGGCGGGTAGAGCTCGCGCCAGTCAATGGTGCGTACGCCCTCGTGCAGGCCAGGCAATGGAGGGTTCAAGGCGAAGTCGATAAGGGTCAGAACTTCAGAGTGAGAGAGGCTCCTGCCCGCCATGGCTTCTGCGAGGCGGTAAGGTTCCCCGTACTCTCCTCGCCGATTGATGTCCCACATCCTTTGGAGCCCTCGCTCCATGATGCCTGGGTAAGGTCCGCGAAAGTGATAGCCCTCGTCCAGTAGGCCGGCACACTCGAAGAGGAGCCGGGTTGTGATCGGCTCGTCGCCGTTAAGGAGGGGTTTGAAACTGTGTACGTGGGCGTAGTCTTCACTCTCCAGAGGCAGCATGCCCCTTCCTGCCCATTGCCTCCAAGTGGTGTGCAACGCCAGCGTCAGTGAATCCTGCATTGCTTCCTGGTTAATTTTCGACCAGTTGAGAGGCTCGAATCCGAGGAGGACTGAGTAGGTGCGGTGCAGGGACAGCCATGTGAGGCAGTTGTCGGCCATTTCGCTTCCGAGCGCATAGGCGGTTGCCTGCGGGTTCCAAGCGAAGAGAGGGATACCGTCCTTGCGGCGCCTCTCGAAAGTGGCTCGGTCGTCACTGTCAAGGCTGCGGATCGAATAGTCGGCAAGAGAGTCCCGGGTGGCGCGAAGGAGGGTCAGAAGTACGCCAATGGTGGAGCCGTGAAAGCGAACCCAGTGGCTCGTCTCGTGCGCATGCACCAAGTTCCACGACATGAGCGATGTGACTAGGTCGTTTGGATTGTCGCGCATATTGTCGTGGAATAAGAGCTGGCTTCTTAGGTTCAGTTGAGCGCCAGCTGTACTACGCAGGATGTGAGAGCTCATTGGGAATCCTGTTCTCTGCTGCGACTACTCGCTGCCCTCGTGCCCGGTTGAATCGACCGATTCCACGGACCCGCGGTCGCGGGCTCGGTCAATGAGAGCTCGGATCGCGTCGTACAGGGCATTGGTGGCAACTCCTGCTGCTACCGAGATGGCGATATCCGCCAGCTGTCCGTGATGCAGTGAATCGCTCTGTGCCTCTCGATGTGTCACTTCGACCGTGCAATGCTGGCGCAATTCTGGGGTTTCCTGGATCTCTTCCGCCAAGAGCTGCAGGTTGGCCGCCCCTCCGCGGTACATCATCTTGATCATGAGTGGAGCATACGAGGAGTACGGATGGCAGGTTGGAGGATCAGGGAAACCGGCGACCGGCGCTCCGGGCAAAGCTGGAGATTCGGTGCGTCTTCACAGCTCGCCCTCAGGTTGACGGCTGACTCTGTGGATAGGCTCTGACACGCCCAACCCCACCCTCCGTCCCCACGCGCATCCCGACGCTGCCGCTTTCCGGGATCCGATCGAGCTGACGGCGACGCTGACGGGGCTGGGGCCAGCGGTGCGGGCGCGGACGCGGGCGATCACGCGGCACCACGCGATGCTGTTGTGGGTCCGGATCCAGAAGAACGCCTCCGGACGGCCGGGCCCGAACGTGATCACCGGGCAGTACCGGGCGTCGTGGGACGTGAAGGTGACCACGGCCGGCGGCCAGGTGAGCGCCGTGGTGTTCACGGAGGCGCCGCAGTCCCGGCGGCTGAAGTACGACTTCGTCGGCGTCGACCAGCTGGGGCGGCAGTACCGGCAGCCGCCGTATCCGCACATCGAGCCCGCGTACCGGCAGACCGAGCCCGGGGTCGTGCAGGCCCTGCGCACGGGAGTGCTGCCCCGGTGAGCCCGCCTCGACTGCCGCTGACGAGGGCACTCGTCGGCACTCTCGCGGCCGGGACCGGCCGACCGTGCGGGCTCGGGGTGTTGCCGAGGGCGGCGGACGGGCAGCCCGCTGCCTACCCGTACCTCATCTTGGGCAGCCTGCCGGGCGAGTTCTCCGGTCCGTCGTTCGGCGACTGGCAGGCCGACGCGACCTGGACGTACCAGGCGACCAGCGTGGGAGAACGCGCCGACCAGGTGCAGTGGCTGGGGGACCGGGTGCGCGTGGTGGTCGCCGAGCGGCTGCGAGGCTTGGCCGTCCCCGGAATGCGGGTGATCGACCGGGAGTTGACGTACGACGCCGACGGGGAACCGGTTGACGGTTCGCAGGGCAGTATCGTTACCTACGTGCAGCGGTTCACGGTCACCGTGACGCCCGCCGCCTGATCCACGAAACCTCACCGCGGAGCCACGCGGACGCCCGGCCCACGAGCCCGGCGCAGCACCCTTCTGGGAATGCCCCCGTGGCTCAGCAGCGCTTCGTGCGGCGCGGCATCACCAAGATCCTCTGGCTGAAGAGCGTCGCCGCCGCGACCAAGATCCCCATCCGCCCATCACCCGCGTCAACAACGCTGCGGGTCAATACACCTAGCGCGCGATGCACGGTATGCACATGCCTGTCCGTATCCTGAGGCCGTGAGGACCAGGGGCCCCGCCGCACGCTGGAAGGGAACGAAACGGTGCACGGTGAATACAAGGCGCCCGGCGGCAAGCTCGTCGTCGCCGATCTGGACGTCGAGGACGGGGCACTCCGCAACGTGCGGGTAGCAGGGGACTTCTTCCTGGAGCCCGACGAGGCGATACTCGCGATCAACGGCGCCCTGGAAGGTGCCCCTTCCTCCGCGGACGCCACGGAGCTGGCGGCCCGGATCACCGCGGCCCTGCCCGAGTCGACCGTGATGTTCGGGCTGACCGCGGAAGGAATCGGCATCGCTGTCCGGCGGGCCCTCGCCCACGCGACCGAGTGGAGCGACTACGACTGGCAGCTGGTGCACGCGGGGCCTCAGGCCCCGGCCCTGCACATGGCGCTGGACGAGGTGCTCACCGCCGAGGTCGCGGCCGGGCGCCGGGCGCCCACCTTGCGGGTCTGGGAGTGGGCCTCGCCCGCCGTTGTGATCGGCAGCTTCCAGTCGCTGCGGAACGAGGTGGACCCCGGCGGGGCGGCGAAGCACGAGATGACCGTGGTGCGTCGCATTTCCGGTGGTGGGGCCATGTTCGTAGAACCCATGAGTACGATCACCTACTCCCTGTCCGTGCCGGAGTCCCTGGTGTCGGGCCTCTCCTTCGCCGACAGCTACGCCTACCTCGACGACTGGGTCCTGGGCGCCCTCGGCGACATGGGGATCAAGGCCTGGTACCAACCGCTCAACGACATCGCCACCGAGGCCGGGAAGATCGCGGGCGCCGCGCAGAAGCGGGTGGTCGGCCTGGACGGCGGACCAGGGGCCGTCCTGCACCACGTGACCATGTCGTACGACATCGACGCCGACAAGATGCTGGAGGTCCTGCGCATCGGCAGGGAGAAGATGTCCGACAAGGGCACCAAGAGCGCCAAGAAGCGCGTCGACCCGTTGCGCCGCCAGACCGGCCTCGCCCGAGAGCAGGTGATCGAGAACATGATCACCTCCTTCCGTGACCGCTACGGGCTGACCACCGGGGAGGTCACCGAGGAGGAGCTGGTCCGGGCGGAGGAACTGGTGCGGACGAAGTTCGCCACCGAGGAGTGGACCGCGCGGGTGCCGTAGGCGGCTGGACAGGGCCGTACAGCGAGGGTGGCCGGCCGCCCATGCGGCTTGTAGTGTCTTCGCCGTCCGACCTTCATCGAACCGGGCAACACGATCACGTACTCGCTGTCCGTGCCCGACGCCCTCGTGGAGGGCCTGTCCTTCACCGACAGCTACGCCTACCTCGACGACTGGGTGCTCGGCGCGCTCGGCGACATGGGCGTCCGGGCCTGGTACCAGCCGCTCAACGACATCGCCACGGACGCGGGCAAGATCGCGGGCGCGGCGCAGAAGCGGATGGTGGCGGGGCAGGGCGCGGTCCTGCACCACGTGACGATGGCGTACGACATCGACGCCGACAAGATGACGGAGGTGCTCCGCATCGGCCGCGAGAAGCTCTCCGACAAGGGCACGAAGAGCGCGAAGAAGCGCGTGGACCCGCTGCGCCGCCAGACGGGCCTGCCGCGCGAGGCGGTCATCGAGCGGATGATCTCCTCCTTCCGCGGCCGGTACGGCCTGTCGGAGGGCCATGTCACGGAGGACGAGCTGACGCGCGCGAAGGAACTGGCGGAGTCGAAGTTCGGCACGCCGGAGTGGACGGCGCGGGTGCCGTAGCGGGGCGGGGCCTTAGCGCGCGGGCCGGGGCCACCGGCCCACCAGGTCCGGCCCCGTGATCGGTGCGGGGTGGCGCCCCGTCACCGGTCCGGCCCCGTGATCGGGTGACCGTATCCCTCTCCCGTCGTTGAGCCCTCGCGGGCCGGAACGGCGTGCGGCAGACGTGCTGAAACGTCTCCTCACTCCCTCCGCCCCGGAGCACGGTGTCGACGGTACGGAGATCAGGTGGGACGGGCGAGGAAGCTCATGGCGGCGGTCGCGGGCGCCGTCGTGGCGGCGTGTCCCCTGGGGGTCGCGCCGCCCGCGCGGGCGGTCGTCGGCGGGCAGGAGGCGCGGCCCCACCAGTACCCGTTCATGGCGGGGCTCGTGGACGTCCTGGAGCGGCGGGTGATGTGCGGGGGCTCGCTGATCGGCGACCGGTGGGTGCTGACCGCCGCCCACTGTCTGACCGGGTCGTACGGCAGCACCGCACGGGTGGGCGTACTCCTCGGTGACCACGATCTGACGACCGGTGACGACAGCCCGCACGCGGTCCTGGTGACCCCGGACCGGTTCGTCGAGCACCCCGGGTACGACCCGGAGACCCAGCGGAACGACATCGCCCTCGTCCGGCTGTCCGCGCCGGTCGCGCTCAACCGTGATGTGCGCCCGATCGCGCTGCCCGCCGCGTACGCCCCCGGCACCTTCGACCACACGCAGGTCGAGGTCCCCGGCTGGGGCACCACCTCGTTCGGCGGCCGTACCTCCGACGTCCTGCGGACCGTGGCGCTCGGGACGATGAGCAACGCGGACTGCGCGAACCGGGGCATGGCGCAGGTGGCCCCCACCCAGATCTGCACGTACTCCCCCGGGCGCGACACCTGCCAGTACGACTCCGGCGGCCCCCTGGTCCGGGCCGTCGGGGGGCGGCCGTACGTCGTCGGTCTGGTGTCCTACGGCAAGGAGTGCGCGACCGCCACCCCCGCCGTGAACACCCGTGTCCGGTCCTACGTCAGCTGGATCGAGCGGACGACCGGGAGGCTTCCCCGCGCCTCATGAGCGCGGTGTAGAGGAGCAGGGAGGCGGCGAGTCCCACGGCCCAGCCGTAGTCGGCGAGGGGCTTGAGGAAGGGGATGAGGCCGTCCTCGGGGAAGGGCCCGGTGCCGGGCGCCGAGTGCGAGCCGCCGACCGCGAGGACGCCACCGACCACGAAGGCCAGCACGGCCACCGGGTTCCAGCCGCCCCGGTACCAGTAGGGGCCGTCGGCCCGGTAGAGGCCGTCCAGGTCGAGGACGGTCCGGCGGACGAGCCAGTAGTCGGCGATGAGGATGCCGGCGACCGTGCCGAGCAGTCCGCCGACGAGGCCGAGCCAGGTGAAGATGTACAGCTCGGGGGTGGCGGTCAGCTTCCACGGCATGATGAGCACACCCACGACGCCGGTGATCAGCGCGCCGGTACGGAAGTTCACCAGCTTCGGCGCGAGGTTGGCGAGGTCGTACGCCGGGGAGACGACGTTCGCCGCGAGGTTCACCGACAGGGTGGCGACCAGGACGGTCACCAGGGCGAAGAGCAGCCCGAAGACGTTGTCGGTCTTGGCCGCGAGCGCCACCGGATCCCAGACGGGAGCCCCGTACACGGCCTGCGAGCCGGAGGTGACGAGCACCGAGAGCAGCGCGAACAGGGTCATGGTGGTGGGCAGCCCGAGGGTCTGACCGAGGACTTGGGAGCGCTGGCCGGCGCCGAAGCGGGTGAAGTCGGGGATGTTGAGGCTGAGGGTCGCCCAGAAGGCGATCATGCCCATGAGGGCGGGGAAGAAGACGGGCCAGAAATCGGCGCCCCAGCCGAGTTCCGACGGCTGGTCGAGCAGCGGACCGAGGCCGCCCGCCTTGACCGTGATCCATACGAGGAGGGCGATCGCGCCGAGGACGACGAAGGGCGCGGCCCAGTTCTCGAAGCGGCGCAGGGCCTCCATCCCCCGGTAGATGACGGCCAGTTCGAGCGCCCAGAAGAGTACGAAGCAGAGCCAGAGCGTCCATGGCTGGCCGGCGATGCGCGAGGCGTCCGCCCAGCCGCCGCCGAAGATCTTGTCGAGCAGGACGAAGACGCCCTGGCCGCCGATCCAGGTCTGGATGCCGAACCAGGCGCAGGCGACCCCGGCGCGGACGAGCGCGGGCAGGTTCGCCCCGCGCAGCCCGAAGGAGGCGCGGGCCAGGACGGGGAACGGGATGCCGTACTTGGGTCCGGCGTGCCCGGTGAGCAGCATCGGCAGCAGGACGACGACATTGGCGAGGGCGATCGTGAGGACCGCCTGCTTCCAGTCCATGCCGAGGGCGACGAGACCGGAGGCGAGCATCCAGGAGGGGATGTTGTGCGCCATGCCGACCCAGAGGGCGGCGAAGTTGTAGGTGGTCCAGCGGCGTCGGGCGACGGGGACGGGGAGCAGGTCGTCGTTGACGAAGCGGGGGTCGGCGGGGGCGGCGCCGGGCGCGAGTTCGACGGGTGCGTCGGACGGGGCGGGGGCGCTGGGTCTTCCCGGGGGGACGGTTGCCGTCATGCGGAGGAACCCTTCGTTCGGCGGGGAGGACGGAACGAGGCCCGGTCGGCCGGGGTAGCGCTGGTTTTCGGACACGGTTCAGGGGGTGTCCCTACCCGCGCGACGGCGATCCGGAACCATGGGGGTCCGTATCGCCGTTGTTGCTGACGTCCACTCAAAATGCTTCTGGGGAGGGCTGGTTCGGGCCGACTGTCACCTCCGTCCACGGCGTGTCCCGCCGCCCGTCCCCTTCTCCGTCTCGTTCTCCGTCTCCGTCTCCGTCTCGGCGGTCCGGGCGATGTTCCTGGCCATACCGCCGAAGACCACGGCGTGGAACGGGGCCACACTCCACCAGTACGCCTGCCCCGCCAGGCCCCTGGGGTGGAAGAGCGCCCTCTGCCGGTACAAGGTCCGGCCCCGCTCGTCCCGGTCGACGGCCATCTCCAGCCACCCGAGGCCCGGGAGGCGCATCTCGGCCCGGAGGCGCAGCAGGCGTCCGCGCTCGATCTCCTCGACGCGCCAGAAGTCGAGCGCGTCACCGACCCGGAGGCGTACCGCGTCACGGCGCCCCCTGCGCAGCCCCACTCCCCCGGCGAGCCGGTCCGCCCACCCCCGGACGGCCCAGGCGAGCGGGAAGGAGTACCAGCCGTTCTCCCCGCCCACCCCCTCGATGACGCGCCACAGCGCCTCGGGACTCGCGTCGACGGTGCGCGACCGTTCGTCGGTGTAGAGGCTGCCGCCCGCCCAGTCCGGGTCGGTCGGCAGCGGGTCGCTCGGCGCCCCGGGCGGTGAGGCGGAGGACCAGCGGGTGGTGACCCGCGCCTCACGCACGCGGCGGAGCGCCAGCCGCAGCGACTCGTCGAAGGGGATGGGTTCCCCGGGGCCGTCCGGGACGTACCGGGCGATGTCGTTCTCGGTGCAAACCACCTCGTGCCGGAGCGATTCGGTGAGGGGCCGGGCGAGGGAGGCCGGGACCGGGGTGACGAGACCGATCCACTGGCTGGACAGCCGGGGTGTGAGGACCGGTACGGGGACGATCAGGCGTCTGCGGAGACCGGCGACCTCCGCGTACCGCGTCATCATCTCCCGGTACGTGAGCACGTCGGGGCCGCCGATGTCGAAGGTCCTGTTGACGTCCGGAGGCATGCCGGCGCTCCCCACCAGATACCGCAGCACGTCGCGGACGGCGATGGGCTGGACCCGGCTGTCGACCCAGCTCGGCGTGACCATGACCGGCAGGCGTTCCGTGAGGTACCGGAGCATCTCGAACGAGGCCGATCCGGAGCCGATGACGACGGCGGCCCGCAGCACGGTGGTGGGGACGCCCGAATCGAGGAGGATGCGGCCCACCTCGGTACGGGAGCGCAGGTGGGGCGAGAGCTCGTCCTCCGCCGCTCCGGGCGGGACGAGGCCGCCCAGGTAGACGATGCGCCGCACCCCGGCGGATCGCGCCTCGGCGGCGAAGGTACGGGCGGCGAGCCGGTCGGTGCGCTCGAAGTCCGAGGTCGAGCTCATGGAGTGCACGAGGTAGTAGGCGACGTCGATGCCGGCGAGCGCGTCGCGGAGACTCGCTCCGTCGGTGACGTCCCCGCGTACGGTCTCCGCACGGTCCGCCCAGGGAAAGTCACGGAGCTTGTCCGGGTGCCGGGCGAGGCAGCGCACACGATGGCCGGCGTCGAGCAGCTCGGGCACGAGGCGGCCCCCGATGTAGCCGCTCGCGCCGGTGACCAGGCAGCGGGCGCCCTCGGACGGGATGGAAGTGTCCATGCGCTGATCCGTTTCACCGATTGCGGCGGCGTACACGCCCTGCACCGCTTCTTCGTCGTCGTGGGGGCACGCGGATGCGGGCCGGGCGGCTCGACCGGAGCTCGTCCCCTGCCGGACGGCTTCGCCCTACGGGAACGGGCCTCCCCTTCGCATCGTTTCCGCGTCGTATGATGAACGACATGTCCGATGCGGCTCACGGGATCACGACGGGCGCCGTGGCACGGCGTCTGGGCGTCTCCCCCACCACGGTCCGGTCCTGGGACCAGCGGTACGGCATCGGCCCGGCCGTGCGCGCGGACGGACGGCACAGGCGGTGGAGCCCCGAGGACATCGCGATGCTCGAGGAGATGTGCCGCCTCACGGCGTCGGGCGTCCCGCCCGCCGAGGCGGCCCGGGCTGTCCAGCGGACACGGCCCGCTCCCGGAGCGGCCGTTCCCGGGGCTGCGGTCCCGGCCACGTCCCCGCAGGACGTGCCCCCGGCGAGCACCGGAGGCGCCGGGCTACCCCTGGGGAGCAGCGGGCGGGCCGGGCCCGGCAGCGGTCTGCCGCTGGGCGACGTACGGCAGGAGTGCCGCGGGCTCGCCCGCGCCGCCGTACGCCTCGACGGCCCGGCCATGGAGCGGATGCTCCAGGAGGTGCTGGCGGAGCACGGGCTGGTCACCGCCTGGGAGGAGATCATGGCCCCCACGCTGCACGCCGTGGGCCGGAAGTGGGAGTCGTCCGGCGACCGCTACGTCGAGGTGGAGCACCTGCTCTCCTGGCATGTCTCCACCGCGCTGCGGCGGGCCGCCGTCACCGGGCCGGCGGTCGCCTCGTCGGCCGCTCCGGTCGTGCTGGCCTGCGTCCCCGGGGAGCAGCACACACTGCCGCTGGAGGCGTTCGCCGCGGGACTCGCCGAGCAGGGGCTGCCGACGAGGATGTTCGGCGCGGCCGTCCCCGCGGAGGCCCTCGACGCCGCGGTGCGGCGGTCCGGGCCGGCCGCCGTGGCCCTCTGGTCGCAGGCGCGGTCCACGGCGAACCACTCCCTGGCCCAGCACGTCGCGGCCACGGCCTTCGGGGTGCGGGGAGCGCGCACCGCGCCCCTCGTCCTGCTCGCGGGCCCGGGCTGGCTCGGCCGGACGCCCGCTCCCGGGATGGTGCGTCCGACCGGACTGCGCGAGGCGATCGGCGTGGTCTCACGGCTGTACGGCGCGCAGGCCGGGAGCGCCGAAGCCTGACAGGGCCCTCACGCGGGCCCTCACGCGGGAGGAGGGCTCGTCTCCCGTCCCCGGGTCCCGTCGCCGCCGGAGCGTTGCCCGTCCGTCTGCCGGCGGGGAGGCCGGGGGACGAAACCGCTCGTGCGCGCCCGGTAGGCCGCGTACCCGGGGCGATCGGCCATGTGGGCCTCCAGGAGCCGTTTGCCGCTGCCCCAGATGAGCAGGGCGCTCATGACGAGGGGCGAGACGAGGGTGAGCACGGCGGTCGGCCAGGTGGCGCAAGCCATCAGGTACAGGCCCCACCAGACGAGGAAGTCGCCGAAGTAGTTCGGGTGACGGGTCCAGCTCCACAGGCCCCGGTCCATGACACGGCCCCGGTTCGCCGGATCGGCCTTGAACCGGGCGAGCTGCCGGTCCCCCACCGCTTCGAAGGCGAGGCCGGCCGCCCACACGGCGAGGCCCAGCCAGGCCGTCGCGTCCAGGGGTTCGGGAATCAGGACCGCCACCTGGACGGGGAGGGACACGAGCCAGACCAGGGCGCCCTGGAGGAGGTACACCTTCCACAGCGCGTAGAGGGTGGGGTTGCCACGGGCGCGGGCGAGCATCCGGGCGTACCTGGGGTCCTCCCCGTGGCCGCGCCCCCGGCGGGCGATATGGGTGGCGAGCCGCAGCCCCCAGACGGAGGTGGCGAGCGCGACGACGGTCCGGCGGACGTCGTCGCCCTGACCCGCCGCGAGGAACCACGCCCCGACGGCGACCGCCGTGAAGGCGACTCCCCAGGCGACGTCGACGATCCGGTGCAGGCCCTTCGCGGTGCCGATCGCGAAGGTCACCAGCATGACCGTCAGGGCGACGGCCGCCGAGGCGCCGAGGACGAGACCCAGGGTCCCGGTGTCGACGGCGCTCATCGGGCGGCTCCCGGGTCGTCGGCGGTGAGCCGGAACTGGCGGACGTCGAGGTAGTGAGAGCGGAATCCGGCCTCGGAGTAGGCGAGGTAGAACTCCCACATGCGCCGGAAGACGGGGTCGAAGCCGAGCGCCGCGACGGCGGCCTCCTCACGGAGGAAGCGGGCGCGCCACTGGCGGAGAGTCTCCGCGTAGTGGTCGCCGTAGCTCGTGTCCCGGGTGACGCGCAGGCCGGCCGCGGCGCTCTCGCGGGCGATGGCCTCGGGAGAGGGGATCAGGCCGCCGGGAAAGACGTACTTGCTGATCCAGGTATGGGTACGGGCGGTAAGCAGCATCCGGTCGTGCGGCATGGTGATGGCCTGGAGCGCGACGCGACCGCCCGGGGCGAGGAGGCGGCGGAGCGCGCCGAAGTAGTCGGACCAGTACTCGGCGCCGACGGCCTCGATCATCTCGACGCTCACGACGGCGTCGTAACGGCCTCGGATGTCACGGTAGTCCAGCAGCTCGACGGTGACGCGGTCGCCGACGCCCGCGCGCGCGACGCGTCGGCGCGCGAGGGCGAGCTGTTCCTCGGACAGGGTGACGGTGCGGACGCGGGCGCCCCTGGCGGCGGCGCGGATCGCGAGTTCGCCCCAGCCGGTGCCGATCTCCAGGAGTTCGGTGCCAGGACCTGTCCCGGCCAGGTCGAGGAGCCGGTCGATCTTGCGGTGCTGGGCGGCGGTGAAGTCGGAGTCGGGGAGGAGCACCGGCTGCGCCGGGAGGGGGTCGAAGACCGCCGAGGAGTAGCTGAGACCGGGGTCGAGGAAGAGGGCGAAGAGCTCGTTGGAGAGGTCGTAGTGGCGGTGGATGTTCTCGCGTGCCCCGTCGGGGGTGTTGCGGTCGGCCGCGGGCCTCCGCCGGACCCAGGCGCCGCGGAGCCGGCGCAGCGGGGCGGGAACGAGGTCGTCGACGTGGCGGGCGAGCACGGTGAGGACGTCGACGAGGTCGTCGGCCTCCCATTCGCCGGCCATGTAGGACTCTCCGAAGCCGATCAGCCCGTCGGCGCCGATCCGTCGGTGGAACGCGTCCGGATCGTGGAGCGTGAGGGTCGGCAGGGGGTGGTCGTCACCCGTCCGCTGGTGCCCGAGGGGCGTGCCCCGGCCGGTCCGTATCCGCAGCGGCAGCCCGGCGAGGGCGCGCTCCACGAGACGGCGGGCGACGGCGGTGCGCACGGCGGAGGCGCGCGGCGGCCCGGCGACGTCGGGCCAGCGGTCCGGGTCCACCGGGAGCCGGCCGGCGGACGGCTCGGCCGGAGGGAGCGAGAGGGTCACGGGGTGCCTTCCTGCGGGGCGGGGCGGGGACGGGGGCGGAGCCCCTTGAGGTAGAGGCGGATGCCGTGGCGTCTGATGCCGAGGGAGACGGCGGCGGTCGGCCAGGGATGGCGGAGCGCGGCGGCGAGCAGGGTGCTCGGGCGGGCGGGCCGGGGGGTGCCGCGGACCGTGGCCGTCAGGGGGCGCGAGCCGTCCGTGCCGCGGAGCTGGACGGTCAGGTCGAGACGGTCGCCGGGGAGCGGGAGCCGCATGCGGTAGGTGCCCTCGACGTCGAGGAACGGCGACACGTAGAACTCCTTGGCCGTCTCCGCGCGGCCCCGTTCGTCGGGGTGCAGCAGGTAGGTGTGGCGGCCTCCGTAGGTGTTGTGCACCTCGGCGACGACGTGGACGGGGCGGCCGGCGCGGTCGTGGCACCAGTACAGGGTGAGCGGGTTGAAGACGTGCCCGAGGACGCGGGCGTGGGCGAGCATCAGCACGCGTCCGCCCGCGTCCGCCACCCCGTGGGCCGCGAGGCAGGCGTCGAGGCCGGCCCGCAGGGTGGGGGCGTCGCCGTCGAAGTGGTCGGACGGATCGAAGCGGGCGAGGGGACGCAGGGGCAGGGGGAGGACGGGCGGGTGGTCGAGGTCGATCAGCCACATGTACGTGCGGTGGCGCAGCGCGTAGTGGAAGGGGGTGACGCGGGTGTGGGCGACCTCGGTCTCGTACAGGGCGGGGACGGGTGGGGCGGCCGAGCCGGTCATGGCGACTCCACCCCCAGGTGGCGGGCGGCCTCGACGCCGGACCGGCAGCCGTCCTCGTGGAAGCCCCAGCCGTGGTAGGCGCCGGCGTAGGCGGTGACGGGGGTACGGAGGGTGGGCAGGAGGCGTTGGGCGGCCACGGACTCCGGGGTGTAGACGGGGTGTTCGTACGTCATGCGGGCCAGGACGGTGGACTCGTCGACGCGGTCGCCGGGGTTGAGGGTGACGATGTGGGGCTCGCTGGTGGGGAGGCGCTGGAGCCGGTTCATGTCATAGCTGACCTGGACGGATTCCGGGCGGGCGGCGCAGGAGGGCAGCCAGTAGTTCCAGGAGGCCCTGGCGTGCGGGGAGCGCGGCAGGAGGGTGGTGTCGCGGTGCAGGACGGTCGGGTTGCGGGAGTAGGTGAAGGCTCCGAGGACTCGCCGTTCCTGTGCGGTCGGGTCGGCCAGGAGGCGCAGGGCCTGGTCGGGGTGGACGGCGATCACCACGGCGGTGTGTTCGGCCGTCTCGCCGTCGGCGGTGACGACGGTCGCGCGGTCGGCGCCGCGCACGACGGCGCGCACCGGGGTCGCGGTCCGTACGGAGACGAGCCCCTTGGCGATCCGTTCGACGTAGGCGGCCGACCCGCCGGTGACGGTCTTCCACTGCGGGGATCCCGTCACCGCGAGGAGGCCGTGGTGGTCGAGGAACCGGAACAGGTAGGCGGCCGGGTAGCGCAGCGCGGTGTCGGGGGCGCACGACCAGACGGCGGAGACGAGGGGGATCGCGAAGTGGCTGACGAAGTGGGCGGAGAAGCGGTGGGCCCGCAGGAAGTCGCCGAGTGTCCTCGTGGTGTCGTCGCCCGACAGGAGGCGGCGCGCGGCGCGGTGGAAGCGGGGGACGTCGGCGAGCATCCTCAGATGGCGACCGCGGCGGGCGCCGTCGCCGCCGAGAAGTCCGCGGATCCCGCGCGCGCCGGCGTATTCGAGGCCGCATCCGTCGCAGCGGACGGACATGCTCATCTCGGAGTCCTGCGTGGTGACGCCGAGTTCGCGGAAGAGGCGCAGGAGGTGGGGGTAGGTCCGCTCGTTGTGGACGATGAAGCCGGTGTCCACGTGGAGCGTCCCTCCCTCGGCGGTGGGCAGCTCGTGGGTGTGGGCGTGGCCGCCGAGCCGGTCGTCCGCCTCGTACAGCACCACGCTGTGGGCGCGGGACAGGACGTGGGCGGCGGTGAGACCCGCGACCCCCGACCCCACCACCGCGACGGTTCGTCCGTTCATCGTCTCCACTCTCCTGTGGCGGCCGTCGGCCGGTCGGCGCGCGGCCTGGGTTCCGCTGTCGGTTGTTCGGAGCCGTCGGGCGTCCGGATGGGCCGGTCAGGCGACGGGCGCGGCGGGGGCGACCGGCACGGCGGGCGCCAGGCTGTGGCGCATGCGCCGGAGGCCGCGCCGGGCGTGGCTCTTGACCGTGCCCAGCGGCAGGCCGGTGCGGTCCGCGATCTGCGTCTGGGTCAGGTCGGCGAAGTAGGCGAGTTCCAGGACGTCGCGCTGGACGCGGGGCAGCCTGGCCAGCTCTTCGGTGACGACCATCCGGTCGAGGACCCGCTCGGGCTGGTCCTCGGTCCCGGCCTCGTGCTCCAGGGCGGCGCCGAGGGTCGCCGCGAGCTCGGTGCGGCGGGTGCGGGCGGTCAGCGTGTCGGCGATCTTCCGGCGGGTGATGCCGGTGAGCCACGCGGGCAGGGTGCCGCGCTCGGGGCGGAAGGTGGACCGCCCGCGCCACGCGGCGACGAACACCTGCTGGGTGATGTCCTCCGCCTCACGGGGGTCCCCCAGCGCCCGTGCCGCCAGGGTGTGGACCAGGCGGCCCCAGCGGTGGTACGCCGCGGCCAGACAGTGCTCGTCGCCGCGGACCAGGCCCCGGGCGATCCAGTCGTCGCCGTCCTCGGCCGGTGTGCGACCGTACGGCTCCGCCGCTTCGACGAGGTGGCTGGTGATCCGGTGTGCGGTCATGGCGCTTCCTCCTGCGGATGGACCTCGTCGGCCTCGTACGCCCTCACGTTCCGGCCGACACCCTTTTCCGCACAACTCGCATCGTTTTCGCATCGAAATCGAGGCCGCGCCCGCCGGTCCGCGACGGAGACCGGTCAGGACCTGCTCCGGGCCTCCCGGAAGCGCGCCAGGCCCTCGGAGAGCTCGACCACCGGGTCCGGATAGTCGAAGGACGCCCGGTCGAGTCCGGTGAGCCGCCAGGGTTCGTGGACGGCCGGCCCTTCGAGTTCAGCGAGCTCCGGGACCCAGCGGCGGACGTAGCTGCCGTCGGGGTCGTACCGTCTGGCCTGCCGCACCGGGTTGAGGACGCGCTGCGGCCTGGAGTCCGTGCCCGTGCCCGCCACCCACTGCCAGTTGAGCTGGTTGTTCGCGACGTCACCGTCCACCAGCAGGGACAGGAAGTGCCGCGCCCCCTCCCTCCAGTCGATGTAGAGCGTCTTCACCAGGAAGGAAGCGGTGATCAACCGGCCTCGGTTGTGCATCCACCCCTCGTGGGCGAGTTGCCGCATGGCGGCGTCGACGACGGGATAGCCGGTCCGGCCCTCCCGCCAGGCGGCGAGGTCCGCCTCGGCGTCGGCGCCCCGCCTCCAGCGGTCCTGGCGCGGACGGTAGTCGGCGCCCGCGGCCTCGGGCCGCGCGGCCAGGACCTGATGGTGGAAGTCGCGCCAGCACACCTGCCGTACGAAGGCGTCCGCTCCCGGGCCGCCCCGCCCGCTCGCCCTGTGCACCGCCTCGGCCGCGGAGACCGTACCGAAGTGGAGATGGGGCGAGAGCCTGGACGTGGCATCGCCCGCCAGGTCGTCGTGACGGTCCTGGTACGTGTCGACATGGTCCGCCAGCCACGAACCGAGCAGCCTGCGCCCCTCGCTCTCCCCGCCCACGGCGAGGGCGGGCGACACACCGGTGACCGCCGTACGCCGTGGAAGGCGCTCGGACCGCACCCCCGAGGGGACCCGCACCGTTCCGGGGGCGGCGAGCGGTGCCCGGAGCGGCTCGGCGGTCCAGCGCTTGTAGTAGGGCGTGAACACGGCGAAGTGATCCGATCCGTACGGAAGGACCTCACCGGGCGGTACGACGTCGACCACGCCGTCGTGCACGTACAGCCGGCAGCCGTCGGCTTCCAGCGCACGGCGCAGCCGGGACTCCCGCGCCCTGGCGAACGCCGTCGCGCCGGCGGCCATGTGCACCTCGTCGGCGTCGGTCTGCCGCACCAGGGCCCGCACCTCGGACACCGTGTCGCCCTCCCGCACCACGAGCCGGCCGCCGCGGTCCCGCAGTCCCCGGTCCAGATCCGTGAGGCAGTCGGCGAGGAAGGCCAGCCGGTTGGGGGCCGCGAACCCCGCGCGGTCCACGGCCGGGTCACGGACGAACACCGGAAGCACCTCCTGCGCCCCTTCGAGCGCTGCCCTGAGGGGCGGATGGTCGTGGACCCTGAGGTCGGAGGTGTACAGAACGACGGAGACGGTCATGGCGCCTTCCCTGATCGGCCACCGGCCGCGAGCGCACCGCGCCGCGCCGGGGTACTGGTGTCGCACTCCTGTATCCGGCGTTCCCCGGGGCTTCGTGCGGCGGATGCACGCGGTGCGGCCCGACCTCCCCGACCCGGGCACACCGGTGGCCCCGCACCCCTCGGGCGAGGGTTGCGGGGCCGTCGCGTGCTCCGGGCCGCCCGAGCGGTGCTACCGGGGCATGAGGACGGTGTCGACGACGTAGACGTTCGCGTTGGCGGTCCTGACGTTGCCGCAGACGACCTTGGAGGTTTCATTGACGGTGTAGGACTCGCCGGAGCCCTTGGTGGTGATCATGCCCTTCTGGAGGGTTTCGAAGGTGCCGTTCTCCAGCTGCTTCGGGGTGAGCCGCTGCCCGACGACGTGGTACGTGAGGACCTTGGTGAGCATGTCCTTGTCGGCGAGGACCTTGTCCAGATCGGCCTTCGGGATCTTCGCGAAGGCGTCGTTCGTGGGCGCGAAGACGGTGATGTCCTTCGCGTTGTTGAGCGTGTCGACCAGGCCGGCCTTCTTGACGGCGCTGACCAGAGTGGACAGGGCCGGGTTGTTGGACGCGGCGGTGGCCACCGGGTCCTCGGCCATGCCGTCGAACGAGCCCGCGCCCTCCTTCGGCACGCCCGCGCAGGCCGGGCCGAAGGGCTCGTCCGTCGTCATCGCGTCCTCGGTGGGCGCCTGGCCGGTCCGGGCCTGATCGCCGGCGGCGCTCGTGGCGGCTCCCGCCTCGGTGCCGCTGCCGCTGCCGCTGCCGGAGTCGGAGCACGCGGCGAGCGAGAAGGGGAGGAGGGTCGCGGCGGCCACGGCGAGCGCGCTGCGGCGGATGCGAAGGGTGTTCATGTGGGGTGCTCCTTGAAGGATCGGTTGTCGTTCTGCGGAAGGGGAGTGGTGATCGCCGGGCCGGCGTCGGGCCGGTCCGGTGGTCTAGGTGACGGTGACGAACACGCTGTGCCGGCCGCTCGCCCCGTCGGGGACGGTCCGGGTGCGCTGCTCGGACTGGACGGCGCCCGTCCCGTCGGTGGCGCGGACGGCGAGGGTGTGGCTGCCACGTGTGGCCTGCCAGCGGTAGACCCACTGCCGCCAGGTGTCGACGGTGTCCTGAGCGGCGAGGTCCGCGTCCTGCCAGGGCCCGTCGTCGACACGGACCTCCACGCGGGTGATGCCTCTCCGCTGGGCCCAGGCGACTCCGGCGACGAGGACGGTGCCGGCGGGCGGTCGCGCGAAGGGGCGTGGGGTGTCGATGCGGGACTGGGTCTTGACCGGCGCCCTGCGGGCCCAGTTCCGCTTCACCCAGTAGGGGTCGTACCTGTCGAAGGTGGTGAGTTCGATGTCCTCGATCCACTTGCAGGCCGACACGTATCCGTAGAGCCCCGGGACGAGCATGCGGACCGGGAAACCGTGGTCGAACGGCAGGGGCTCGCCGTTCATGCCGACCGCGAGCATCGCGTCCCGTCCGTCCATGACCTCCTCGACCGGGCTGCCGAAGGTCATGCCGTCCACGGACCGGGCCACCAGCTGATCGGCTCTGCCGCCCTTCGACGGTGGTCTCACCCCGCAGTCGTCCAACAGGTCCGCCAGCGGGACGCCGAGCCAGCGGGCGTTGCCCGCGTAGGGGCCGCCGACCTCGTTCGACACACAGGTGAGCGTGATGTCGCGTTCGATCAGAGGTCGCGCGAGGAGATCGGCGAGGGTGTACGTACGGGCGCGGGCGAGGCCCTCGCCGTGGATCCGCAGCCGCCAGGTGCCGGCGTCGACCTCGGGCACGACGAGCGCGGTGTCCACACGGTAGAAGGCCCGGTTCGGTGTGGTGAACGGAGTGATCCCGGCGGCCCCCAGCCGCGCACCGGCCGGGACCGGAGGCGCGGCTGAGGCAGGGGCGGGCAGGACGAGACGGTCGCGTGAGGCCACCGCGTCCTGGCCACGCCGCGCACCGAGGAAGCGCCCCAGAGCACCGGCTCCCGCCGCCGCCCCGGCCGTGACGGCGGCGGCGGTGAGGAAACCGCGCCGGTTCCAGCGGCCAGCCCCTCCACCGCCTTCCGGCCGGCCGGTCCCCGGCCCGGGAACCGCTCGGGACCGGTCCGCCCCTCCACCGCCTTCCGGCCGGCCGGTCCCCGGCCCGGGAAGCACCCGGGACCGGTCCGCCTCTCCATCGCCTTCCGGCCGGCCGGTCCCCGGCCCGGGAACCGCTCGGGACCGGTCCGCCTCTCCACCGCCTTCCGGCGGGCCGGTCCCCGGCCCGGGAACCGCTCGGGACGCCAGCAGGCAGAGCACCGCCGCTCCCGTCAGCGAACCGATCACGGACGGCAGTACGTCGGCGGGGCCCGCGTCCGGCCGGCTCATCGCCGCGAGCGCCCCGACCAGGCCGAACAGCAGGACTCCGGCCGCGCCGGTACGCCGATGACGCGGGGCGACCAGACCGAGCCCCATCGCGATGAGGACGACGACAGCGAGGATGCCGAGCCGCAGGACCGACTTGTCGTTCTCGCCGAACGAGCGGATAGCGAAGTCCTTCACCGCGGACGGTGTCCTGTCGATCACCGCCCCGCCCACCACCGCGACCGGCGCGGCGGCCGGGCGCACGAGGCCCGCGACGAGTTCTGCCGTCCCCAGGGCGGCGAACCCTGCGACCAGACCGGCCAGAACCCCGGGCCACGCCCTGCCGACGATGTTGCGGAAGTTGCTCACGACCGGCATTCGGCGGCCACCGCCCCGCGGATGGGTCCGTCAGCCGAAAGAGTGAGAGCCCGCTGCTCCGTGACGGACGGACCAGGACGCGCGGCGGGCCCGCGGGGCACGGGTGACGTCACGGCGGACATCCCGCTCATCGGCCCCATCCGGATGCGTGTCCGCTACGAAGGGCTTGCAGAGACATCCGTGACGCTGCGACCGGCCCGTGCCGGGCCAGGCCCTACCGACGAAGGACCAGCATGCGATGGACAGCCCTCCCCCACCCGGCCCCGCCCGCCCGCTTCGTCTCGTCGCGGGCCACGGAGCGCGCGAGGTGAACCGACCGCTCCCCTTCGACCGCGCCACGGACAGCACCGAGCCCGATCTCGCCGCGGTCATGCACCGGGTCGCCCGGGGCGACAAGGACGCCTTCTCCGCCCTCTACGACGCGCTCGCGCCGGTGGTCTTCGGCATCGTCATGAGGCTCGTGCGCGACCGCGCCCAGTCCGAGGAGGTCGCCCAGGAGGTCATGATCGACCTGTGGCGGCGGGCCGCCCGCTACCGCAGCGAGGCCGGATCGGTCATCTCCTGGGCGGCCACCATCGCCCACCGCCGGGCGGTGGACCGGGTGCGCTCCGCCCAGGCCGCGACGGACCGCGAGAACGCCCAGGCCGCCCACGGTCACCACACCGCCTACGACGACGTCGCCGAACGGGTCGAGACCCGCCTGGAGAGCGAGCAGGTCCGCCGCTGCCTGCGCGGCCTCACCGAACTCCAGCGCCAAGCAGTGACATTGGCCTACTACCAGGGACTGACCTACCGTGAAGTCGCCGAAACCCTGCGCACGCCCCTGCCCACCGTCAAGACGCGCATGCGCGACGGCCTCATCCGGCTCCGCGACTGCATGGGGGTGACCGCGTGAACGCGTCCGACATCCACATCCTCGCCGGCGCCTACGTCCTCGATGCCCTCGGCACCGAGGAGGCCGAGTCCTTCACCCGCCACCTCGCCCGATGCGAGGCCTGCCGACGAGAGGTGGCGGAGTTCCGTGCCACCACCGCACGCCTTGCCGGCGCCGCGGCCAAGGAACCGCCCGCCACGATGAAGCAGCGCACCCTGGACGCCGTCACCGGCGTACGCCAACTGCCCCCACGGCTCAGCACCCCGCAGGTCACGAAGACCATCGGCGGCCGGCTGCGCCGCGGAGCCAGGCCTCTGGGGCTGGCCGCCGCCCTGGCCGCGGCCGTGTCCTTCGCCGGCCTCGCCGGCTGGCAGTACCGGGAGGCCCAGCAAGCCGAACAGCGCACCCGGCAGGCGGAACAGGGCCTCGCCACCATCAGCGGTGTCCTGGCCGCACCGGACGCGCGCACGGCACACGGCAAGGCCACCAACGGGGCCTTCACCACCGTCGTCGCCTCCGCGCGCCAGAGCCTGGCCCTCTTCACCGCGACCGGACTCCCGGCACCCGCCCCGGGCCGCACCTACCAGCTGTGGCTCCAGCAGGACGGCATCATGCGTCCGGCCGGATTCATCCACGAGGACGGCACCGTCGCCCTCGACGGCGACCCCACCACCGCCACGGCGATCGGCCTCACCCTCGAACCCGACGAAGGATCGCGTCGGCCCACCACAACCCCACTGCTCCTCATGAGGATGCCCACCTGACGCAACACGGGTCGGGATGTGCTCGATTCACGTGGCAGTGCGCCGACCGGGGTCACTCGTGCCGGTGGTGTCGCCGGCGGCGGACACCTCGCCGGCGCCGGCTGAAGCAGATGAGGGCCGGGGCCCGTCCGCGGTGCCCCCGGTTGGCAGGATCGTGCACGGCGGAGAGGCAGGAGCGTGCCAACGCGGGGCCTGTGGGGGAAGGGGGGATCGCTGCGATGCTTCCGACATCGTCAGGGATCTCGTCCCGGGCACTTCCGAAGTTGCGGCGCCCGGGCGCCCGGAGGGGAAGAACCATGATGCGCGCCGTCATCGGCAGGGCCGTCCTGGGGATCGTGGCGGCGGGGCTGATCGTGTCGGCGACACCAGGTACGGTCCGCGCGCTCACTGGGGACACCGAGCCGAGGGACATGGCCGTCGTACTGGCGGAGGACCGCTGCCTCGGCGCCCCTGACCCGTGCCGGCCGGTCAACGGCTGGCAGAAGAAGCCCGGCAACTGATCCCGGGCCGCGAGCCCGCCCGGAGGCGGTCCAGTGGCCCGGGTGCCGAGCACCACACCCGGACCACCACCTCTCCACTCATCGTCACCGACCGACTGTGGAGCACCACCGATGCACCGCATGCAGTTCCTGGGAATCACCTCGGCGGAGGAGGAGACGTACCGCCACCTGCTGAGGCACCCCGGCAGCAGCGTCGACGAGATCGTCGCCGCGCCATGGCACCCCCGCGGGACCGGCGCCGCGGTCGTGGGACGGCTGAAGGCCCTGGGGGCCGTCGTCGAGGGCGACGGAGCGCTGTGGCCGGAGAAGCCGGAGCTGGTGGTGGGCCGGCTGGCGGAGCGGCTGCTGACCGAGCTGCACACCATCACCCGCGGCCTCGCCCAGATCTACCCCATGGTGCTTTCCCTCCAGGACGAGGCCGCCGCCGGCAGCCGGCCCGAGGAGGTCGACACGCCACCGCCGGACGGCCGGTCGGTGGAGCGGATCACCGATCCCGCCGCACTGCGCGCCAGGGTGGAGGCGCTCGCCCTGGGCGCCCGCCACGAGGTCCTCGTGGGTGGACTCTGCGAGGAGTCCGAACACCGGCCCCCCTGGGTGACGGCGTCCCTGTGCCTGCGGATGCTGGACCGCGGCGTCACCGTACGACTCCTGGTGTGGCGGTCCGCGCTCGCCGGCCCGGCGGTCGTCGCCCATCTGCGCCGACTGGCCGACGCGGGCGCGCGGGTGCGCGTGCTGCCCGCCTCCGACGGCCCGATGGTGGTGCACGACGGCCGGACCGTACTGGTTCCGGTCGTGCCCTCGGACATCGGCAGGGGCGCGTTCGTGACGGGTGAACCCGGCATGGTCAGCATGGTCGTCAACCACTTCGAGCGACTGTGGGCGGACGCCGGGGAGTTCGAGGACGGCTGACGGCCGGGCGGACGACCGGCGGTCAGACCCACCCCCGTTCTCTGGCCAGCAGCGCCGCGTGGGCGCGGTTCTCCGCGCCGAGGATCCGCATCAGCTCCGAGATGTGGCGGCGGTAGGTGCGCAGCGCGGCGCCCACCTGGCGGGCGCCGGTCTCGTCCTTGGCGACCGTGCACATCGCCCGCAGCACCTGCACCTGCAGATCGGTCAGTTCGGGTTCGCCCGACGGGCTCTCCCCCTGCCCCACGAGGTCGGCGAACTCCACGGCCCCCGCCCACAGCCGCTCGAAGTTGTTGACGACGGCGGTGACGATCCCCTCCTCGCTGGAGCAGAGGGCGCCCTTGGAGGTGACCTTCGGGTCCACCGGGACCAGCGCGGTGTGCCGGTCGTACACGATCATCAGCTCGCTCAGGTCCTCGATCACCCGGATCCGGGCCCCGGCGTCGGTCAGCTCCTGGAGGTAGGCCCGCGTGGTGGCGTCCGCCACCGCGGAGGCGCGGACCAGGGTGCGAAGGACGACGCCACGGCGCAGGCAGCGCAGGTCCAGTTCGCGGGAGCGCTCGATGTTCTCCGGGGTGAGCGCGGTGTAGGGCTCGGAGGACAGAACCTCCGTACGGGCGAAGAACGCCAGCTCGTCCAGGCGATCGCGGATGGCCGACAGCCCCATCAGCCGTTCCATCGGCGCCTGTTCGGAGTTCGAGCCACGGTCGTGCGCCTCACGCCGCAGGGCGTCCACGAGGGGGTTCAGGTCGGAGAGGGTGCGGATGGTGCTGTAGAACTCGTCCAGGCGTTGCTGGGCCAGCCGGTTGACCACCAGCTCCGGTTTGTGCGGCCACGCCTTGCCGTCGCCCTCACGGATGACCTGCAGCTCCCGCAGCCGACGCACCGCCGCCTCCGTGACGAGCCGGTCCTGCCGTACCAGGACGTGCACGTCGTCGAGTTCGACTCCGGGGTTGCGCAACAGGTGCCGGTAGATCTCCTCTTCCGCCGCCGTGAGGCCAAGGACCGCCATGTGGTACACGATCAAGAGGCACTCCGCGGGAGAAGACTGAGAGGGGTGGCCGACGTCTGCTGCCCGGATTGTAGAAGGTGCGTGCACGAAGGGTAAAGGTTTCCCCATGCGTCGATGGTGACCACATCGTGAGATCCGCAGGAGAGGGACGATCGGGCCGGATCCTGCATCGGGTTGGCCGCATGCGGCCAACAGGCCTTGTTCCTCCCCGCCTGAGGCACTGCCATATTCGGCCCGGAGGGAGGCGTGGTACCGGCCACCGACGTCAGGGGACACGATGCGATCGGCGGCGACCCTGCGGCCCGGGGCCAGTACGTGCCTCAGCACCCGACACGAGAGGTGACGGAGCCAGATGCTTTTCCGACTGCTGGGGCCTGTGAGAATCGCGGGCGGTGCCGAGATGCAGTCGGCCGCCCGCCGCGCCCTGCTCACCGCGCTGCTGCTGCGCCGGGGACAGTTCGTCGGCATGGGCGAGCTGACCGAGCTGTTATGGGACGAACCGCCGAGCTCCGCCGTGGCCAACATCAGGAGCCACCTCACCGGACTCCGCCGCGGCCTGGACTCCGCGCAGCCGGGACTGAGCAAGCGGCTGACCACCAGCCGGGGCGCGGAGACCGGGTACGCCCTCACCGTCGACGCGGACGAACTCGATCTGTCGCGTTTCCTGGGGCTCGCCCGGCAGGGCCGGGAACTGCTGGCCGCGGGCGACCACCAGAAGGCGGTCGGTGTCCTGGACGAGGCCCTCGCCCTCTGGCGCGGCCCCTTCGGTCAGCGGCTTCCGGCCACCCGGTGGTTCCACGCGCACACCGTGGGCCTCAGCAACACCCGCTTCGAAGCCTGCCAGGACTTCTTCACCGCCTGTCTGCTGACCCACCGGACCGAGATGCTGGCGTACCGCATCGAGACGGTCCTCGCCGAGGCCCCCTACCGGCAGAAGTTGTGGCAACTGCTCGCCGCCACCTACTGCGCGCAGGGCGACGTGGCCAGCGCGCTGGGCGTGATCGAGAGATGTCAGGCCGTCTTCGCCGACGAACTGGGCCTGGACGTCCCTCCCGGCGTCGAGGCCATCCGGGCCGCCGCGCTCTCCTGGGACACCGAGCGAGCACACCGCCTGGTCGCAGAGATGGCGCGCCGGTGAGGGCGGGCGTCCGGCCGGCCGGGGTCCGGAGGCGGCTCCTCTCGCTCGCGTTGGGGGAACTGGTCAACGTCCCCCTGCAGACGGCCATCTGGTTCGGCGTGGTCGGCGTGCCGGCGACCGCCGCCAACCTCCTCGGGTTCGCCCTGGTCATCCTGCTGCTGCTGGAGGGCGCCGCGTACTGGACGGTGAAACTCCGTGCCCTGTCCGCCGGCAGCGGTGCGCCGCTGCCCGCGGCGGCGGTGTTCGCCGCCGCCCGGGTGGTCAACATGGTGCTGCTCGGGCTCGGCGTGCCGCTGACCGTCCTCATGGTGGCCCACGAGCCCGGGACCGGAACCGTCCCGGGCCTGCTGTTCGCCCTCTTCGCCGTCCTGGAGCACATCAACTACTTCCACACCCAGTTGATGTACGACACCCGCGAGGACCGGCGCAGCCGCCGCAGGAACGGCCGGCGCCGGGCACATCTGGCCCGTGACCTGGAACGGGCCCGGAAGCGGCCCGGTCAGGGGGCGGACTTCAGGATCTCGTAGAGGTCGGAGGCGGCGGCCCGGGGCCCGTGGACGGCGCCGACCCCGGTGACGTTGAGGACCACCTCGTCCACGCCGAGCGCTCGGTAGGCGTCCAGCCGCTGGTGGATCTCCTCGGCCGTCCCGTAGAGGAAGATCCCGCCGTCCACCAGGGCGCGGACGTCGTCGGGCCCGCCGTCGCCGACGACGGGGATCCCGGCCCGCCGCAGCACGGCCTGATAGTGGGGGAACTGAATGTGCCCTCCACAGGTCGCCCGCAGCAGTTTCGCCATGTCCCGGTCGGGGCCGGCCAGCGCCACCGGAACGTACGCGGTGACCTTGGCCGGCTGCTCCGGGCGCCGCTCCTTGGCCCTCAGCACCGCCGGGATCAGGAAGTCCTCCAGGTACGCCGCCGAGGCCATCCAGGTGATGACCACATCGGCCAGCTCTCCGGCGAGTTCGGCCATGCGCTCCCGCAGGACGCCCAGGCCCAGCGACACCTCCGGCTTGTGGAACGGCATGAGCTGCGCCCTGGCGGAGAAGATCTCTCCCTCGCGCTCGCTGATCCCGCCGTCCAGCAGGTCCCGGACGATGGTGATGTACTCCCGGCAGGCGGTGAGCTGGCTGGGATAGGGCCGTCCCATGGCACAGGTCTGCGCGGCGAGCGAGCCCGGACCATAGCCGGCCACCACCTCGTGCCCGGTGGCCAGCGCCACCGACCGGGCCTCGATCGCCGCGTTGTACGGCGAGCGGTAGGGCATCAGGGACACCCCGAACCCGGCGGGCACCCTGATGCCGGCGCCGGCCAGCCAGTTCACGATGTGATGGCTTTCCAGCACGAGGCCCTGCCCCTGCCACAGCCGGGCCGCGCCGCCCCATCTGACGAGATTGGCGAAGGGGATCACCTGCTCGGGACGGGTGGCGTTGACGGGGAGGAGGATCGAGTGCCGCATCCCGGCAGCCCTTTCGACGAGTGGTGGAGCGGTTGACAGGCGGGCGGTCAGCCCCGGGGAGGCGCGGACAGTTCCAGGGGGAGGCGCAGTCCGGCCGGGTCGGCGCCGCGAAGCAGGGCGTCGACCATCAGGTCGGTGTCGCCCACGCCGGCCCAGCCGAGCATGTAGCCGATCAGCGAGGTCCGGCCGGCCGCGCCGGTGAACCAGCCGTCCTCGCGGATCCGGTCGAGGACCTCGGTCTGGTGGGCGACCGCCCGCTCGAACAGGTGCGGGCGTCCCAGCGTGCGGCCCGCGCCGATCAGGCACTGGACGACGCCGCTGCTGCCGTGGCAGGCGGAGAGGTCCACCGCGCGGCCGGGCGGCAGGGCGGTCGCCCGGCCGATCAGCTCGGCAATCCGGGACTCGGTCAGCCAGTCCGTCCTGTCCGCCGCGGCGAGGATCTCCGAGCCGGCCAGCAGGAGGCCGGCGGCGCCCTTGCACCAGCCGTGCTCGGCCGGGACGCCGTCCCGCTCCCAGCGGCCGATCAGCCAGTCGGCCGCCTCCTTGGCGGTGCGTTCCAGTCCCAGGACACGTCCGATCCGGGCGGTCGTCCAGCGCAGTCCCAGTTCGCCGTGGGCCAGGTCCGACCAGGGGGCGTCCCGCTCCTGGACCAGGTGGGACAGGGCCAGGTCGGTCAGCCGCTCGACCGTCGCGGCGTCGGCGGGGAAGGCGGAGCCGTCGCGGCGGAGACGGTCGAGCAGGACCATCAGCAGTCCGGCCGGGCCGTTGGAGAGGTCGGTCTCCAGCACTCCTTCCGCCGCGCGCTCCTGGAGGGCCTTCAGCAGGGCGGCCAGCCGCTCGGACTCGGTCCGCGGGTCCTCGGGGCGGACCAGCAGAAGCGAGGCGGCCCCCGTGAACACCGACTCAGGGCGCTGCAGGAGGGCCTCTCCGTACTCGGCGAGCAGGGTGGTGAGCCCCCGGTCGGCGCTGCCGGCCGGTCCGGCGAGGCTCTCGTCGCGGGCGGCGGCGCGCCCCAGGAAGGCGGCCACGCCGGCCGAGTCGTGGAAGGAGACGAAGTTGCCCGGGGTGATGGTGGAGGCGTCGCGGTCCGGGCCGATGCCGCCGACCCATCCGCACTCCTCCCGGCCGTCGGGAGCGGTGGACGGCACGCGTATCTCGGCGATCCGGGCGGCGATCCCCCGCCACCAGCCGCCGGGACGGGCGCCGGCCAGCAGGGGCCCTCCGAAGACCCCGGAGGCCGAGAGGCCGCCGGGGGTGTCCTCGCCGCACAGCTCGCTGAAGCACTCCTCCAGGAGGAAGTGGTGGTAGGCGTCGGTGCGGGCCGCGTTGTGGGCGGCGCCGCGCCGGGCGAAGTCCGACGCGGTCGCCGAATACACCCCGGGCGTGGACCCGTTGACGGTGCCGAGTGCGTCGGAGTCGCCCCGGGTGACGAAGTAGGGCACGTTGCCACCGCGCAGCGAGGCGTGTTCCTGGTCCGCCGCGAAGCGCTCCGCCTCCGGGGACAGGTAGTCCTGGTGCATCTTCAGGAGTCCGAACAGCCGCTCGGCCTCCTTGGGGTCCGTCAGGTACTTCGGGTGCGTGGAGGCGTCGATGAACCGCCCGTAGATCATCGTGGAGCGCAGCAGCAGCCGCACCGGCACCTCGGGGTGCGCGTCGAGGACTCGGGTGACCGCGCCGTCCCGCAGGGCCCGCAGGGCCGCGCGGCAGCCGGCCAGGATGGCGTCGAACCACTCGGTGGCGACCAGGTGGTCCCCGCCGAGACGGGGCACGTTGTCACCCTGTCGGTAGTTGAACGGCTCCCGTGACACCGCGATGGCGTCCGTTGCCGGGTCGCGGATCACGGCGCTGGTCATGGACGACGGCTGGTCGCCCGCCACTCCGACGCCGGCCATGATGAAGTCGACCGGCGAGGTCGGGTTCACCATCGGCACCAGCATGGTGGAGGCGACGGACAGCTTGGTGTGGTTCATCAGCACGTCGGGGAGCGAGTCGTCGCCCACCCCGGCGTCCGGCCGGAGCATGGTCTCGGTGTCGATGACGCACGGGTGCTCGCCGCGGGCCAGCAGGTTCTCGTCGTGGAGGTCCGTGGCGCCGATGGCGCCGAGCAGCACCGCCAGCGCTCCGATCCGGTAGAAGTAGCGGCCGGGCTGGTCCGCCTCCTCCATGGGAGTCGGTACGGTGAACTCCTGCCAGCCGTGCGTGCCCACGGTGAGCGACCGGGGGACGCAGCGGGACAGCGAGTGCTCCAGATGCGGGTCGACCGCCCGGTACAGGTCGCGGACGAAGTCGTCCGCGGTGAGCGGCCTCGGCTTGAACACCAGCCGGGTTCCGTTGGCCAGGTGAAGGATGTGCACCTGACGGTTGTCGTTGTGCAGGTCGGAGCCGCTGGGCGAGATCGCGGACAGCAGGCGGCCGTCTTCGCCCGGCTCGCCGAGCAGTCCGGCCTCCGCGAGGAGCGGCCCGTCGTCGGCGAAGGCGGTGAGGAACTCACGGTACGCGTCCAGGGAGTGCGCCAGCATCGTGGCCAGCCGCCCCCGGAGCACCGGGTACTCCGCCAGCAGGGAGTCCGGGACGCCGGGCTCCTCCAGGCGGGCCGTGAAGCGGCGCAGAGCGGTGTCGGCGCCGGACTCCATCGGCAGGCCGAGGCGCTCCCTGAAGGTGTGGAACTCGCCGATGAGCATCCGGTAGGACTGGGTCTCCACCATCCGCAGCAGGGCGTCGTGGGCCTGGTCCACCACGCCCTCGTGGCGGTCCGGGGCGGCGGCCCGCAGCAGCGGTGCGCCCAGCTCCCGGGCGACCGCGGAGCGGGAGGCCACATGGGAGTAGAAGGGAAGGAAGGCCTCGACGGCCACGGCGCTCTCGCTCATGCCCCGGCACCTCCCGCCAGCAGTTCGGCCGTCCGGCCGGTTCCCTCGGCCGTCAGGCCGGTCTCCTCGGCCGTCGCCGCGTACAGATCCCGGTACACGCTGCCTCCGTCCATCAGTTCTGAATGTGTTCCTTGCTCGACGATCCGGCCCTGGTCGAACACGTAGATGAGGTCGGCGGACTCGATGGTCGACAGACGGTGCGCGATGACGATCTGGGTGGCGCCGATGCTCTCGATCAGCCGGGTCACCCGGCGTTCGTTGACGGTGTCCAGGGAGGCCGTGGCCTCGTCCATGACGAGGATCGACGGCCGCTGCAGGAGGGTGCGCACGATGGCCAGCCGCTGCCGCTGCCCGCCGGAGAAGTTGGAGCCCATCTCGGCGACCAGGGTCTGCAGGCCCATCGGCAGGTCGTCGAGGAAGTCCAGGATGCCGACCTCACGGCAGAACTCCCGGACGGTGTCCTCGGGGATGTCCTGGCCCAGGGTGAGGTTCTCCAGGATCGACCGGTTGTGCAGGTGGACCTCCTGCGGGATGTAGCCGATCACCCGGCGCAGGGAGTCCCGGTCGTAGGCGGCGGCGTCCCGTCCGCCGAAGCGCACCGAGCCGGAGGTGGGTTCGTGCAGCCCGCAGACGATCCGGGCCAGGGTGCTCTTGCCGGAGCCGGACTCGCCCACCAGGGCGACGCGGGCGCCGGCCGGGATGTCCATGGTGACGTCGCGGACCACCGCTTCGCTGTGCCTGGTGTAGCGGAAGGACACCCGGTCCAGCTCGACCGAGGGGGACGCCAGCTCCTTGACGTCGCCGCCCGTGCCCTCGGGCTCGGTGCGGGTGATGTCGCTCAGCCGGGACATGTAGCGGCTGGTCTCGGTGAACTCCGCGTACGCCTGGAACACCGAGGTGGAGATCGCGAAGTAGGTGGCGGAGACGGTCTGCACCGCGATCGCCCCGCCGATGGTGATGGTTCCCCGGCCGACGAAGTACAGGCTGGCGAGCAGCAGCACCAGGGGCCCGAAGGTCTGGATGGTGGCGGCCACTCCGGACACCTGGCCCTGCTGCAGCCGCATCCGCGTCCTCATCGCCTCCAGCGAGTCGGCGTAGGTCTCGCGCCAGGTGTCCAGGTACTGGTCGGCGTAACCGCCCATCTTGATGGTCGGGATGGAGACGATGGCGTCCAGCTGCAGCGACTGGCTCCTGCCAAGGTGGGTGATCTCCATGTCGACCGCCTCCACCACCCGCAGCCGGGTGGTGGCCAGATAGCCGGCGTTGGCCAGCACCAGGGCGAGTGCCATCAGCCCCAGCCGCCATTCCGCGTGCAGCAGGTAGCCGCTGACGCAGACCATGGTGCCGAGGTCGAGCACGCCCTGGGCCACCCGGGAGGAGAGCATGTCGCGGACGGCGTTGACGCTGCCGAGCCGGAAGAGCAGTTCGCCGGGCTGACGGGTGGTGAAGAACCGGTACGGCAGCGCCAGCAGCCGGGTGAACGCGTGGTCCATCAGATGCCGGCCGAGGACCGAGACCAGCGAGGACAGCAGCAGGATCCTCAGCAGGTGCAGCACGTAGTAGCCGACCGCGGCGCCGACCACCATGCCGATGACCCACAGATGGTCCCCGAGCTCCGTCCAGCCGGAGAACCGGTCCACGGACCACTCGGTGAGCATCGGGATCCCCAGCACCGCGGCGTAGGCGGCCAGCGACAGGACGCCGACACCGGCCATCCGGCCCTTCGCGCCCTCCGGCATCAGGGGCATCGTCCGCCAGTCGGCGAAGGGCCGGCGGCGCAGCCGGCGGAACGCCGGCCCGGGCTCGGCGGTGACGACCACGCCGCTGAAGTGCCGGGCGAGTTCGTCCCCGGTCAGCCGGCGCCGGCCCACGGCCGGGTCCATGACGACGGCCCGGTCGCCGTCGAAGCTCTCCAGGACCACGAAGTGGTGGTCGTCCCAGAAGAGGATCACCGGTGAGGAGAACCGGGTGAGCGCGGCGACGTTCCGGGCGCTCAGCAGCCGGCTCCGCATGCCGCGGGACTCCAGGAACCGCGCCAGCTGCCGGGCGCTCAGTCCGTCCCGTCCCGCGTCCATGTCCTCCCGGACCTCGGAGACGCCCTCGTCCCGCCCGTAGTAGCGGAGCAGGGACACGCAGCAGCACAGACCGCACTCGGTCTGGGCGACCTGGGTGACGGCGGGCACGCGTCGTGCGGTCCGACGTGATTCCGGGCGAGCGCCCATGGCTACCGCACCTCCGGGTTGTGGGATGTCGGGCGGGAAGGGGGGGGTTCGGGTGGACGGGACGTCGGACGGGGCGGAGGCCCGGGAAGCCCGGCCCGGGTCGTGAGACCCGGGTCCGCCCCGCCCCGTCCGGCGTCACCGACGCGGCGGTCCGGCTCAGCCGGCCGCGCGTATCAGAGCAGCCTGGTTCAGCACTGGCTGGTGCACTTGGTGGTCGGGCAGGCGGAGGCGGACACCAGGGTCGCCACGGCGGTGACGATCGCGCAGCTCCAGGTCGTGCCGCCGTACACGTCCGCCTCGCCCATCTCGACGAGCTCGAACTCGTCGTAGCCGCCGAGGACGTCGGCCTTCATCTTCTCCATGGTCTTCTCCTTCGTGATGGTCAACGGACATGCGTCCGGATTTCGTTGTGCCGAAATACCGAACGCTTTTCCTCCGTCTCCGGAGGACGCCTCCCAGCCTGGCCGCTCCCCATTCGCTGAACGCATAGACCGGACGACCCCGAGCGCACACACCGAAATACCTCCGGAAAAACGGTCCGGCCCCCACGCATTCGCGCGGGGGCCGGACCTCGGAGATATGCGATGGGCTTATTCTTTCGCGGCTGCGGCAGAGCTCTCAGGCATCCCGCCGTACGATCGCCCCATGGCCGGCCCCCACCGCCCCCGCCGTCCACAGAACGAGCACGCCGAGGCCCGACCACGCCCCGAGTTCCCCCTCGCCCGCCGAGCCGCGGAGCACCATTCCCCCCGCCACGTCCGGCAGGAAGCGCGCTGCCTCGCCGACCACCGGGATGTTGCTCAGGATCGTGGAGAGCATGAAGAACAGCGGAAGCAGCAGGGACAGCGTCGCCGCCCCCGAGCGCAGCAGCGTCGCCACGCCCATGGAGAACGCCACGAGGAGGGCCGTGTAGAGCACCGCCCCCATCACGTGCCCCGCCGTGGCCGCTCCCGCCGGCGCCCCGTGCTCCCCGATGCCGTTCTGCACGATCAGGAAGGACGGTACGACGCCCACCACCGCCAGCACTCCGCTGACCAGGCTGACCAGTCCCACCTTGGCGTAGTAGAAGCGGGCCCGGTCGGGGACGGCCAGCAGGCTGGTCCTGATCGACCCCGACGCGTACTCGCCCGTCACCGCGAGAATCCCCATGACCACCAGGACGATCACCCCGAGCGGCACGGCCGAGAGGCCGAGCCCCACCGGGTCGAACCCGGGCGCCGTGAGCTGACTTTCGCCGGGAAACGTGGCGTAGACGAATGCCAGCGCGATCATCAGACCGAGATAGACGACCAGCGACCATTTCGGGGACCGCAGCGTCGTCAGTTTGACCCATTCGGAGGCCACCGCGTGCTTCATCGGACCCCTCCGGTCGAGGCACGGTATTCCGCGTGTTCCCGGGTGAGATTCATGAACGCTTCCTCCAGCGAACCGCCGGATTCGGTCAGCCCGAATACGGTGATGTTCTCCGTGCTCGCGACGAGCCCGACCTCCTCCGCGGACGCGCCGCTCACCGCGAGCGTCGCCTCGTCCTGCCGCACGGACTCGATGCCCCGCTCCCGCAGCGCCCGCCGCATTCCCTCGGGATCGGACACCCGGGCCAGTACGGTCATGTCCGAGTGCGCGGCGACGAACGCGTCCACCGGGGTGTCCGCGAGCAGCCGCCCCCGGGCCACGACCACGAGATGGTCGGCGGTCACCGCCATCTCGTTCATCAGGTGGGAGGAGACCAGCACCGTCCGGCCCTCCGCGGCCAGCCCCCGCATCAGCTCTCGGATCCACCGGACACCCTCGGGGTCGAGCCCGTTGACCGGCTCGTCGAGGAGCAGCACCTCGGGGTCGCCGAGCAGCGCCGCCGCCACGCCGAGCCGCTGCCCCATCCCGAGGGAGAAACCGCGCACCCGCTGCCGGGCCACCGCGAGCAGGCCGACCCGGTCCAGGACCTCGTCGGCCCGCGTGGCGGGCAGGCCGTGGGAGGCGGCCAGCACCCGCAGGTGGTCCCGGGCGCTGCGGCCCGGATGCGCGGCCCGGGTGTCGAGCAGTGCCCCCACCCGGGTCAGCGGGCGTGCCAGGCTCCGGTAGGGGACGCCGCAGACGGTCGCCCGGCCGGCCGTTGGCTCGTCCAGACCGAGGATCATGCGCAGGGTGGTGGACTTGCCGGCGCCGTTGGGGCCGAGGAATCCGGTCACCTTCCCCGGGGTCACGGTGAACGACAGGCCGTCCACGGCGACCCTCTCGCCGTACCGCTTGGTGAGGTTCTGGACCTCGATCATCACAGCACCTTTCGTCTACGGACGGGCCGGCCGGGACGGCCGTGCCCACCACCGGCCGTCACACGGCCCGCGCCACCGGCTCCGCGTACAGCCCCGCGTACACCCCGCCCAGGGCCAGCAACTCCTCGTGCGTCCCCCGCTCCACGATCCGGCCGCGGTCGAGTACGTGGATGAGGTCCGCGTCCTGAATCGTGGCCAGCCGGTGCGCGATGACGATCTGCGTGGCGCCGGTCTCCGCGATGATCCGGGAGACCCGTCGCTCGTTGGCCGTGTCCAGCGAGGCGGTCGCCTCGTCCATGACGATGATCCGCGGCCGTTGCAGCAGCGTCCGCACGATGGCGAGTCGCTGCCGCTGCCCGCCGGAGAAGTTCGCGCCCAGCTCGGACACCAGGGTCCGCAGCCCCATGGGCAGTTCCTCGACGAAGTCGAGGATCCCCACGGCGGCGCAGTACTCCCGGACCGTGGCCTCGTCGATGTCCTGGCCCAGGGTCAGGTTCTCGAGGATGGTCCGGTTGTGCAGGTGCACCTCCTGCGGGACGTACCCGATCTGCCCGCGCAGGAAGTCGGTCCGGTAGGCGCTCATGGGACGGCCGCTGAACTCCACGGTCCCGCCGGTCGGCTGGTGGAGGCCGCAGACGATGCGCCCGATGGTGGATTTGCCCGAACCGGACGCGCCGACGAACGCCACCTTCGCGCCGGCCGGGATCTCCAGCGACACGTCCTCGAGGACCGGCCTGCTGTGCCGGGTGTACCGGAACGACACATCCCGCAGCCGTACCCAGGTGTCGGGGAGTTCCGCGAGGGACCCGCCCTCCGGCTCGCTCTCCTGCTCCGTGATGTCGCTGAGCCGGCTCACGTAGCGGGAGGTCTCGGTGATCTCCGTCAGCATCTGGAAGACGGAGGCGCTCAGGGCGAAGAAGGTGCCCGCCACGGCCTGCACGGCGATGGCCGAGCCGACGGTCACCGTCCCCCGCGCCACGAAGTGCAGACCGGCGAGGAGCAGCGCCAGCGGGCCGAACATCTGTGTGGTGGCGGCGATTCCGGAGATCCAGCCCTGCTGCATCCGCATCCGGACGCGCATCGCGTCCAGCGAGGCGCGGTAGGTCGCCTCCCATTCGTCGGCGAAGCGATCGGCGTAGCCGCCCATCTTGATGGTGGGCACGGACACGACGGCGTCGAGCTGCGTGGACTGGGAGCGGGAGAGCAGTGCGAGCTCGGTGTCCGTCACCTCCTTCACCCGGTGCCGGCTCACCCACAGCACGCCGCCGTTCAGCAGGAGCAGCAGGAACGCCAGGAGTCCGATGCGCCACTCGGTGACGAACAGGTAGACACCGATGCAGACCAGGGTCCCCACGTCCAGGACGCCCTGGGCGATCCGCGAGGAGAGCAGGTCCCGGACGCTGTTCACGGTGTTCAGGCGGAACAGCAGCTCGCCGGGCTGCCGGGTGGCGAAGAACTTGAAGGGCAGGGAGAGCAGTCTCCGGAAGACGTGGCTCATCAGATGCCGGCCCATCACGGCGATCAGCCCCGCCAGCGCGGCGGTACGCAGCAGCCACAGCAGCAGGTAGCCCGATGCGGCAGCCGCGACCACCCCCGCGACCAGACCCGTATGGGAGAGGTCGCTCCAGGCGTCGTCCCGGTCGACGGCCCATTTGGTCAGTGCCGGTATGCCCAGCACCGCCGCGTAGGAGCCCAGCGACAGCAGGGCGACCAGGGCGATCCGGCGGCCGGCCTCGGCCGGGACCAGCGGCAGCGACCGCCAGTGCCGGAAGGCGGGGAGGGACTGCCGGACGAAGTCCGGGCCCGGGGAGGCCGCGATCACCACCTTGGAGAAGCCGGCCTCCAGTGCCTCGCGGGTGAGACGCCTGCGGCCGACGGCCGGGTCCATCACCCAGGCCGTCGTGCCGTCGAAGCGCTCCAGGACCAGGAAGTGGTAGTCCTCCCAGAAGAGGATCACCGGTTCGGTGAAACCCCGCAGAGCCTCCACGCTCCGGGCCCGGAACGCCTTGACGTCCATGCCCCGCGAGCGCAGGAAGTCCGCGAGCTGCTTGGCGCCGAGCCCGTCCCGGCCGGCCTCCAGGTCCTCCCGCACGGTCCGGAAGTCCTCGGTGCGGCCGTGGTACCCCAGCACCGCGATGCAGCAGCACAGCCCGCACTCGGTCTGGGTGACCTGGGTGACCGAGGGAACCCGGCGCCCCATCAGAGGGATCCGTGCCAGATCGGCGACACCCGGGGCCGCGTGGCGTCGAGGCGCCCGAGGAGGTGCAGCAGCACACCGGAGGAGCCCACCATGACGCTGTCGGTGTGGGCGTAGCGGGAGCCGGTGTCGGCGAGTTTCTCCGCGATCACGTCCGGTCCCAGCCGGCGCGCCTCGACGGCGGCGGCCCGGTCGAGGAGCTCCTCGTCGGAGCCTGCGATCCGCCGGACCACGTCGATGTTGCCGAGGTCGCCGTGGCACCAGGTGAGGTTGCGCCCGAAGCCCTGCCGGAAGGTGTCGGCGAGGGCCGTCTCCAGCCGCTCGGCGGTCCGTTCGTCCGCCGTCCGGGCGGTCACCGCGGCCAGCCCCATGGCGATGCCGGCGGCGCCGTGGCACCAGCCGGTCGAGAAGCGGCCCGGAAAGGCGGAATTGGTGGACCAGTTCCGCTCCTCGGGGACGTAGAAGGACTCCAGACGGTCGGTCAGAACGCCGCACGCGGCATCGACCCGGTCCCCGACGTGGTCGCGCAGGGTGGCGAGGGCATGCAGGACTCCGGCGACGCCGTGCGCGAAGCCCGACTGCTCCCACCAGGAGCCCGCCGGCTCGGCCACATGGCGCAGCAGCCGGCCGGTGAGCGCGTCCAGGGTCGCGGCGGCGTGGTCGCCGCCGATCGAGGCGACCATCGTGGCGATGCCGGAGATCCCGGAGATCACCTCCGGGGTGTCCCCGGGGCCGAGCTGCTCCACGACCAGCGGTACGGCGTCCTGCGCCGCGGTCACCCAGCCCGGCTCCCCCAGGATCCGCCCGGCCTCGGCCAGGGCGAACAGCAGGCCGGTGGTTCCGGTGTAGGCACCGGCACCGCTCTGCCGGATGCTGCGGAGCTCGTAGACGCCGTCGGTGAGGATTCCGGCGCTGCGCGCGAAGACCTCACGCGCCACCCGCTCGTAGCGTGCGTCGCCGAAGTGGGCGGCGGCTGCGGCCAGGGCGAGCGCGGGGCCGGTGCGCCCGGTGTACAGGTCGTACCCCAGGACGCCGGAGGGCCAGGGCCGGGCGGCCTGCGCGGAGGCCAGCGGGCCGATCCAGGTGGTGGGCAGATGACCGAACTGGTCGGGGAGACTGCCCGCGGTCAGGGAGTCGGCCAGCGACCGGGCGAGCCGCTCCAGGCCGGTGCGCTCGCCGGGGGCGGCCCGACCGCTCCAGGAGGTCCGGCCGGAGAGGTGGTTGTCGGGGAAGCGGGAGCAGAAGGCCGAGTGGAGCAGCCGCAGCTGCCGGCTCACCATCTGCTCGTCGAGCGCCCCGGCCTTGGCGAGCGCCCGGGAGAGGGGGGTGCGGTCGAGCCGGACGCCGGTGTCCTCGCCGTCGCAGTCGAGGACGGTGGCGCCGGTGGCGGGCACGGTGAAGTAGGGGACGTCGCGTTCGGCCATCTGCTGCAGCTCCGAGCCGACCAGCCGGCGGTCGGAGAACCGGGAGGGGATGGCGATCCGGTGGAGCAGGGCACGGGCGAGCGCCGGATCGGCCATCGCGGCGGCGGCGGCCGTCATCCGCAGGATCTGCGCGTACTGCGACGTGGGGTTGTGGATGTAGCGGATGCGCATGGCCGGCGCGATCCGCTCCAGGAGGGCGGTCCACCAGGAGGGCCGGCGCATCACCGCCTCGCAGACCTGTCGGAACCCGTCGGCCATCTGCCCGGCGAGCCCGTGGATCTCCTGCTCGGTGCTCTCCCGGACCACGGTGGAGCGCTGCTCGGCCGGACGGGCCTGGAGGTGCACCCTGATCCGGTCGGTGAAGGGGTGCTCGAAGACCATCGTCTTGAAGGGGGAGACGCCCTGGTTGTCGCCGCCGAGGAAGCCGAGGTCGACGTGGCCGGAGTCCTCGTCCTTGCCGGCCAGGACCAGCGGGAGGATCCCGATGCCGTAGACGCTGCGGCCGATCTCGTCGTACGCGTTCCCCTCGGCCTCGGGGGTGGGGCCGGTGTGCACGCGGGCGGGGTGCAGCAGCGTCTCCAGGTCGATGGCGACCGGGCCGCGGCGGGTGGGCAGGATGTTCTCGAAGTGCATGTCCCGCGCGTCCATCAGGTAGAACACGGCGGCCAGTTGGCCGCAGGCCCGCATGAAGGGCACGCTGCTCGCGCCGACGTCCTGTCGCTCGACGTACTCGACGTACCCGTATCCGTCGCGCACCAGGGTGCGGGCGGCGGGCAGCGCGCAGCCGACCTCGGCGTTGACGCGCTCGACGACGGTCTCGAAGGCCGCCTCGCAGGAGATGTCCCGGGGCTTGTAGACCAGACGGGCCCCCGAGGCGAACGTCAGGATGCTGACCGCCCTGCCGTGGGCGTGCGAGTCTCCGTCGGCCCCACCGATGGACAGCAGCGGGTCGACGGGGGCGATGCCGGAGAACCGGAAGACCGCCTCCCGGTCGGTGTGCAGCCGCCGGACCAGTTCCCGCGCAGCCGCACGGGCGTTGCGCACGACGTGGCCGGCCGCGGAACGGAGCACCGGGAACGGCTCCACCGCGTCGCTCCACACCCGGGTGACGAAGTCCTGGTAGCGCTCCTCGGGGGTGTCCCCTCTCAACGACCCTTCGCCGGCGGCCTTGTTGACCGCGGCCACCAGGGTGCGGGTGGCCGCGTCACGGAGCCGGGCCTCGGCCCTGCCGAGCACCTGGAGGGTGAAGGCGTCCAGGTCGGCCACGGCCCCCGTGAGGTCCTCGGGGAGGAGCCGGTCGGCCGCCGGCAGTGCCAGTCGCCGGATCACGCGCTGGAACGGATACGACTCCGGCTCCCGCGCCCAGGCGAGCGCGGAGGCCGAGGGGGCCTCCGGAGCGATGTCGGACGGAGCCGAGAGCTTGCCGTGGACGGCGGACGCGAAGACGCCGAGGGGCTCGATGGTTTCGCGGATCTCGATGCTGTCGAGTTCTGGGTAAAGATTCGCGGGCGAGATCATTGCTCCGGCTCCCTGCGCGGAAAGTGATAGATTGGCGCGTTGCGCCGGGGGCGGGGAGCATGAGCCGCTCCCCGCCCCTGGTCCGTGCCCGGCCCTGCGGGCTCAGTTGCAGTTGGGCTGGCACTCCTTGGTCAGCGTGCACCAACCGCCGTGGTTCCCGAGGAAGTCGGAGAGCGAGAACGTGTTGGTCGAGCACGCGCCGTAGGCGACGCCGTCGAAGTCCTGCTCCGCGATCTCCTCGATCAGCGAGATGTCACCGTCGTAGTTGTTCATGTGAATTCACATCCCATCCGGCCGCGTGTGTCCAAGGGGCCTTTCCACGAGAAAACCGTGGCCCGTTGCTCGTCGCCCGGCCCAGCGACGGGGAAAAGCTATGCCGCCGATAGCCGGTCCACAACCCATAGGTCACCGACAACGCTCCGAAAAATGTTCGAGCGATTCCGCGGTAGCCCCGGGTGACGCCCTTGAACTGCGACTTCGATGCCACGTGGCCGAATCCTGCCAGGGCGATGGCAGCTTGGTGCACTTCCACTTCCACAGAATTCATGCGGGCGCGTATGCGCGAACGGATGCGTGGCACATGCGCGGCGAACGGCCGACCGAGTGCGGTCGGTCAATTTCGGAGCATGACGCCGCCCGAGGAAATTCATTTCACGGGACTCGGCCGCCCGGCATCCGCCGAAGTGGTGGGCGGCGACCTCACGAAGCCGCGGACGTTGGCGGCGGCCCTCGACGGAGTCTCCGCCGTGCACCTGCTCGGAGAGCCACCGGACACGACCACGCCCCGTTGCGTACAGGGCCGCAGATCACCGCGATGGCCGCCGAGGCGGGTGCACGGCGGCTGACGGTCTTGTCGGTCGGTGAAGAAGGCGGCCACGCGGGAAGGAGCCTCATCGTGCCGGGGCCCGAAGCGCTCACGCCGGCCCCACGCCTCGCAGCCGTATTTCCTGGCGAGATCGACGGCGGCTTCCCGCACGACGGTCGCGCTGTCGCGGATGGCGGTGTCCCGGTCGACGAGGCCCTTCCCCTCCTCCTGCGAGGGCGCCTTGAGCGTGACGGTCATGCCTCGACAAGAGGCTGTACGCCTGCTTCGGCTACAGCAGGCCGGGGCGCAGTCGTCAGTGAAGGGCGGGGATGATGTCGGTGCCGTAGGCGTCGATGGTGCCCTCGCGGTTGTCGTGCATGTTGTAGACGGCGAACTGGTCGACGCCCAGGTCGCGCAGGTGCCGGAGCTTCTCGATGTGGGCCTCGGCCGGGCCCAGGAGGCAGAAGCGGTCGACGATCTCGTCGGGGACGAAGGTGGTGTCGGGGTTGTCGGCGCGGCCGTGGTGGGAGTAGTCGTAGCCGTGCCGGTCCTTGATGTACGCGGTGAGCTCCTCGGGGACCATCGAGGAGTGCTCGCCGTACTTCTGCACGAGGTCGGCGACGTGGTTGCCGACCATGCCGCCGAACCAGCGGCACTGGTCGCGGGCGTGCGCCAGGGCCTGCGGGGAGTCGTCGGCGGTGACGTACGCCGGGGCGGCGACGCAGATCGTGAGGCCGTCGGGGTCGCGGCCAGCGTCCGTGGCGGCCTGCCGGACCGCCTTGACCATCCACTCGGTGAGGAAGGGGTCCGCGAGCTGGAGGATGAAGCCGTCGGCCTTCTGCCCGGCGAGCGCCAGGGCTTTGGGACCGTACGCCGCCATCCAGACCGGCAGCCGGCCGTTCTTGATCCAGGGGATGCGGATCGCTTTGCCGTCGACCTGCGCTTCCCGCCCCTCCGCGAGGTCGCGGATGACGTCGATGGCCTCGCCCAGGCGGGCCAGGGTGTTCGGCTTGCGGCCGGCGACGCGCATCGCCGAGTCGCCGCGACCGATGCCGCAGACCGTGCGGTTGCCGTACATGTCGTTCAGGGTCGCGAAGGTGGAGGCCGTCACCTCCCACGTACGGGTTCCCGGGTTGGTCACCATCGGGCCGACGTGCAGCTTGGTGGTGTGTTCGAGGATCTGGCTGTAGACGACGAAGGGTTCCTGCCACAGCACGGCGGAGTCGAAGGTCCAGCCGTAGCGGAAGCCGTTGCGCTCCGCCCGGCGCATCAGGCCGACGACCTGCGAGGCGGGCGGGTCGGTCTGCAGGACGAGTCCGAAGTCCACGCGGGACCTCCAAGTTCGGTTCGGTGCGGTGCGGTTCTGAGGGAGGGTCAGCCCAGGTACTGGCAGGTGGAACGGGGCACGAAGGTGCCGTGACCGGCGTGGCCGACGTACTTGCGCTGGTCGATGACGACCTCGCCCCGCGAGAGGACGGTCTCGACCTGGCCGGTGACCGTCTTCCCCTCGTACGCCGAGTAGTCCACGTTCATGTGGTGCGTCTCCGCCGACAGCGTCTGGGTGGCGTGCGGGTCGTAGATCACCACGTCCGCGTCCGCGCCCGGCGCGATCGTCCCCTTCTGCGGATAGAGGCCGAACATCCGGGCCGGGGTCGCGCAGGCGATCTCGATCCAGCGACGGCGCGAGATGTGCCCGTCGACGACGGCCTGGTGGAGCAGGTCCATGCGGTTCTCCACGCCCGGAAGGCCGTTGGGGATCTTGGAGAAGTCCCCGCGGCCCAGCTCCTTCTGGCCAACGAAGCAGAACGGGCAGTGATCGGTGGAGACCACCTGGAGGTCGTTGGTCCGCAGCCCCCGCCACAGCGCCGCCTGGTGCTCCTTCGGCCGCAGCGGGGTGCTGCACACGTACTTCGCGCCCTCGAAGCCCGGCTCCGCGAGGTTGTCGGTGGAGAGGAAGAGGTACTGGGGGCAGGTCTCGCCGAAGACGGGCAGCCCCTTGTCGCGGGCGGTGGCGATCTCGGCGACGGCCTCCTCGGCCGAGACGTGCACGACGTACAGCGGCGCCCCGGCGACCCGGGCCAGCTGGATCGCCCGGTGGGTGGCCTCGGCCTCCAGCAGGGCCTTGCGGACCTCCCCGTGGTAGCGGGGGTCGGTCTCGCCCCGGGCCAGCGCCTGTTCCACGAGGACGTCGATGGCGATGCCGTTCTCGGCGTGCATCATGATCAGCCCGCCGTTCTCGGCGGAGCGCTGCATCGCCCGCAGGATGCGGCCGTCGTCGCTGTAGAAGACGCCCGGGTAGGCCATGAAGAGCTTGAAGGAGGTGATGCCCTCCTGGACCAGCCGGTCCATCTCCTTGAGCGTGTGCTCGTTGACGTCGGAGAGGATCATGTGGAAGGCGTAGTCGATCGCGCAGTTGCCGTCGGCCTTCGCGTACCAGGCGTCGAGGCCTTCGCGCAGGGACCGGCCGACGGTCTGGACGGCGAAGTCGACGATGGTGGTGGTGCCGCCCCAGGCGGCGGCGCGGGTGCCGGTCTCGAAGGTGTCGGAGGCGGAGGTGCCGCCGAAGGGCAGCTCCATGTGGGTGTGGGCGTCGACGCCGCCCGGCAGCACATAGCGGTCGGTGGCGTCGAGGGTGCGGTCGGCGGTCCAGCCCGCCGCCGCGTCGGAGCCGTGGGCCGCGAGGGCGACCACGCGGCCGTCCTCGATCAGCACGTCGGCGTGGAGTTCGTCGGCGGCGGTGACGACGAGGCCGCCGCGGATGGCGGTACGGGTACTCACGGGGGCTCTCCCTGCTCGATGCGGCGGCGGGACGACGTGACTGCTGGACCTGGACGGGGCGAGTGCGGTTCGGGGGCCGGCGACTACAGCACGCCCAGGGCCTGTTCGAGGGCGGCGGCGCCCTCCTCCGCCTCGGCGACGGTGAGGGAGAGCGGCGGGGCGATGCGCAGGGTGCTGGTGCTGTGGCCGCCTCCCTTGCCGATGAGCAGGCCGTTCTCGCGTGCGGCCTCCGCCACGGCTCCCGCCGCCTCCCGGTTCGCCCGGTCGGTGCCCGGTTCGGTCAGCTCGATGCCGATCATGAGACCGCGCCCGCGGACCTCCCGTACCGCATCGACTCCGGCGCAGGCCGCCCTGATCCGCTCGATGAGCAGACCGCCGACCCGGCGCGCGTTGCCCTGGAGGTCGTTCTCCAGGAGGTGGCCGAGGTTGGCGAGCCCGGCGGCCATCGTGACGGGTGAACCGCCGAAGGTGGAGATGGAGCTGGCGTCCAGGCAGTTCATGATCTCGGCGCGGGCCACGACGCCGCCGACGGACATGCCGTTGCCGATGCCCTTGGCGAAGGTGAGGATGTCGGGCGGCCCGGCCTGGCCGTGCGCCTGCCAGCCCCAGAAGTTGTCGCCGGTACGGCCCCAGCCGGTCTGCACCTCGTCGGAGATCCACAGGATGCCGTGCCGGTCGAGGACCTGGCGGAAGGCGGCGTAGAGACCGTCGGGCGGCGAGGTGAAGCCGCCGACGCCCTGGATGGGTTCGGCGATGAGCGCGGCCACGTCACGGGTGTGCCCGATGAGGTCCTCGAGATCGGCGACACAGGCCTCGGTGAAGCGCTCGTCGGTGTACTGGGCGTACGGGCCTCGGGTGCGGACGCCGCCGTGCACGTACAGGGTCTGGAGCGGCGAGAGGCCGGTGGGCGACCAGGTGCGGTTGCCGGTGATGCCGACGGTGGAGAAGGAACGGCCGTGGTAGCTGTTCCGCATGGCCAGGATCTGGTTCGAGCGCCGGTACGCGGTCGCGAGGAGGAGCGCCGTGTCGTTGGCCTCGGTGCCGGAGGTGGTGAAGAAGACACGGGCGTCGGGGATGCCGGAGAGTCCGGCGATCCGCTCCGCCAACTCCACCATCGGGCGGTTGAGGTAGAGCGTGGAGGAGTGGATGATCCGCCCGGCCTGCTCGGCGACGGCCTTGGTGACCTCGGGCAGGGCGTGGGCGGTCATCGTGGTGAGGATGCCGCCGAAGAAGTCGAGGTACTTGCGGCCCTCGGAGTCCCAGACGTGGCGGCCCTCGCCGTGGGTGATCTCGATCGGGTCCTTGTAGTAGAGGGCGACCCAGTCGGGGATGACGGCCTTGTGCCGGTCGTAGAGGCTGCTCACGGCTGCACCAGCCCGTCGTACGCGTCGGGGCGGCGGTCCCGGTAGAAGGCCCACTGCTGGCGCACCTGCTCGATGAGCCCGAAGTCGAGGTCGCGGACGAGGAGTTCCTCGGTCTTGTCGGAGGCGACCTCGCCGACGAACTGCCCGCGCGGGTCGACGAAGTAGCTGGTGCCGTAGAAGTCGTTGTCGCCGTACTCCTCGATGCCGACACGATTGATGGCGGCGACGAAGTACTCGTTGGCGACGGCGGCGGCGGGCTGTTCCAGCTGCCAGAGGTAGGAGGAGAGACCGCGGTGGGTGGCCGAGGGGTTGTATACCAACTGTGCTCCGTTGAGGCCCAGTTGGCGCCAGCCCTCGGGGAAGTGCCGGTCGTAGCAGATGTAGACGCCGACCCGGCCGACGGCGGTGTCGAAGACCGGCCAGCCGGCGTTCCCCGGGCGGAAGTAGTACTTCTCCCAGAAGCCCTTGACCTGGGGGATGTGGTGCTTGCGGTACTTCCCGAGGTAGCTGCCGTCTGCGTCGATCACGGCGGCGGTGTTGTAGTAGAAGCCCTCGCTCTCGACCTCGAAGACGGGCACCACGATCACCATGCCGGTCTCGCGGGCGAGTTCCCTCATCCGGGTGACGGTGGGGCCGTCGGGGACGGGCTCGGCCCAGCGGTAGTGCTCGGGATCCTGGACCTGGCAGAAGTAGGGGGCGTTGAACACCTCCTGGAACCCGATCACCTTGGCGCCCTGCCGGGCCGCCTCCCGGGCGTGATCCTCGTGTTTGGCGATCATGGATTCGGTGTCGCCCGTCCAGGTCGCCTGGACGAGCGCGGCGCGTACGACGTCGGTCATGAGCTGCTCCTTCGGCACGGCGTCAGAGAGCCTCTACGCACGTAGACGCGGTGCGTAGGAGGAGAACGTAAGCCCCGTCACACCCCGGAGCAAGACCGCCGCCGCGAAGTGGCCGGGTCGATCATGTTTCATACCCGAGTGGTCCACGTCGGACACGTACCGACACGTGGGGACACCTACCCGAACCTGCCAGGTCAGGCTCCGGCGAGCCCCGCCACCCGGAAGGCGTGCCGAAGGTCGCGTTCCCGGGCCACGGACACCCCCCGGGCCGCTTCGAGCAGCTGCGGCACCAGCCCGCGCGGGTCCGCGCCCGCGAGCCGGGCCGCGTCCCCGGGGGCGCGTACCCGCACGAACGCGGTGAGCAGCGCGCGGGCCTCCCGGTGGTGGTCCTCGGCCCGCAGCGCGGCGCAGGCCCCGGCCAGTTCCTCGACGGGGCGCGCCACCCCCTGGCGCAGCAGCCGCTCGCAGTCCGCGGCACGGCCGGCGTCGGCGAGCGCGCCCGCGACGGCCGCGAGCCGTCCGGGCGGCAGCGACGCCGCCTCCCAGAGCAGCGTGGACCAGTCGGCTCCCAGCCCGGCCCGGTGCAGTTCCGCGGCGAGGGCGGGGAGCCGGGCGGCCGGCCCGCCGAGCGCCTCGCAGAGCAGGGCGTGCGCCTCACCCGTACGGCCCTGGGCGCGGAGGCGCCGGAGCGCGTAGACGGCGTTGGCGGCGGCGCGGGCGTCCTGGACGGGGTCGGGCGCGGAAGCCTCCCCGGGGTCCGCCCGTGAGTACGCCCCGGAGTACGCCCCCGAGTCCGCCACCCGGCTCACCCCGGAGCCCGCCCCCGGGTCCGCCGCGGGGACGGCCGCCCGGGTTCCGGCGGGAGGCCGGACCGCGCCCCGCCCGGTGGCTCCGCCGAACCGGGCCCCACGCGGGGGCGCCCCTCCGGCCGGGAGGAGGGGTACGGGCATGGGCGCGGGCACCGGCACGGACCCCGCCGCCGCACCCACCGGCCCCGGCTCCTCGGCGCCGCCCTCCAGCCAGGCGTACCGGGCGCCCCGTGGCCGGCGCCCCGCCCCGAAGGGCCGCGCGACCGATGCCGAGGCCGCCGCCACCGGTGCCGCCGTCGCTGGGTGCCCCTCCCCCGGCGTCACGGACGAGGACGACGACGGACCGAGCCTGACCAGTCGCGAGGTCAGCTCATCGACCCTGGCCGCCGCCCTCGCGCGGTCGTCGCGCGTCCACGCGAGGTCGTGTTCCAGGCGGGCCGTCTCCGCGGGGCCCGGAGCGGGGGTCGCGTGGAGCCGGGCGTCCAGCTCGCGGGCGCGGGCCTCGGCGTCCCGGCGTGCGCGTTCCATGAGGTCCCGGCGCTCGGCGAGCGCAGCCGCACCGCCGGGCCCACGGTCATGGGCGCCGGTCGCCGCCGCGTACAGCGCCCCGCCCCGCACGGCGCACGGCCCGTCGCCGGGCTCGCCCGCGTCCTGGAGGAGGGACCCGACGACGTCCCAGGGCAGGAGTTCCGCCCCGTCGAAGCAGGCGCGCATCCCCTCGGGATCGCGTGCGGAGAAGACTCCGTACCAGCCGCGACCGGGCGCCAAGCGCTCCACCAGCTCGATGAGCCACTCTCTGAACTCGGTAATTTCTAGGGAGAGTTGAGACACTGTCACGCGTTACGCACCTGCCCCGCGGTCGACTGGAGCTACCTTCCGGTCCGCGGGTATTGGACCGCAGTCGCGTTACGGGACGACTACGGAACGTTTTCGTGTGCGTGCCCCGCCGGTCCGTTCACTCGAAGGAGACGACGATCCCGGTGTGCGGGCGCTTCCCGAGCCGGACGATCATCGCCGGCACGTCCGTCAGCCAGAACTGCCAGGTGTACTTGCGGGACAGCAGCCCCCGGATGCGGCGCAGTTCGTCCCCCTCGACCAGCCGGCCGGTCCCTGTGACGCGCTCGGCGCCCTCCGCGACGTTGCCGCGCACGTCACAGACGGCGACGACGACCCTCGGATCGTTCCGCAGGCGCTTGACCTTCCAGGAGTCGCTGCGCGTCCAGGCGTACAGCTCGGAGCCCTCCACCGCGTACCAGACGGGTGTCGCGACCCCGGTGCCGTTCTTGCGGTAGGTGGTCAGGCTGACGTAGCGGCCTCGCCGCAGCTCTTCGGGCATCATGCCGGGGAGCCTATGCCGGGGTCGGGTCGGAGGCGTGGGTGAGGGTCTCCCCGGCGACGAACAGGTCGTCGGTGCCCCCGGCCGCCGGCTCGCGGCGCTCCGCATCGCACCGGGGGCCGGTGCTCCCCGCACCGCAGGCCGTGCCGGGCAGCGGCGCCGGGCCGAGGAGTGCGGCGAGGAGGACCATCTGTCGACGATGCACGGCTCCACGCCCAGCTGGGCCACCGGGGGCACGCATCCGGGACTGGGCCACCGGGTGGCCCACTCCGGGCTCGGTCGCTCGCCGGGTACGCGGTCCGGGATCGGTCTCACCTCGCGAACGCGCTCCGGGCTCAGTCGCTCCTCGCGAACGCACTCCGGGCTCAGTCGCTCCTCGCGAACGCACTCCGGGCTCAGTCGCTCCTCGCGAACGCGCTCCGGGCCTCGGTGATCTCCGGGACGTGGGCGCGGGCCCACGCGCAGGCAGTGTCGAGCGGCTCGATCAGCGAGCGGCCGAGGGCGGTCAGCGCGTACTCGACGCGCGGCGGGTTCTCCTCGTACGCGGTGCGGGTGAGGAAGCCGTCGCGCTCCATGGTGCGCAGGGTCTCGGTGAGCACCTTGGGGGTGATCCAGTGCAGCGGGACGCGCAGCTCGGAGAAGCGGCGCGACTGTCCGTCCTCCAGGCAGCGGAGCACCACGGCGGTCCACTTGCCGCCGACCCGGATCGGCTGGGCGCGGTCGAAGCAGTCCGGGTCGTGGAAGAGATCGGCGGGCAACTGCTGGCTCATGCGTCCGAAGCTAGCCCAGTACCGTTGAAGTAACCAGGTGGTCCGGTTCTACGGTCCTGCCATGACCAACGACATGAGCAGCGGCGACAGCAGCAGGAACATCATCGTCTTCGGAGCGGGCGGACGGGTCGGCCGGGCCGCCGTCGCGGAGGCGGTGGCACGCGGCCACCGCGTGACGGCCGTGGTGCGCGATCCGTCGAAGTACGCCGATCTGGCCGGGAGTCCGGTCATGCTGGTACAGGGTGACGTCACCGATCCGGCGTCGGTGGCCGCGCTGGCGGCGGGCCACGACGCGGCCGTGAACGCCTCGGCGAGGCTGGACGTCTCCTCGGAGGAGTACTTCACGGCGGCGGCGAAGGCCCTGATGGCGGGTCTCGGGGAGGCGGGCGTGCGCCGCCTGTTGGTCCTGGGGATCGCCACGACGCTGGAGACGGAGCCGGGCGTGCGCATCATGGACGCGCCCGAATTCCCTGAGCAGTGGCGGCTGTTCTCGCAGGGGCACGTCGCCGAGTTCGCCCTGCTGTCCGCCGAGGCGGGGCCGGAGCTCGACTGGCTGATGGTCGTGCCGGGGCAGGACCTCGACGCGGAGGCCGAGGTCACCGGGGGCTACCGGACGGCCGTGGGCACGGTGATCGAGGGCCCCGGCCGGATCGCGCACCGGGACCTCGCCCTGGCGCTGCTCGACGAGATCGAGCGCCCGCGCCACAGCCGCGTACAGCTGGCGGTCTCGGTCTGACTCCCCGCGGACCGTCAACCAGCCACCCCGCCCGTCAGACGGGCACGAATGCGCACCGGGTGACCAGCTCGTCCATGGAGAGGCCGAGGACCCCGGCGAGGGCCGCGACGGTGAAGAACGCCGGAGTCGGGGCCCGGCCGGTCTCGATCTTGCGGAGGGTCTCGGCGGAGAGGCCCGCGGTCGCGGCGATCTCCGCCATGGACCGCTCGCCGCGCGATTCGCGCAGGAGTCGGCCGAGGCGCTCGCCGCGCTCGCGCTCTTCCGGGGTCAGGGGTGTGCGCACCATGCGGCCATTCTAATACCGGTATAGTAATTGGCATGGTGGAGATCAAGACGAACGAGAACCTGGCCTCGATGCGCGAGGCGGGACGGGTCGTGGCCCGCGCCCTCGCGGCCGTACGGGAGAAGGCCGCGCCCGGGGTGGCTCTGTCCGAACTGGACCTCGCGGCGCGGGAGGTCCTGGCCGAGGCGGGCGCCGGCTCGCCCTTCCTCGACTACCGCCCGGAGTGGGCGCCCGTACCGTTCCCGGCGGTCGTGTGCGTCTCCGTGAACGACGCGATCGTGCACGGCATCCCGGACGGGACCGTGCTGGCCCCGGGCGACCTGGTCTCCGCGGACTGCGGGGCCCTGCTGGGCGGCTGGGCGGGCGACTCGGCCGTCAGCTTCACGGTGGGTCCGGCCCGGCCCGAGGACACCCGGCTGATCGCCGCGGCGGAGGAGGCCCTGGAGGCGGGCATCGCGGCTGCCGTCGTCGGCAACCGCATCGGGGACATCGCGCACGCGGTCGGCCGCGTCTGCCGCGCCGCCGGGTACGGCGTCCCGGACGGCTTCGGCGGCCACGGGATCGGCCGCACGATGCACGAGGACCCGGGCGTCCCCAACGAGGGACGGCCGGGCCGGGGCATGAAGCTGCGCCACGGGATGGTCCTCGCGATCGAGCCGATGCTCATCGGTGGCGGCACGGACGACCACTACACGGCGGCCGACGGCTGGACGATCCGCACCCTCGACGGCTCGCGCGCCTCGCACGCGGAGCACACGGTGGCGATCACGGACGCCGGCCCGCGCATCCTCACGGCGCTGTAGCCGTCGGGACACCGACGCGGCCGGCGCCGGGACGCCGACGCCCGCGCCCCGGCGGCGCGGCGGCGGTCGAGGGCCCGCCCGCCCTCACCCCGCCGCAGTCGATCGGGAACCGCGCGTCCTCACCGCGCCGGCCGTACGACCATGGCCGAGCCGCCTCCCCTGCGGACCGTCTCCGCGGCGGCCACCCAGCGGCCGTCCGGCAGGCGCTGCACGCCCGTCGCCGCGCCGATCTCCGGGTTCTGCCGGAAGCCGTGCCCGATCGCCTCCAGTTCGGCCCTGACCGGGCTGTTCCACAGGGCCGGTTCGAGTTCGGTGGTCGCCTGGTTGCGCTGGCTGGCGCGTGGGGCGGCGATGGCGTCGACGAGGGGCAGACCCCGGTCGACGACCCCGGTGAGCGTCTGGAGGACCGTCGTGATGATGGTGGCGCCGCCCGGCGAGCCGAGCGCGAGGACGGGCCTGCCGTGCCCGTCGAGGACGATCGTCGGGGAGATCGAGGAGCGCGGTCGCTTGCCGGGACCGGGCAGGTTCGGGTCGTGGACCGCCGGGTTCGCCGGGGCGAAGGAGAAGTCGGTCAGCTCGTTGTTGAGCAGGAAGCCCCGGCCGGGCACGGTGATCCCGCTGCCGCCGGTGGACTCGATGGTGAGCGTGTAGGCGACGATGTTGCCCCACTTGTCGGCCACCGTGAGGTGAGTGGTGTTCTCCCCCTCGTAGGTGGTCGGGGCCGCCGTGCCGCCGCTCGCGCACGGCACCGGGCTGCTCGGGTCGCCGGGAGCGAGGGGGCTGGTCAGGGCGGCGTCGTCCCGGATGAGGCAGGCCCGGGAGTCGGCGTACCGCTGGGAGAGCAGTCCGCGCGTGGGCACCTGCTCGAAGGCCGGGTCGCCGACCCAGCGGCCCCGGTCGGCGAAGGCGATGCGGCTGGCCTCGATGTACCGGTGCAGATAGCCGGCCGGTGAGGCGGCGGCGAGGTCGGTGCCCTCCAGGATGTTGAGCGCCTCCCCGACGCTGGTGCCGCCGGAGGAGGAGGGGGCCATCCCGTAGACGTCGAGTCCGCGGTACGAGACCTTCGTGGGCTTCCGGAACTCGGTGCGGTATGCGGCGAGGTCACGCTCCGTCAGGTCGCCGGGGCGGACCTTCCGGGTGGCGCCCTCACGGACCGGGGGCGTGCGGACGGTGTCGACGATGTCCCGGGCGAGCGGTCCCCGGTAGAGCGCTCCGACGCCTTCCCGGCCGAGCTTCTCGTACGTACGGGCCAGGTCGGGGTTCTTGAACACGGATCCGACGACGGGCAGTTGCCCGCCCGGCAGGAACAGCTGGGAGGTGGCGGGGAAGTCACGGAAGCGTGCTTCGTTGCCCGCGGTCTGCGCGCGGAAGGTGTCGTCGACGGTGAAGCCCTCGCGGGCCAGCCGCTCGGCGGGTTCGAGCAGCGCACCGAGCCGCTTGCTGCCCCAGGCGTCGAGTGCGGTCTGCCAGGTCGCCGGGGTGCCGGGGGTGCCGACGCCGAGGCCGCTCGTCATGCCCTCCTCGAAGGGGATGGGCGCGCCGTTCTCCTGGAACAGGCCGGCGCCGGCGGAGCGGGGCGCGGTCTCGCGTCCGTCGATGGTCCGCACGGTGCGGCTCTTCGCGTCGTAGTACACGAAGTAGCCGCCGCCTCCGATGCCCGCCGAGTAGGGCTCGGTGACACCGAGGGCCGCCGCGACGGCGACGGCGGCGTCCACGGCGTTGCCGCCCTTGCGGAGCACCTCGACTCCCGCGGCGGAGGCGTCGGCGTCGACACTGGCGACGGCGCCGCCGTACCCGACGGCGACCGGTGCCTTGACCGGTGGCGGCGCCGCGGTCGGCGGGGCCGTGGGCGGGGCGGCGGCACCCATCGAGAGCACCGTCGCCGCGACGGCGAGAACAGAGACCTTGCCAGCGGCGGAGCGACGCATTCCCTACCTCCAGTCAATGACCGTCCGCGCAGCGTAACTTCCTTGGGCCTCTCCCGTCAGGACCGCCTCGAACAAGGGGCCGGTGTCCCGCTACCATGCGCGCCCATGAACGAAGACGTGCGCAACATCGTGCTCGGGGTGCTGGCGACGGGCGTCAGCGCGTCCTTCGGCTGGCTGGGCCGCACGTACCTCTGGCGGCGCGGGCTCCGCCGCAAGCAGGCGTTCTTCGGGCTGCCCGGGAGTTCCGAGTGCCTGCTCGTGGTGAACAGGGAGTCGGGTGGCGAGCGCTCGGTGCACCGCTTCGACGTCTTCGCGCTGCTCGAACTCTCGGCGCTCATCAAGGACTGCGGGGCGCAGGCCCGGATCCTCTCCCACGACCAGGCGCACCAGGGCTTCGGGGACCGCACCGAGTTCTGCGTGGGCGGCCCCTACTCGAACCGGCGGATGGACGCCCATCTGGCCACGCTGCTGCCCGGGGTGACGGTGAACGTCGAGGTGGAGCCGAGCCCGGTCCGCGGCATGTTCCGGATCGGCTCACAGCGCTACCTGTCGGAGGTGGGCGTCTCCGAGTACGTGATCCTCGCCCGGCTCACGGCGGGCGAGGGCGGGCGGCCGGTCTTCCTCTTCTGCGGGCAGCGGGCCATCACCAACCAGGCAGCGACCCGCTATCTGGCCCGGCACCACGAGGAGTTGGCACGGCGGCACCGCTCCGGCTCCTTCGTGCTCCTCCTGAAGGTGGTCAACTCGCAGGCGTACGGCCCTGATGTGGTGGAGCTGGTGGCCGATGTCACCCGCGAGGCGCTGACGGCTCCCGCAGCCGAACCGGCAGCGACTTGATTCCGTTGATGAAGTTGGAGACGAGGCGGCGGGGAGGTCCGGCGGGTTCCAGGCCGCCGCAGGCCCGGCGTACCTCCTCGTGGAGCACCCGGAGCTGAAGCCGGGCGAAGTGGGCGCCGAGGCAGACGTGCGGGCCGTCACCGAAGGAGACGTGCGGGTTCGGGTCGCGGCCGAGGTCGAGGCGGTGCGGGTCGGGGAAGACGCGCTCGTCGTGGTTGGCGGAGGCGTGGAAGACGACGACCTTGTCGCCGCGCCGGATCGGCTGTCCGGCGAGTTCCGTGTCGTGGGCGGCGGTGCGGCGGAAGGAGAGCACGGGCGGGTGGACCCGCAGGAGTTCGTCCACGGCCGTGTCCATGGAGACCTCGCCGTTCCACAGCCGGCGCTGTTCGTCGGGGTGTTCGGCGAGGGCGAGGACGCCGCCGGGGGCGGCGCTGCGGACGGTGTCGTTCCCGGCGACGGTGAGCAGGAAGAAGAACATCTCCAGTTCGGCGTCGCGGAGTTCGGAGGCGGCGAGGACGCTCATGACGTCGTCGGCGGGGTGGGCGCGCTTATGGGCGGCGAGCTGCTGGGCGTACTCGAACATCTCGGCCAGCATGGCGGGTGAGCGGGGGTTGACCGGTCGCCCCTCGGCGTCGAGGACCGGCGGCTCGTCGGGGTCCTGGTACGCGATGACGCGTTCGGTCCAGGTGTGGAGCAGCTCCCGGTCGCTCGCGGGGACGCCGAGCAGATCGGTCAGGTTGAGCAGGGCGTAGTCGTCGGTGACGGCCCGGACGAGGTCCACCTCTCCCCCGGTGTCGACCGCCGCCGCGAGCAGCCGCCGGGCCCGCTCCCGCGCGGTGGCAGCGAAGCGCTCGATCCGTCCGGGGGTGAAGGCGCGGCTGACGAGGCGTCTCAACGAGCCGTGTTCCGGAGGGTCCTGATTGAGCATCATGCGCCGGATGAAGGGCAGGTCGGCGGGGTGGGGGTCGCGGATCTGGGTGGCACCGAGGCACGAGGAGTACGTCCCCGGGTCCTTGAGCACCCGGACGACGTCGGCGTGCCTGGTGACGGCCCAGAACCCGGGACCGGCGGGCCAGCCGAGGATCTCGGGCTCGTCCTGGCGGGCGACGGGGGCGCGGTCGCGGAGCGCGCGGAAGCGGTCGTGCGGGATGCCGGCGGCGTAGATCCGCGGATCGAAGACGTCGGGCGCGTCGGCCGTGTTCCCCACCGGCTCTCCCCTCGGGGTGAAGACGTCACCATCATGACAGGTCAGAGCCGTTCTTCGTAGGACGGAGCGCACAGTTCGAGAGCCTTGTCCGGGGTGTCCCCCGACTCCCAGAATCTCCCGCGTCGCATCACATGGAGAGCGGGGGGCACATGGATATCGCGGGGAAGTTCAGCCAGGACGCGGTGCTGCGGGGCGCGGGTACTGCCGCGAGCGGCGCCCTCGTCGCGTACCTCTACGACGTGGGCCCGCTCGGCGTCGGCAAGCTGGTCAGCAACGCCCCGTACACCTTCCACGACCGGACCCCGGGCAAGCCGTTCGGCGTCGACCTGGAGCTGTTCTCCACGGCGTACGACGTACCGGCCGGGCACCGGCTCGCGCTGGTCGTCGACACCGTCGACCCGCTCTACATCGAGCACAACCCGACCGGCGCGCAGCTGACCTTCTTCTCCCCCTCGGCCGACCCGTCGTACGTGTCGGTACCGCTATGGAAGGAGTGATCACCGGCTGCTGCCGGGCGGGTGCGGCTCTCGCTCGCTACTGCGGTCCCGGCAGCAGCGTCCCTGGTTCGGCCGGAGCGACCTCGACGGCCTTCGTCTTCGGACTGTGGCGCTCCCTCCTGGCCACCCAGGTGGCGAACCAGGAGAGCAGCATGCACATCCCGATGTAGATCGGCGAGATCACCATCACGACCGGGATGAAGGGCAGGTCGTAGTCCAGGTTGGAGGCGATCAGCTTGCCCGCGTGCAGGAACTCCTCGTAGGTGATGAGGTAGCCGAGCGAGGTGTCCTTGAGGGCCACCACCAGCTGGCTGATGATGGCGGGCAGCATCGCGCGGACGGCCTGCGGCACCAGGACGTAGGTCATGACCTGCGTCTTGCGCATGCCGAGCGCGTACGCGGCCTCGCCCTGGCCGCGTGCGACGGCGTGGATACCGGTACGGAAGACCTCCGCGAGCACGGAGCCGTTGTAGAGGGTCAGTCCGGCGACGAGCGCGGGCAGCGGCTGCACCTTGAGCGCCACGAAGATGAAGAAGATCATCACGAGGACGGGCATGGCGCGGAAGAACTCGACGAGCACGGTCGACACCCAGCGCAGCGCCCGGTGTTCGGAGAGGCGCCCGGTGGCGAGGACCGCGCCGAGGGCGAGGGAGAGCACCGAGGCGTAGGCGAAGGCCTTGAGGGTGTTGGCGAGCCCGCGCAGCAGCAGTTCCTGGATCCCCTTGTAGAGGAAGGGGGACCACTTGGTGGAGGTGAACTGCTCGGTGTCGAAGAGGAGATAGAGGATCCAGCCGGCCAGCGCGAGGAGCACCACGGTGGAGGCGAGGCCATAGAGCAGGTGGCGCCGCCGGGCGTGCGGGCCCGGGATGTCGTAGAGGGCGGTGGACTGGGTCATCGGGCGACTCCCCAGCGCTTCTCCATGATGTGGAAGAGGGCGCTGATGGTGAGGGTGATGATCAGGTATCCGACGGCGATCCAGACGAAGGTCCAGATGATGTTGTAGCCGAGTTCGCTCAGGGTCTTGTAGGTGCCGAGGAGTTCGGTGACGCTGAACGCCCCCGCGATGGCCGAGTTCTTGGCGAGGGCGATCAGGGTGGAGCCGATCGGCGGGATGACCGTGCGGAAGGCCTGGGGCAGGACGACGGTGCCGAGGGTCTGGGTGAAGTTCATTCCGAGGCTGCGGGCCGCCTCGCCCTGACCGAGCGGCACGGTGTTGATGCCGGAGCGCAGGACCTCGCAGATGAAGGCCGAGGTGTAGCAGCCGAGCGCGAGGACGGCGAACACCTCGAAGGGCAGCACGAGTCCGAACCGGGGCAGGCCGAGCATGACCGCGAAGAACAGCAGGGTCAGCGGGGTGTTGCGCAGGATGGTGACCCAGACGGTGCCGAAGACCCGGAAGGAGCCCACGGGCGCGACCCGGAAGGAGGCCATGACGAAGCCCAGGACGAGGGCCAGCGCCGAGGCGTAGACGGTGAGTTCGACGGTACCGAGGAATCCCTTGCCGTAGAGCGAGAAGTTCTGGGTCAGGACATCCATGGCGATGGCTCCATGTCGGGGGTTCCTCCGGTCAGCTCGCCGGGTATCGGTCGATGGCGGGCGGCTTCGGGGCCGGGACCCCGGAGAGGCCGAGGGTGGCGTCGTACGCCTTCTTCCAGTCGCCGTTCTTCTCGTGGGCGGCGATGGCGTCGTCGAGCGCGAAGCGCAGCGCGTTGTCCCCGCGCGGGACGCCGATGCCGTACGGCTCCTCGGAGAACGGCTTTCCGACGACCTTGAGTTCGTCGGGGACCTTGGCGGCGTAGCCCATCAGGATCGTGTCGTCGGTGGTCACCGCGTCGACCTGGTAGGTCAGCAGGTTGTCCACGCAGGCCGAGTACGTGTCGTAGGCGACGAGTTCGGCCTTCGGGTAGTCCTTCTGGATCCGCTGGTACGGGGTCGAGCCGGCGGCCGAGCAGACGCGCTTGCCGGCCAGGTCCTGGGGTCCCGCGATGTCGGTCTCGTCGGTGCGGACCAGGAGGGACTGGCCGGCCAGATAGTAGGGGCCGGCGAAGCCGACGAGCTTCTTGCGGTTGTCGTTGATGGTGTAGGTGCCGACGTAGTAGTCGATCTGGCCGTTCTGCAGGGCGGTCTCGCGGTTGGCCGAGGCGATCGTACGGAAGTCGATGCCTGCCGGGTCGAAGCCGAGGGAGGCCGCCATCATCTTGGCGATCTCGATGTCGAAGCCGGAGTACCGGCCGGTGGCCGGGTCCTTCTCGCCCATGTAGGGCTGGTCCTCCTTGGCGCCGACGATCAGCCGGCCGCGCTTCTTCGCCCGGTTCCAGGTGGCGGAGTCGGGCAGGGTGAACCCCGACTGGACCTGGTAGACAGGGAGTCGGTCGGGCTGCGGGCCCTTGACGGGCGGGCTGCCCTCCCGGCCGCAGCCGCCGAGCGCCGCCGTCGCGGCGAGCAGCAGGGCGAGCGCGACCAGGGTGCGGTGCGTACGCTGCATGGTTCCCAACCCGCTCAGTGCTTGAGGATCTTGGAAAGGAAGTCCTTGGCGCGCTCGCTGCGCGGGGCCGTGAAGAACTCCTCCGGCGTGCGGTCCTCGACGATCTTCCCGTCGGCCATGAAGACGACCCGGTTGGCGGCCGAGCGGGCGAAGCCCATCTCGTGGGTGACGACCACCATCGTCATTCCCTCGTGGGCGAGTTGCTGCATGACCTCCAGGACCTCGTTGATCATCTCGGGGTCGAGGGCCGAGGTCGGCTCGTCGAAGAGGAGGGCCTTGGGGTCCATGGCGAGGGCGCGGGCGATGGCCACGCGCTGCTGCTGGCCGCCGGAGAGCTGGGCCGGGTACTTGTCGGCGTGGGCGGCGAGCCCGACCCGTTCGAGGAGTTCGCGCGAACGCCGGTCGGCCTCCTCCTTCTTGCGCTTGCGGACCTTGATCTGCGCGAGGGAGACGTTCGCGAGGACGGTCTTGTGCGCGAAGAGGTTGAACGACTGGAAGACCATGCCGACTTCGGCCCGCAGCCGGGCGAGCTCCTTGCCCTCCTCGGGGAGGGGCTGTCCGTCGATGACGATCTCGCCGGACTCGACCCGCTCCAGGCGGTTCATCGCCCGGCAGAGGGTGGACTTGCCGGATCCGGACGGGCCGATGACGACGACCACCTCACCCCGGCCGACGGTGAGATCGATGGACTGGAGGACGTGCAACGTGCCGTAGTGCTTGTTGACGCCACGCAGTTCGATCAGCGGATCGACGACGGCCATACGCTGCCCTGCCCCATTTCTCAGCGGTGTCGAGTCAGCGCAAGCTATCCACCCGAAAAGGGACTTCAGGCCCGACACGCATAAAACAGGAATAAGCCGTATTTACTGCAAAAGGGTGGTGGGGTGTACCCGGAATCAGTACTCGGCGGCCTCCGCGTAGACCTGCGAGAGCTCCGGCGAACCCGTCATCGCCCAGCCGAGACCGGCCTCCACGACCTGGATCTCACGCCCCGAGGCGAGCCGGACCACCGGCCCGCCGCCCGGCCACACCTGCCAGCGGGCACCCGGCACGTTCCGGACGATCACGGTGCCGAGGTAGAGCCCCGCGTCGTTCCCGACCCAGGGCAGTTCCTCCGGATCGTCCCGCCAGCGGGGCGGCAGCTGGTCGAGCTCCTGGAGCGAGCGCGGGGTGTCGTCGAGCGCCACCCCGGACTGCGCCACCCGGGTGCGCAGCAGCTCGCACTCGGCGAGCAGCTCGCCCACTCCCTCGGGGTCGCGGTCGTAGGCAGCGACCAGCGGGGGCTCGGCCGGCTCGGGCTCATGCCGCTTGCGCCAGTTGTCCAGAAACGGGATGTTCATCCGACCAGCCTCGCACCGCCACCCGCCGGTCGACCACCCGGCGCGCGGAGATCATTTCCGCCGCCGGGCAGCCGCCCGCGCTACACGTCGAGATCGACGACGACCGGCGCGTGGTCGGACGCGCCCTTGCCCTTGCGCTCCTCGCGGTCCACGTAACTGTCGGTGACCGACTCGGCGAAGGTCTTGTTGCCGTAGACCAGGTCGATGCGCATGCCCTTGTTCTTCGGGAAGCAGAGCTGGCGGTAGTCCCAGTACGTGAAGGGGTGGTCGTACTTGAGGGGGCGCGGGACCACGTCGGACAGACCGGTCTCGCGGAGTCCGGCGAGCGCGGCCCGCTCCGGCTCGGTCACGTGCGTGGCGCCCTCGAAGACGCCGATGTCCCAGACGTCGTCGTCGGTCGGGGCGATGTTGTAGTCACCGAGGACCGCGAAGGGGCGGTCCCCCGCCGCGTCCTCCCCTACGGCGGCCTTGAGCGCCTCCAGCCAGCGGAGCTTGTAGGCGTAGTGCTCGTGGGCGACCTCCCGGCCGTTCGGCACGTACACCGACCAGACGCGGACCGGGCCGCAGGTCGCGGAGATCGCCCGGGGCTCCTCGGCGCCGTCGTACTCGGGTCCACCGGGCAGACCGGTGACCACGTCCGCGAGGCCGACGCGGGAGACCAGGGCCACGCCGTTCCACCTCCCGGTGGCGTTGACCACGGACTCGTACCCCAGGGCGCGCAGCTCCTCGGTGGGGAACTGCTCGGCGGTGCACTTGGTCTCCTGGACGCACAGCACGTCCGTGCCGGTGCTCTCCAGCCAGGCGAGCAGCCGGGGCAGCCGGGCGGTGATCGAATTGACGTTCCAGGTGGCGATGCGCATGAGCGCAAGCCTACGTGCGGGCACTGACAATCGGCGTCGCAGCGGGCTCCGGGCCGGTCGTGCGGCCCCCGCGGGGCCGCCCTCGGAGGTGGGTGCTCAGACCTCCGTGGACGTGCCCGGGGCGAGGCGGTTGTGGTCGGTGCCGCCGAGGGCGCCGATCTGGCGGTCGTAGATGGGGCGGGCCAGGTCGGTCAGCAGCGCGTCGTGGATGTCGTAGGCGCGGCGCGGCCCGACCTCGCGGACGTAGTCGATGACCTCGGAGATCTTGTTCCACGGGGCCATGACGGGCAGCAGCAGCGTGTCCACGGGGTGGTCGGGCACGGTGAGGGCGTCTCCGGGGTGGAAGACGGAGCCGTCGACGAGGAAGCCCACGTTGGTGACGCGCGGGATGTCCGGGTGGATCACTGCGTGCAGCTCGCCGTGCACCTGGACGTCGAACCCGGCCGCCGTGAACGTGTCGCCGTGACCGACGGTGTGCACCCGGCCGGGGAAGGCCGCCGAGAGCTGTTGGGCGACGCTGCGCAGCGTCCAGACCTCGGCGGCCCCGTTCGCCTCGAGGGCCGCGCGCAGCCGGCCCTCGTCGAAGTGGTCGGGGTGCTCGTGCGTGACGAGCAGGGCGTCGGCCCCGAGGACCGCGTCCTCCTCGGTGAACATGCCGGGGTCGAGGACGAGCGTCCGCCCGTCCTTCTCCAGCCGCACGCAGGCGTGGGACTTCTTCGTCAGCTTCACACGGCCAGGTTACGCCGGGGGCCTGGTCTCCTCCTCGACGACGCGGGCGACCACGCCGAGCGCGGTCTCGGCGGCGGGGAAGCCGCAGTACACGCCCGCGTGGACGACGATCTCGCGCAGTTCCGCGGCCGACAGGCCGTTGCGGAGGGCGGCACGGGTGTGGTCGGCGAGGGCCTCGCGGTGACCGCCGGCGATCAGCGCGGTGAGGGTGACGACGCTGCGGGTGCGCCGGTCGAGGCCGTCCCGGTCCCAGACCTCGCCCCAGGCGTACCGGGTGACGAGGTCCTGGAAGCTGCCGTCGGGGTCGCCGGCCAGCGCCTGGTCCACACGGGCGTCGCCGAGGACCTCGCGGCGCAGGGCGATCCCCTTGTCGTACGGGTCGGGCCGGCCGGCCTCGGCGGACTCGACGGCCGGGACGGGCTCGGGCGCGGGGGCGGCCGGCAGCGGCGGCACGGTGAGGACGCCGCTGGTGTCCGGCGCGGTGCCCGCGAAGTGCTCGACGAGCAGGTCGGTCACGGCGGCGGGCTGTTCGACGGGGGCGAGGTGCGAGGCGCCGGGCACGACGGCGAGCCGTGCGTCGGCGATGCCGGCGACGAGGGTACGGGCCTCGGCGGGCCCCGTGACCTGGTCCTCCGAGCCGACGAGGACCAGCACGGGGACGCCGATCCGGTCCAGGGCCTCGCGGACGTCGAAGACGGCGAGGGCCTCGCAGGCGGCGACGTAGCAGGCGGGGTCGGTCGTCCGGACCATCTGCACCGCCCAGTCCACGATGGCGGGCTGCGCACCGGCGAACACGGGGGTGAACCACTGCTCGGGGGCGGTGCGGGCCATCGGCTCCAGGCCGTTGGCCCGGACGATGACACCGCGCTGGCGGAACTCGTCGGCGCTGCCGAACCGGGGCGAGGTCGCGACCAGGGCGAGCGAGGCGACCCGGTGCGGTGCGCGCAGGGCGAGGTCGAGGCCGACGGCGCCGCCGAGGGAGCAGCCCGCGTACCCGAAGCGCTGGATGCCGAGTGTGTCGAGGGTGGCGAGGAGCCGGTCGCCCAGCTCGGCGACGGAGGTGAAGGGCTCGGCGGGGGCGCCGCCGTGCCCGGGGAGGTCGAACCGGACGACCCGCCAGTCCTTGATGAGTTCGGGTATCTGCCGGTCCCACATGTGGCGCGTGGTGCCGAGAGAGGGTCCCAGGACCAGGACCGGGGCGTCTTCCGGCCCGTCAGAGCCGTACTGCAGGGTTTCCGTGTTCTTCTCGTTCACCCGCTCACGCTCGCACATCCCGCCCGCCGGGCGGGACGCGGGTGCGGGCCGGCCGCCGCGCGGGGGCGGGCGCCGGGGCCGTACGGGCGGGGCCGCGCACGGGGTCCCCCACGGCTCCTCCACGGGCCGGGTACGGGTCGCGCACGGGTCTCGGGAAAAAAACTTCGGCCGGGGGCGAATCCTTTCGGGACCCCCCCGTCTCTTATCCGTGTACCGGCCGAACGGGCCGGCTGAACCGGGAGGAAACACTCATGGTCACCGCCATCGTCGTCATCGGAGTCCTGCTCGTGGGCGCGTGCAGCTGGCACCTGATGCGCCGCTTCAAGAGCCGCAGCTGACCGCGGTCCGCGTGCGGGGCGCCCTCCGGGTATGAGTAGCACATGAACCCACGCTTCCCCTGGCCGGACGAGCGGCTCATCAAGGCCGCTCAGGACGGCGACGTCAGCTCGCTCACCACCGTCGTCATGGAATCGCAGCCACATGTGCGCAAGTTCGCCATATCACTGTGCGCCTCGCCGCAGGACGCCGAGGACGCGGCGCAGGAGGCGCTGATCATCCTCTACCGGAAGATCGGCACCCTCCGGGCCAGTGGCGCGCTCGCCTCATGGATGTTCCGCATCGTGCGCAACGAGTGCCTCAGACAGGTACGGCTGCTCGTGTCGTGGAGCGACCTGGCGTCGGCCGAACCGGAGGGGTGCGCCGAGCCGTCCGCCGAGCAGGCGGTGCTGCACCGGCTGGAGGTGGAGCGGATCGCGGCCGCGGTCAGCGCCCTTCCCCGTGAGCAGCGGCAGGTCCTGATCATGCGGGACGTCCAGGGCCTGCCCGGTAGGACCGTCGCCCGTTCGCTCGGTCTGAGCACCGCCGCGATGAAGTCGCGGCTGCACAGGGCGCGAACAGCACTGCGTCACTCGCTGGAAGTGACCGACCAAGCACCCGATCAGGCATCAGATTCAGCCATCGGACCACCAGTCGGAGGAGAAACGCAACCGTGAACACCGTAAAGACCGCACCCGGCGTGCTGATCGAGACCCCCGCCGCCAAGCCCGCGGGGCCCGACTTCGCCAGCAAGTCCGTGCCGCGCCACCTGGCGCGCGGCGCCATCGGCTTCGGGCTGATCATCGGCTCGATCGCCATGGTGCCCGTCGCCGGCCCGGCGACCCTGCTGGCGGCGCCGCTGGCGCTGATCGCCTTCCGCGGCTGCCCCACCTGCTGGATGGTCGGCCTGGCGCAGACCATCTCCCGCGGTCGTCTGGAGCGTCAGTGCGTGGACGGCGTCTGCACCCTCACCAAGGCGCAGCCGGGACCGAAGTCCTGACCCCGTGAACCCATGAGCCCGCCGCCCCTCGGTCCCCCGGACCGACGGGCCCGCGGACGCCTGCGGGAAAGCGGCCGATAGCGGTTGCGAGGCAATCGCGCAAGCCCCCTCGGATTCCGTCTGGTTGACCAGACGGTTACACGCAAGCCCTGCCCCCGAAATGCCCCCCGTGCATTGTTTTCGTATGCCAACTCCGGCCCGTGGCCATTGGTTTACGGAGCGCCGACTCGGTGCTAGGGTCCAAATGCCGGACCGCCGAGTCGGCAGTGCCGTTGATGATGCTTCACGGGGGGAGCAACAACACCATGATCCGCCATGCCCGGATTCAGGAAACACCATCACCTTTGGCCGACGCGGTTGCCGTCGTCGGTCTTTCCTGCCGTTTTCCCGGTGGCGCGAGCCCTGCGGAATTCTGGGACCTCCTCAGGTCCGGTCGCGACGCCATTGCGGAGCCACCCGCGGATCGCGCCCATCTCGCCGCATTAGATGACGGTTCACCGCGCCCCGGAGGCTTTCTGCCCCAGGTCGACACCTTCGATGCCGAGTTCTTCGGGATATCCCCGCGCGAGGCCGCCGCGATGGATCCGCAGCAGCGGCTCGCGCTCGAACTCGCCTGGGAGGCCCTTGAGGACGCCGGGGTCGTCCCGGCCACGCTCGCCGGCACCTCCACCGGTGTCTTCGTCGGCGCGATCGCCGACGACTACGCGGCCCTGACCCACGCGGCGGGCCCCGGCGCCACCTCCGCGCACACCGTCACCGGACTCCACCGGGGCATCATCGCCAACCGGATCTCCTACGTCCTCGGCCTCCAGGGCCCCAGCATGGTGGTCGACACCGCGCAGTCGTCCTCGCTGGTCGCGGTGCAGTTGGCCTGCGAGAGCCTGCGTCGCGGCGAGTCCGTCGTGGCACTGGCGGGCGGTGTCAACCTCAACCTCGCGCCGGAGAGCACCCACGCCCTGGCGGCCTTCGGCAGCCTCTCGCCCGACGGGCGATGTTACGCACTCGATGCCCGGGCGAACGGCTATGTCCGGGGCGAGGGCGGCGGCGTGGTCGCGCTGAAACTCCTCAGCCGGGCGATCGCGGACGGCGACCGCGTCCACTGTCTCCTGCACGGCGGGGCCATCGGCAGCGACGGAGCGAGCGAGACCCTCCCCACCCCGAACGGAAATGCCCAGGAGCGCGTCATACGCGCTGCCTGGGCCGACGCATGTATACCGTTGGAACAAGCGCAGTACATAGAAATACACGGCTCGGGAACCCGCGTCGGCGATCCTGTAGAAGCTTCCGCTCTGGGCGCCGTATTCGCTTCGTCCCGTACTCCCGGTAATCCCCTCGCACTCGGTTCCGTCAAGACGAACATCGGGCACTTGGAAGGCGCGTCGGGCATAGCGGGACTGGTCAAGACCATCCTCTGCCTCAAAGAGCGGGAAATCGTTCCAACCCTCAACTATCAAACACCCAATCCGGCCATCGCGTTCGATGAACTGAAGCTCGCCGCCGTCACCGAGGCAGGTACGTGGCCGAATCCCGACGGGCCGCTCTTCGCCGGTGTGACATCGGTCGGAATGGGCGGAACCAACTGCCATCTGGTACTCGGCGAGTGGCCGGGAACCGCCGCCGAGAACATCGAGAACAAGCCAGAGCAGATCCCTGAGCACGCCGGTGTGTCGGACGTACGCGCATCCGTCCCCTGGGTGCTTTCCGGGCACGGCGACAAGGCGCTGCGCGCCCAGGCCGCCCGGCTGCGCGAGCACCTCGCCGCACACCCTGACGCGGGCGCCGTCGAGATCGCCCGGGCCCTCGCCCACGACCGCACCGCGTTCAGCCACCGGGCGGTCCTGGTCGGCGCCGACCGGAGCGAACTGCTGACCGCCCTGGACGCCGTCGCCGACTCCGGCGTCACTCCGTCCGCGGTCACCGGCAGCAGCCACCGGGCCGCCCGCAAGGCCGTGTTCGTCTTCCCCGGCCAGGGTTCGCAGTGGGCCGGCATGGCCGCCGAACTCCTGGACAGCGCCCCCGTCTTCGCCCGGGTCGTCGAGGACTGCGAGCGCGCGCTGCGCCCGTACCGCGACTGGTCGCTCACGGATGTGCTGCGCGGACGCCCCGGCGCCCCCGCCCTCGACCGCGACGACGTCGTGCAGCCCGCACTGTGGGCCGTGATGGTCGGTCTCGCCGCGCTGTGGCGGGAGGCGGGTGTCGAACCGGCCGCGGTCGTCGGTCACTCCCAGGGCGAGATCGCCGCCGCCACCGTCAGCGGCGCCCTGAGCCTCGACGACGCGGCCCGGCTGATCGCCGTGCGCAGCGCCGCCCTCGGCGCGCTCGCCGGCCGCGGCGGCGGCATGCTCACCGTGTCGCTGCCCGCCGACCGGGTCCGCGACGACCTCGCCGCCCACCCGCAGTTGAGCGTGGCCGCCGTCAACTCCCCCGGCATGACCGTGGTCGCCGGTGACGGCGCCGCCCTGGACGCACTCGCCGCGCGGTACGGCGAGGACGTCCGCACCCGGCGTGTCCCGGTCGCCTACGCCTCGCACAGCCCGCACGTCGACGCCGTGCGCGACGCGCTCCTCGCGGACCTCGCCGGGATCGCCCCGCGCCCCGGGACCGTACCGCTGCACTCGACCGTGACCGCCACGGAGGTCGAGGGCTCCGAGCTGGACGTCGACTACTGGTACCGGAACCTGCGGGAGCCCGTACGGTTCGCGCCGGTCGTCCGTGCCCTGCTCGACGCGGGCCACGAGCTGTTCCTCGAGATGAGCCCCCACCCGGTGCTCGCGCTCGCCGTCCGGCAGACCGCTGAGGCCGCGGATCTGCCGGTCACCGCGCTGGGCACGCTGCGGCGCGGCGAGGGCGGCCCGCGGCGGCTGACGCTCGCGTTCGGCGAGGCGTTCTGCCACGGCGCGGAGGTGGACTGGTCCGCCGTCCTGCCCGCCGCCCCGGCCGCCCGCACCGAGCTTCCGACGTACGCCTTCCAGCGGCGCCGCCACTGGATCACCGCGCCGCCCGGCGCCGCCCGTGTCGCCCCGCCGTCGGCCGGCACCGCGCCGGCGAACCCGGCCGAGGCGTTCCAGGACGACCCGGCGGACGGCGACGGGACCGAGGCGATCCGCTCGCTGACCGGCCCGGCCGCCCTGGAGCTGGTACGGGCGCACAGCGCCGCCGTCCTCGGCTACGAATCCCCCGCCGAGATCGAACCCCGGCGGACCTTCAAGGAGTTGGGCATCGACTCGGCGATGGTCGTCGAGCTGCGCGACCGTCTCGTCGCCGCCACCGGCCGCAAGCTCTCCACCACGGTGGTGTACGACCATCCCAGCCCCGCCGCGCTGGCCGCCCTGCTCGCCGACGAGCGGCAGGACGCGGCGGCCCCCGAGGCGGGTCCCGATCAGGACGACCCCGTCGTGATCGTCGGCATCGGCTGCCGTTTCCCGGGCGGCGTGGACTCGCCCGAGGCCCTGTGGCGGGTCGTCGCCGAGCAGCGCGACGTGATCTCCGGCTTCCCCGCCGACCGCGGCTGGGACCTCGACGGCCTCTACCACCCGGACCCCGCGCATGTGGGCACCACGTACGTGCGCGACGGTGGCTTCCTCGAAGGCGCCGCCGAGTTCGACGCCGAACTGTTCGGGATCTCGCCGCGCGAGGCGCTGGCGATGGACCCGCAGCAGCGCGCCTTCCTCGAAGTGTGCTGGCAGGCCCTTGAGCGGGCCGGAATCGCCCCGGACTCCCTGCGCGGCACCCAGGCGGGGGTGTTCGCCGGTGTGATGGCGCAGGAGTACGGTCCGCGGCTCGGTGAGGCGGGCGTGGGCGCCGCCGGGTTCGGGCTGACGGGCACGACGTCCAGCGTGACGTCGGGCCGGGTGGCCTACACGCTCGGACTCCAGGGCCCGGCGCTGACCGTGGACACCGCCTGCTCGTCGTCCCTGGTCGCGCTGCACCTCGCGGTCCGCGCGGTGCGGTCCGGTGAGTGCTCGCTCGCCCTCGCGGGCGGTGTGACCATCATGTCGACGCCCGGCATCTTCGTGGAGTTCTCGCGTCAGCGGGGCCTCGCGGAGGACGGCCGCTGCAAGTCCTTCTCCGCCGACGCCGACGGTACGGCGTGGGCCGAGGGCGTCGGTGTCCTCGTCGTGGAGCGGCTGTCCGACGCCCGGCGCCTCGGACACGACGTACTCGCCGTGGTCGCCGGAACCGCCGTGAACCAGGACGGCGCCTCCAACGGGCTCACCGCCCCGAGCGGCCCGGCCCAGGAGCGGGTGATCCGCGCCGCCGTCCAGGACGCCGGGGTGTCCTTCTCGGGTGTCGACGCGGTCGAGGCCCACGGCACCGGCACGGTCCTCGGCGACCCCATCGAGGCGCAGGCACTGCTCGCCACCTACGGCACCGAGCGCGACGGACAGCCCCTGCTGCTCGGCTCCCTCAAGTCCAACCTCGGGCACGCCCAGGCGGCGGCCGGAGTCGGCGGCGTCATCAAGATGGTCATGGCCCTGCGCAACGGGCAGCTGCCCGCCTCGCTGAACGTGGGCGAGCCCAGCAAGCTCGTCGACTGGGAGGCGGGCGGCGTCGAGATCCTCACCGAGCCCCGCCCCTGGCCCGCCACCGACGACCGGGTCCGCAGGGCCGGTGTGTCCTCCTTCGGCATCAGCGGCACCAACGCCCATGTGATCCTCGCCGAAGCCCCCGCCCCGCAGCCCGCCGCCGAGCCGCTGGCCACCGGCCCCGACGCAGCCACCCCGCTGTGGGTGCTGTCCGGCCGTACCGAACCGGCGCTGCGCGCCCAGGCCACCGCCCTCGCCGGCGCCCTGGACACCCTCGGCGTCGTGAGCGACGGCGACCTCGGCCGCGCCCTCGCCACCACCCGTACCGCCCTCGACCACCGTGCCGCGGTCACCGCCGAGGACCGGGCGGAGGCCGTCGCGGCGCTCACCGCGCTCGGCCGGGGCGAACCGCACTCCGCCCTCACCGTCGGTGCGGCACGCCCCGACGACGGACTCGCCTACCTCTTCACCGGGCAGGGAAGCCAGCGTGTGGGCATGGGGAGGGAGTTGTACGAGAGCGAGCCGGTGTTCGCCGCCGCCCTGGACGAGGTGTGCGCCGAACTGGACGCCCGCCGCGCGTCCGTGCCCGGCACACCACCGATCCTCGAGGTGATGTTCCACGACGCCGAGGCGCTCGACCGCACCGAGAACACACAGAGCGCCCTCTTCGCCCTCCAGGTCGCGTTGTTCCGGCTGCTCGAACACCGGGGCCTGGCTCCGGACGCCGTACTCGGCCACTCCATCGGCGAGTTCGCCGCCGCCCACGTCGCCGGGATCCTCACCCTGGCCGACGCCTGCACCCTGGTCGCCGCACGCGGCCGGCTCATGCAGGCCCTGCCGGCCGGCGGCGCGATGGTGGCCGTCCGGGCTTCCCGGGACGAGGTCTCCGTCCTCCTCGAAGGCCGCGGCCACGAAGTGAGCATCGCCGCCGTCAACGGCCCCGCGGCCGTCGTCGTCTCCGGTGACGTCGAGGCCGTCGAGGAGGTCGCCGGGGTCTTCGCCGCCGCCGGCCACAAGACGCGCAGGCTCGTCGTCAGTCACGCCTTCCACTCCCACCGCATGGACGGGATGCTCGACGCGTTCGCGGCCGTCACGGCGGGAGTGCGGTACGCGCAGCCGCGCGTCACCATGGTGTCCACCGTCACCGGCCGGCCCGTCGACATCACCGCCGACTACTGGGTCCGGCAGGTGCGCCGGGAAGTACGGATGTCCGACGGCCTCGCCACCCTCCACGAGCTGGGGATGCGGACCTTCCTCGAACTCGGCCCGGACGGTGTGCTGTCGGCCCTCGGCCAGGACTGCCTCGACGACGAAGCAGTGGCGTTCGTCCCGGTGCTGCGGCGCGGGCGGCCCGAGCGCCGCACCCTGTCCCAGGCACTCGGCGCCCTGCACGTCCGGGGCCGAAGCCCCGACTGGCACGCCGTGTTCGGCCCCGGACGGACACCCGCCCTGCCCACGTACGCCTTCCAGCGGGAGCGCTACTGGCTGACCGCTCAGGGTGCCCAGGGAGCGGCCGGGCACCCGATGCTCGGCCCCGTCGTCGAACTCGCCGAATCCGGACAGGCCGTACTGACCGCCCGGCTCGGCAGGCGTACGCATCCCTGGCTGGCCGACCACGCCGTCCTCGGATCGGTCCTGCTGCCCGGCACCGCGTTCCTGGAAGTCGCCGCCCACGCCGGCGCGCAGACCGGCATGCCGCACGTCGCCGAACTCACCCTGGTCGCACCCCTGGTGATCCCGGCGGAGGGCCGTGCCGAGGTGCAGGTCGTCGTGGCCGCGCCCGGCGACGACGGTCAGCGCGCGCTGACCGTTCACGCCCGCTCCGAGACTCCGGACGGCGCCACCGAGCCGTGGACCCTGCACGCCACCGGTGCGCTCGCCCCGCACGACGGCCCGCCCGCGAAGGCCGCGGTCCGGCCCGACGGCGGGACCGAGCCCCTGCCCGTGGAGGGCTGCTACGACGATCTGGCCACCGCCGGATACTCCTACGGCCCGGTGTTCCAGGGCCTGCGGGCCGCCTGGCGGCAGGGCGAGGCGGACCTGCTCGCCGAGGTCGCCCTGCCGTCGTCCGTCACCGACGCCGGTTCCTACGGGGTGCACCCGGCCCTGCTCGACGCGGCCCTGCACCCGATCGTGATGACCGCGCTGGCCGACGGTGAGCGCCGTCTCCTGCCCTTCTCCTGGCGGGGTGTGACCGTCCGTCAGCCCGGGGCCCGAAGTGCTCTCGCCCTGATCGCGCACACCGGTCCGGACACCGTCTCGCTGACCCTGCTCGACGAGTCCCGCGCGGTGGTCGCCGAGATCGAGGAGCTGGTGCTGCGCCCGGTGAGCGACGAAGTGGCCGTTCCCCGGTCACTCCACCGCCTGGACTGGAAACCGGTCACGGCGGAGCGGGAATCGTCCCCGTCGGCCGTCGTCCTGGGCTCCGCCGACCTCGGTGTCGGGCAGGCTTACGCCGATCTGGCGGCGCTCGGGCGGTCTCTCGACGCGGGCCACCCGGCGCCCGAGGTCGTCTTCGCCCCGCTCGCGGGACTCACGGGCTCGGTGGACGCCAGCAGCGCGGCAGCCGACACCCGGCCCGCCGCCGTGCACCGTGCGCTCGCCGCGCTCCAGGCGTGGCTGGCCGACGACCGGTTCGCGGACTCCCGGCTCGTGCTCGTCACGCGGGCCGCCGTGGCCACGGAACCGGACGCCGACGTCGACCCCGACGTGGCCGCCGTGTGGGGTCTGGCGCGCTCGGCCCAGACGGAGAACCCCGGGCGGATCGGTCTGCTCGACGTGGAGTCGGCCGCCGACTGCCGTACCGCACTGCCGTTGATCGGCACCGAACCCCAACTAGCCGTACGAGAAGGATCGTTGCTGGTTCCCCGGCTCGGCCGGGCGGCGGGCGACGGCGCCCTCGTCCCCCCCGCCGGGGTGTCCGCATGGCGCCTCGCGGTACGCGACCGGGGGACGCTCGACCATCTGACGCTCGCCCCCTGCCCGGAGGCCCTGGCCCCGCTGGCCGAGGGCGAGGTCCGCATCTCCGTGCGCGCCGCGGGCGTCAACTTCCGCGACGTCCTGAACACCCTCGGCCTGTACCCCGGCGACCCCGGCCTGCTGGGCCTCGAAGGGGCCGGCGTGGTCACCGAGGTCGGGCCGGGCGTCGTCGGACTGGGCGTCGGGGACCGGGTGATGGGTCTGCTCTCCGGGGCGTTCGGACCGGTGGCCGTCGCCGACCACCGGCGGGTCGCCGCCATGCCGGACGACTGGTCGTACGCCCAGGCGGCGTCCGCGCCCATCGTGTTCCTGACCGCGTACCACGCCCTCGTCGGCCTGGCGGGTCTGGCGGAGGGCGAGCGCGTCCTGATCCACGCCGCCGCGGGCGGGGTCGGCATGGCCGCCGTCCAGCTGGCCCGGCACCTGGGTGCCGAGGTCTACGGCACGGCGGGTCCCGGCAAGTGGGACGCCCTGCGTGGTCTCGGCCTGGAGGGGACGAACCTGGCGTCGTCCCGCACCCTGGACTTCGAGACCTCGTTCGGCGCGGCCACCGAGGGCCGTGGCATGGACGTCGTACTGAACTCGCTCGCGGGTGAGTTCGTGGACGCGTCCCTGCGGCTGCTGCCGCACGGCGGTCGGTTCGTGGAGATGGGCAAGACGGATCTGCGCGACCCGGAGCGGGTGGCGGCCGACCACCCGGGGGTGGACTACGGCTTCTTCGACCTGCTCCAGGAACCGACGGAGCGGATCGCGGAACTCCTGGCGGACGTAATGAAGTTGCTGTCCTCGGGGGCACTGAAGCCGCTGCCGGTCAACACATGGGACGTCCGCCGTGCACCGGAGGCGTTCCGTCACGTCAGTCAGGCCAAGCACATCGGCAAGGTCGTCCTGACCCTGCCGGCGGCACTCGACCCGGACGGCACGGTGCTGGTCACCGGGGCCACCGGAGCGCTCGGCGGACTGGTCGCACGGCATCTGGTCACCGAGCACGGCGCCCGCCGTCTGCTCCTGGTCAGCCGCCGTGGCCCCGAAGCCCCGGGATCCGGTGAACTGGCCTCGGAACTCACCGATTTGGGCGCTGAGGTGATGGTCGCCGCCTGTGACACCGCCGACCGGAACGCGCTCTCGGAGCTGCTGAACGGCGTACGGCTCACCGCCGTCGTCCATGCCGCGGGCGTGCTCGACGACGGTGTGGTCACCGCGCTCACCCCCGAACGCCTGGACACCGTGCTCGCCGCGAAGGCGGTGGCGGCCCGGAACCTCCACGAGCTGACCACGGACCAGGATCTCGCGGCGTTCGTCCTCTTCTCCTCCGTCATGGGGGTCATCGGTGGCGCCGGCCAGGGCAACTACGCCGCCGCCAACACCTACCTGGACGCGCTGGCCCAGTACCGCAGGGTGCGTCGTCTGCCGGCGCTGTCCCTGGCCTGGGGCATGTGGTCGGACACGGCGGGGAGGCCGGGTGCCGCCGGCATGGCGGGCGCCCTGTCCGAGGCCGACCGGGTGAGGATCGCCAGAACCGGACTCGCGCCCATCGACCGGGCGGAGGGCCTGGCCCTGCTCGACGCGGCTCTCCGCACGGACGCCGCCGCGCTCGTACCCGCCCCCCTGGACCGTGCCGCGCTCGGCGCGCTCGGGGACCAACTGCCCACCGTGCTAAGGGATCTGGCGCCGGTGGCGGTCCGGCCGGCCCAGGTGCCGACGGCCGCGGCGGCCCCGACGACCGGGACCCTGAGCGACCGGCTCGCCGTACTCAGCCCGCCCGAGCGGGAGGAACTGCTGCTCGACCTCGTCCGGGTACAGACCGCCGCCGTGCTCGGGCGGTCCTCGGCGGCCGGCATCCCCGCCGACCGTCCCTTCAAGGACATGGGCTGCGACTCGCTCACTCTCGTCGAACTGCGCAACAGGATCCAGACCGGCTCCGGTCTGCGCCTGCCCGCGACCTTCCTCTTCAACTACCCGACACCCCTTGCGGTCGTGGCCCAGCTGCACTCCGAACTGGCCCCGGACGACGAGGACTCCGACGCCACCACCGAATCCATCGACGCGACCGGCGGCACGGCCGTACCCGGACTGATCGAGCTCGGCCGGCTGGAAGCGACGCTCGCCGAACTGCCGGACGACACCCGGGACGACATCAGGGACGAGATCGTCCAGCGACTCCAGGCACTGGTCGCCCGCGTACCGGCCCAGCGGGCCCCGGCCGACGACATGGACCTGACCGAACGGGTCCAGTCCGCGTCGGTCGACGAACTCCTCGCGTTCATCGACTCCGAACTGTGACGCACGCCATCTCCGCACTCTGACGGCACCTCCCACTCCGACGCCGCCTCCGCCCCGCGCGGAGGACCGGCACCCTGCTCACCCTGCTCGCTGCGCGCGGCACACCCGGGCACGTCTCACGGGCAGCCGTGCCCGGATTCCGCGCGCACGCACCACTTCACGACGCCTACGGGGGCACCTTCACCATGACAACGACGGACAACGACAAACTCGTCGAATACCTCAAACGACTCACCGTCGACCTCCACCAGTCCCGTCAGCGGATCCGCGAGCTGGAGGCGGGCGCCGGATCGGGCACGGAGACGAGCACGAACGCCGACGATCCGATCGTGATCGTCGGCATGGGGTGCCGATTCCCGGGCGGCGTGGACTCGCCCGAGGCGCTGTGGCGGGTCGTCGCCGAGCAGCGCGACGTGATCTCGGGCCTCCCGGTCGACCGTGGCTGGGACCTCGAAGGCCTCTACCACCCGGACCCGGAGCACTCCGGTACCTCGTACGTGCGCGACGGCGGGTTCCTGACCGGCGCCGCCGAGTTCGATCCGTCCTTCTTCGGGATCTCGCCGCGCGAGGCGCTGGCCATGGACCCGCAGCAGCGGCTCCTCCTCGAAGTGTCCTGGGAGGCCCTGGAGCGGTCCGGCATCACGCCCGGGTCGCTGCACGGTTCGTCGACGGGCGTGTTCCTCGGCGCCATCGCCCAGGAGTACGGCCCCCGGCTCGGCGAGGCGGCGGCGGGGGCCGCCGGGTTCGGCCTGACGGGAACCACGTCCAGCGTGGCATCGGGCCGGGTGGCCTACACCCTCGGACTCCAGGGCCCGGCGCTGACCGTGGACACCGCCTGCTCCTCGTCCCTCGTCGCCCTGCACCTCGCGGTGAACGCCGTACGGTCCGGTGAGTGCTCGCTCGCCCTCGCGGGCGGTGTGACCATCATGTCCACGCCCGGCATCTTCGTCGAGTTCTCCCGGCAGCGGGGCCTCGCGGCCGACGGCCGGGCCAAGTCCTTCTCCGCCGACGCCGACGGCACCGCGTGGGCCGAGGGCGTCGGCGTCCTCGTCGTCGAGCGGCTCTCGGACGCCCGCCGCCTCGGACACGACGTACTCGCCGTCGTCGCCGGAACCGCCGTCAACCAGGACGGCGCCTCCAACGGGCTCACCGCCCCGAGCGGCCCGGCCCAGGAGCGGGTGATCCGCGCCGCCGTCCAGGACGCCGGTATCACCTTCTCCGGCGTCGACGCCGTCGAGGCCCACGGCACCGGCACCGTCCTCGGCGACCCCATCGAGGCACAGGCACTCGTCGCCACCTATGGCACCGAGCGCGAGGGACAGCCGCTCCTGCTCGGCTCCCTCAAGTCCAACCTCGGACACTCCCAGGCGGCGGCAGGCGTCGGCGGCGTCATCAAGATGGTCATGGCCCTGCGCCACGGCGAACTGCCCGCCTCCCTCAACGTGAGCAGGCCGAGCGAGCTGGTGGAGTGGGACGCCGGCGTCGAGCTGCTCACCGCACCGCGCCCGTGGCCCGCCGAGGAGGACAGGGTCCGCAGGGCCGGTGTTTCCTCCTTCGGCATCAGCGGCACCAACGCCCACGTCATCCTCGCGGAGGCACCGGCCGAGCCCGCCACCGAGGAGACCGCGCCCGTACCGCTGCGGGAAACGGACCTTCCGTGGCTGGTCTCCGCGCGCTCGGCGGACGCGCTCGCGCAGGCCGCCGGACAGCTGGCCGCACACGTACGGGCGAAGCCCGAGCTGACCCCCGCCGATGTCGCGTGCTCCCTGGCCACCGGGCGGTCCGCCTTCGAGTCGCGGGCCGTCGTCCCCGGTACCGACGGCCGTGAGGGGCTGCTCGCCGGTCTGGACGCGCTGGCCTCCGGGGAGCTCACCGCCGAGAGCGGCGTGTCGGCCTCCCGGGCCGTGTTCGTGTTCCCGGGGCAGGGTTCGCAGTGGGTGGGCATGGCCCTGGGCCTCCTCGACTCCTCGCCCGAGTTCGCCCGTGTCATCGCCGAGTGCGAGACGGCCCTCTCCCCCTTCGTGGACTGGTCGCTCACGGCCGTGCTCCGTGGTGAGGACGGCGCACCGGGCCTGGACCGGGTCGATGTCGTCCAGCCCGCCTCCTGGGC